>CAUYTZ010000132.1:0-6045 GCA_963575695.1 uncultured Gammaproteobacteria bacterium | reverse complement strand
ATGATCGGCACCGGCTATCCCCGCAAACTTAAACGGGATGACATGGCGGTACAGGCTCGAATTCTGGCCATCGCCGACATTTTCGAAGCGCTGACCGCCTCCGACCGCCCGTACAAGAAAGCCAAGACCCTGAGCGAGGCGCTCAAGATCATGGGCTTCATGCGTAAAGACCAGCACATCGATCCAGACCTATTTGACCTGTTCGTGAAGAGTGGTATCTATCAAGAATATGCTCTACGTTATTTGAAGCGGGCACAGATTGACCTTCCTGTCTCCGATTCAAAGGCAGCATAATTATGTGGCCGATGAGGCCTGAGCGTTTAGCCGTAGTTTGACTACGTCGCATTCGATTCCCGACCTTCATACCAGCCCTTGGAGGAAGTAACGATCCGCACCACCGAAAGCATCACGGGGACTTCGATCAGCACCCCGACCACGGTGGCCAGGGCAGCACCCGACTGGAAGCCGAACAGGCTGATCGCGGCAGCCACCGCCAGTTCGAAGAAGTTACTGGCCCCGATCAACGCCGATGGTCCGGCGACGCGGTGGGCTACCCCCAGCTTCTTGTTGAGCAGGTAGGCGAGGCCGGAATTGAAGTAGACCTGGATGGTGATCGGCACCGCCAGCATCAGGATTACCAGGGGTTGGGCGATGATTTGCTCACCCTGGAACCCGAACAGCAGCACCAAGGTGGTGAGCAGCGCCACCAAAGACAGCGGTCCCAGCTTCGCCAACGTGTGGGCCAACGTCTGCGGCCCGTTCGCCAACAACGCCTTGCGCCACACCTGGGCGATGATCACCGGCACGACGATGTAAAGCGCTACCGACAGCAGCAGCGTGTTCCACGGCACAGTGATCGACGATAGGCCCAACAGCAGGCTGACGATGGGTGCAAAAGCGACAATCATGAGCAGATCGTTCAGCGCCACTTGAGACAGCGTAAAATGTGGTTCGCCCTCGCACAGGTTCGACCACACGAACACCATCGCCGTACAGGGTGCCGCAGCGAGAAGGATCAGGCCGGCAATGTAGCTATCGATCTGCCCGGCGGGCAGATAAGGCCGGAACAGGGTGCTGACGAACAGCCAGCCCAGCAATGCCATCGAAAATGGCTTGACTGCCCAGTTGATGAACAGGGTAACGCCCACCCCCTTCCAATGCTCCTTGACCCGGTGCAACTCGCCGAAATCAATCTTGAGCAGCATGGGGATGATCATCAGCCAGATCAGCACCGCCACCGGCAGGTTGACCTGAGAGACTTCCATACGACCAATGACGTGGAACGGGCCGGGCAACCAATGCCCCAACCCGGTGCCCGCGACGATGCACAAGGCCACCCACAAGGTCAGATAGCGTTCGAAGACCCCCATCGGGGCTTTGGCGGCCACTTTTCCCGCCATCTCGCATTGGACAGGCATCAGACCTCCTCGGCCCGCTCCGGGCCAACGTCGATCAACTTACGGACTTTTGCCTCAATCATGCCGTAGACCATGCGGAATACGGCCAGCCGCTCCTCACGGCTGCCTTCGGCCGCAGCGGGATCGGGAAAGCCGACATGAAGCTTAGACGGATGTCCCGGCCAGATCGGGCAGAACTCGCCGGCCGCGTTGTCACAGACAGTGATGATCAAATCCATTATGGGGGCGTCGGGCAGAGCGAACTCGTCCCAAGATTTTGAGCGCAGCCCTTCGACCGAATGCCCCTTCTCGCGAAGAATGTCGAGCGAGAGCGGATTGACCGTTCCGGTGGGATGGCTGCCAGCGCTGTATGCCTTCCATTTCCCGCCGCCAAAATCGTTAATCAGGCGTTCGGCCAAGACACTACGGGCGCTGTTGCCTGTGCAAAGAAACAGGACATTGAATATTTTACTAACCATAGCTACCCCTTTGTCTGGTCAGAAAGAGTTACGGGAGTGCCTCCCCCCTTTGCGCACAAAGCCTCTACTGGAATCATTTTAATCTTTTTCAGCTTTTGCTGATCGATAGTGATGGTATTGTCGTCGCCGAGAACGCCTTGCACCAGTGCCAGCACCGCCATGGCGTAAGGATTGGCCGACCGTTCGGCCAACCGGTAGTAAACCCACCGCCCAGCCTTGCGTTGCGCCACCAGCCCAGCAGCCCGCAACAACGACAGGTGCTTCGACACCGTGGCCGGAGCCAACCCGAGCACCGCAGTGACTTGGCAGACGCAAAGTTCCTCCAGCTCCAGCAGCTTCAGGATGCGGAGACGGGAGGGGTCTGCAATGGCCCGACCGGCCTGTTCGAATTGACCAAGCATGGCTGCACCCTACGACATTTCGACAAAGAACGAAATGAATAATTTATGACGGTCGGCAGATGAAATAGGCTGACGGCTGGTGGTTCGACGCCTTGGCTGGAGCCAACCCGAACACCATTGACACCCTGAAGATCCCAGGGATTCGTATCTATTCATCGCAACTTCGCCGGGACACATTATTTCGGGCTGGAAGGGCTACGTGGTTTGTGCACCAACGGCATGAACAATAGCGCCAGAAAGAACACGCCGGCCATCAGCATCAGGCAGTCGCTGAAGGTCATGACCATCGCCTCACGCGTGACCATGCCGCCCAGAATCTTGGCTGCGGCCAGTTGTGGGTCCAGTACCGCGCCCGAGGTGGAGATAATCTCGGTTAAGCCGTCCAAGGCCGCCTGCACTTCCGGCCGCCCCAGATTGATGTGATCGCCAAGCCGGTTCATGTGTAGCGCCAGCCGCTGTTGCAAAACGGTGTTGATCAGCGCCAACCCGATCGCGCCGCCCAGATTGCGCATTAGATTATAAAGGCCGCTGGCGTTCTTGAGCCGGTCGGGTGGCAGCGTGCCGAGCGCCAGGGTGTTGATCGGAATGAAGCACAGCATCAGTGAGGCACCGCGGATTGCCTGAGGCAGAAACAATTCGTTGAAACTGGCCTGGGCAGTCAAAATCGAATTGAGGTAAACGCCGAAGCCGAACAGGCACAACCCGAGCGCCAGCATCACGCGCAGATCGACCTTTTTCGACATCGCCCCGGCAATCGGGGCCGACAGGAACTGAAACGCGCCGGTCACGAACATGATCATGCCGATTTGCAGGCTGTTGTAACCGCGGACCCGGGCCAGGAACAGCGGCAGCAAATAGACCGCACCATAAAGACCGACACCGAGTGTGAAGCTGTACAGGCAGCCGAGTGAAAAGTTGCGGTCGCGGAACGCACCCAGATCGACCACCGGATTGGCTGCGGTCAGAGTGCGCCAGAAGAACAGTACCGCCGCGACCAGGGTGATGACGGTGAAGCTGCGGATGACGTCGTCGGCCAGCCAATCATGTCTGGCCCCTTCCTCGACCACATATTCCAGGCTGCCCAGGAACAAGGCCATGAACCCCAGCCCGAACCAGTCGAAGCCGTCGAGCAGAGCGGGGTTGGCGTGATCGATATCGATCAGCGACCACACCGCCATGCTCACCAACAGTCCGGGCAGAATGTTGATCAGGAACAGCCAATGCCACGACAGGCTTTGCGTCAGCCAACCGCCCAACGTCGGCCCCAGGGTTGGAGCCAGGGTCGCGACCAGCCCGATCACCACCGACACCGTGGCCCGTCGCTCGGGCGGAAACAGGGTGAAACTGGTCGCGAACACGGTCGGGATCATCGCGCCGCCGATGAAGCCTTGCAGTGAGCGGGCCAGGACCATGGTTTCGATCGAAGAGGTGAAGGCACAGGCAAAGCTCATGACGGTAAAGCCGGAGCAGGCGAAGACGAACAACACTCGGGTTGATAGCAGTCGCGATAGGAATCCCGACAACGGAATCATGATCACTTCCGCAATCAGGTACGAAGTCTGCACCCAACTGATTTCATCACTGCTGGCCGATAGCCCGGCCTGAATTTCTGACAACGAACTAGACACGATTTGAATGTCGAGAATCGCCATGAACATGCCGAAAACCATGGCCAAAAAACCGAACACGCGGGCACGGGTCAGCGCCGGGCGCTGAGGCAGAGCGATCACGGTCATGGTCCGGGATTCCGGGTGTCGACCTCGACCACCGCCGACAACCCCGGCCGCAAGCGTCCGCTCAGGGCATGGCCGGTGGGCAGGGTGATCTTGACCGGCACCCGCTGCACGATCTTGGTGAAATTACCGGTGGCATTTTCCGGCGGCAACAGGCTGAAACGAGAGCCGCTGGCCGGCGACAGGCTGTCCACTCGCCCGGTGACGCTCTCGCCCGGCCAGGCGTCGAAGTTGAGCGTGGCCGGCTGGCCGGGTCTCATCTTCGCCAACTGGGTTTCCTTGAAATTGGCCGACACGTACACGCTGGTCAAGGGAACGACCGCCATCATCTGTACGCCTGGGCGCGCGTACACCCCAACCTGAAGCGTACGATTACCGATCACACCCGCCACCGGCGCACGGACACGCGTGTTGTCCAGGTCGATGCGGACCAAAGTCAGCATCGCCTCGCCCTGATGCAGGCTGGCTTCGATCTCGCTGCGTGCGGCATTGAGCACCCCGATCTGGGCCCGTTCCGCTTCTTGCGCCGCCCTGGCCCGGTTGACCGCCGCCTCGGCCTTCTTCATATCGGCATCAACGGTTTCGAAACGCTGCCGGCTGGCGAAACTATCCCCAGCCAAGGCCCGTACGCGCTGAAAATCAAGCGTCGAGCGCTGCTTTTCCGCTTCGGCGCTGGCCAGGGCCGCCGCCGCCTGCTCGATCAGGGCTTGTTGCAGCAGCCGTCGCTGGCTATTGCTGACCAGGGCCGCCTTGCGTGCCTCGATCGCGGCTTCGGCTTCGGCCACCCGGGCCCGAAAGTCGGCGTCGTCGATCGCCACCAGTACGGTTCCGGCCGCGACCTCCTGATTATCGGCGACCAAAACCTCGCGGACATAACCCGAGACCCGCGAACTGATCACAGTCACGTCGGCCTGAACATAGGCATCGTCGGTGGATTGCAGGAAGCGCCAGTCGTGCCACCACATCCAAGCGGCCCAGCCGGCTCCGCTAACCGCCGCTAGCGCCAGCCCCGTCAGAACCAGTTTGCGCCGCCCTACCGCCATCGCCACCCCCTTGGATCCAGTGCGGCACTCTCAACCAACCAGACTGAACCGTTCAGTTCTCTTTCGCACAAGGTGGCACCACCAATTTTCCTTGTCAAGGGTAGACTGAACGGTTTAGTCTGGTTGAGTAATTCATTTGAGCGAGGGTTGGGCGCGATGATAAGTTCGGCCACCATGAACGGGGCGGGGAACGGAGCGGGGAACGAAGCGGGAGCGGAAACCGCAGAATGCGCCCCGGCCTCGGTTAAGGTTGGGCAGATTCTGGCTGCGGCCGGGCGGTTGTTTCTGGAGCACGGCTATGGTGCCACCAGCATGGAGACGGTTGCGCGCACGGCGGAAGTGTCGAAGGCCACGCTCTACGCCCATTTTCCCAGTAAGGAAAAATTGTTCGCAGCGATCGTGGCCGGCGAGTGCGGCCGGCTGACCCATGTTTTCGATGATGCGGGTATCGATTGCCTGCCGGTGGAACAGGCGCTGACCCGGATGGGGCAAGAGTTCTTCAATCTGGTCATGTCGGCCAAAGGGTTGGCGGTGTTTCGCATGGTTATCGCCGAAAGCCGTCGCTTTCCGGAACTGGGACGTGCCTTCTACGACACCGGCCCCACCCTGACCCTGCGCCGATTGGAAGCCTATCTCGACCGGGCCAACCGGCGCGGGGATTTGGCGATTACGGATGTGGTGCTGGCCTGCGAACAGTTCATGGGCCTGCTGCGCGGACACTTACACACCCGGTTGCTGATGGGACTGGCACCGCCGCCGTCGGAGTTGGAGCGCAACCGCTTCATCGTCGGCGCGGTGGACCTGTTCACCCGCGGCTATGCCCCGGGCCGGGTGGATTGAAGATTCCTCAGGTGACAACCGGTTCTGAAACACGGTAAGATGTTTCGTTTGATTGATGACACTTCCGTTTGGGCTGGCTCTGATGACCCCATCCTTTCCGGTTTAACCCTTTAAAAAGAGGATCACGCATGGCCACCGAAGTGTTTGCCGAT
>CAUYTZ010000131.1:0-1377 GCA_963575695.1 uncultured Gammaproteobacteria bacterium | reverse complement strand
TCTGACCAAGTTGATTCTACTGGGCGATCTGCGCCGGGCGAGTGGGACCATTGAAAAGGAGATCAGAGCCATGCCATTCACCGTCGACGTTAATGAGAACCTCTTCCTCAAAGGGGTCTATACCAAGGGACTGGCCGAGGGTAAGGCTGAGGGTAAGGCCGAGGGCGAAGCCAGAGGTAAGGCCGAAACGCTTCTTCGGCTCCTGAGTCGCCGCTTCGGCTCGCCATCTTCTGAGATCCGTGAAAAAGTCTTTGCAGCAGACACCGAAACGCTTGATGGCTGGCTCGACCGCCTGCTTGACGAACCCAATCTTGAGGCTTTGTTTCCGTCCTCCGGGCCGCACTGAATTATAAATGCCCATTCCCGCCGTTGCCGCCGTGATCTTGGCCGCAGGCTGTTCGCGCCGAATGGAGGGGGCCAACAAGCTGCTGGCCTCGGTTGGGGGAATGGTCCTGATTCGCCGGGCGGTGGCTGCGGCCCTGGCCAGCCGGGCACGGCCGGTGATCGTGGTTTTGGGCCATCAAGCCGAGTTGGTCGCAGCAGCACTCGAGTCGCTGCCGGTTCAAACCGTTTTAGCCGCGGCTTATGCCGAGGGGATGAGCGCCTCGCTACGAGCCGGACTGGCGGCGGTTCCCGAGTCGGTCGCGGCGGCTTTGATCGCGCTCGGTGATATGCCGTTCGTGCCGACGGCCGCTTATGATCGCCTGATCACGGCCTTTTGCGCCTCTGGTCAGGGGCCAATCTGTGTTCCGGTCCATGATCAACAGCGAGGGCACCCGGTATTGTGGCCCCGACGTTTTTTTTCCGAACTGAGCGCGCTAAGCGGAGATCGAGGCGGGCGGGCGTTGTTGGCCATTCATGCCGATCAAGGTGTCTCGGTGCCGGTACCGTGGTCGGGCGTATTGGAGGATATCGACTCGGCTGAAGATCTCCGCTGCTTTGCCTCCGGCGGGCTGCGGTTCGGCCCCAATCAATGACCCTTCTAAACATTGTGATGAAACCTTCCGTGACCAGCAAACCCACCCCACCCGCAGTCACCCGCGAACGCCTGGAACAGGCTGCGGTACGCCATCTGGCCCGCTATGCCTGTTCCAGCGCCGATTTGCGCCGAGTCTTGCTGGCCAGGGTCGAGCGTTCGGTCCGCGATCACGCCACCGATCGCGCTGAGGCGCTGGGCTGGATCGACCAGATTGTCACCCGCCATTCGGCTTCCGGAGTCCTCAACGATGCCGGTTTTGCCTTGTCCAAGGTCCGGTCGCTTCGCCGCCGTGGTGCCTCGACTCGGGCGATTCGGGATCGTCTATCGGCCCGTGGCCTCAGTGCCGACCACATCTCCGCCGCCCTAACCGGCGAAGAGGACGAGCGCGACGACCATGA
>CAUYTZ010000130.1:0-1074 GCA_963575695.1 uncultured Gammaproteobacteria bacterium | reverse complement strand
GCCGCCGATACCTTGCGCCGTCTGCCCGAGAAACGGGTGCAGATCGCCCGTTCCTCATGGCCGCCGATCATCCGGGAGTTTCATGACGCCTATGGCGCCGAACCCGCCCGGCTACGACTGGGGCCGCCGCCCGCCGCCGCCATCGACCGTATGGACGAAACCCTCCTTTGGTTGCAATGGCTTGAGCCGGATGACATGCGCCTCGTCTGGGCACGGGCCTGCGGCGTGCGTTGGAAGACGATTGGCTGGCGGTTCGGTCTCAGTCGCCAGGCCGCCTGGCGACGTTGGATCGCCGCCTTGATCGCCATCGCCGCCCGGCTGGAACAGAGAACGGTTCGAATATTAAACCGGTAACCAGTCAGTCAATCAGAACATTCTCAAGAACACTTACAATGAAGTGACAGGATGCTTCAAATGGCTGTTATCTCATTGATCGGGAAATCTAAAAACGATACATCACTTTTTTTGAAAAAAGTCTGGACACATGTGACAGAATTTGACATTATCCTGGATATGATCGCGGGATGTTGCGTCGGAACGCACTCCCGCCTTCCTTTCCTGGCTCCCCCCGAAGTGAAGCCCCTGGGCGCCGGAGATGGCCAACCAACAGGTTGGTTCCTTCCTGGGGAAATACAACCGAGGGTCGCCCCAGCCCGGCGCCCCGTTCGTCTGACATCAAAAAAATGCCTGAACACCTGAACGCCTGAACACCCCAGGGGGAGTCGCCGCCATGGCCGATGCCGGAGAAAGCCAGCGCCAGTTCGGCCGCCGCGTCGGTCTTGCTCCCAGCCGGATCAACCAGTTGATCAAGGATGGGCTGCCGGTGCTGGCCAACGGCCGGATCGATACCGAGGCCGCGATCCGGTGGCTGGAGGAGAACCTGGACCCGGAACGGCGGGTGCGGGCCAAGCAGGGTACCGCTGGAGCAGTGATTGGAACACCGCCGGCCCGGCCGGTTGTTCGGCCGGCAACCGCTTCCGTCGCTCCGGCCCCTTCGCCATCGGCTCCGGTTTCGGCTCCGGCCCCGGTTTCGGCAGCCAGTGCGCCGATGGCCGAGGTCCGGCGTCAGCACGA
>CAUYTZ010000129.1:0-11297 GCA_963575695.1 uncultured Gammaproteobacteria bacterium | reverse complement strand
TCTCCATGGGGCCTTCCTTGCCAGGGCACTTTGTTAACAGAATTGTCAGCACCAGGCAAGAGGCGCGACGAAAGGCCAGGGCTTGAGCTTCATCCCAAATAGAGTGGGTCCAGGGGCCTTCAGGCTCCTGGTGGGTCCAGAGCAAAGCCCTGGTCGCCGAAGGCAAATGTGTTCATCTTAGGTCTCCATGGTATAAGTCATGGTATGGTGCGGTGATAGCCTTGGGAGCCGACGATGAGCGCGACCCTCTACGACCAGGATTTCTATGCCTGGGCCAACCAGCAGGCCGCCTTGCTGCGTGCAGGCAAACTTTCGTCCGCCGATATTGAGCATATCGCCGAGGAGATCGAAAGCATGGGACGAAGCGAGAAGCGGGAACTGATCAGCCGCCTCGCCATCTTGCTGTTGCATCTGCTGAAGTGGCAGTTTCAACCAGACTTGCGCGGCAACAGTTGGCGCTATTCCATCGTTGTGCAACGCCGTGACTTGCTGCGTCATCTGTCCGACAATCCAAGCTTGAAGGCCAAACTGCCGGAGTCAATCGAAGACGCCTATGAAAACGCCCGTTATGGCGCGGCGGGAGAGACCAACTTGCCGGAACAAACTTTCCCGCTCGTCTGTCCGTGGTCGTTCACGCAGATTATGGACGACACCTTTCGGCCCGGAGAATAGCGCCGCTGTAGGAATGCCTCCGGCGGGCGGGGGCGCTGCCCCCCCTGCCAGGGGCGCGGCCCCTGGACCTGTTTATTTGGGAAGGTGCTGAGTTTTATCCCAACGCCCGACGCCGCCGCCGTGTAACGGCCAGCGCAACGGCGGTCAAGCCGATCGCCAGCGGCCCCAGACCGATGTTAATGAACTTGACCACGCTTTCCAGTCGCTCGATATCGCGGCTAAGATCACGGCGGACGATGCGCAATTCTTGCCGAGTCTTTAGCAAGTCGCTGCGGAAGCTGGCGATTGCGTCTCGTTCCTCGGCCGACAACAACGCGGTTGCGCCGGCCTTGCCCGCCACCGGCGAGCCGTGGCCCTGAGCCTCGGCCAGCTTGCGCGCGGTGTCGTCCAACCGCTGTTTGAGCGCGGTTTCCCGGGCCAGGAACTGGCGTTCCGCCTCCCGGCGCATGCCGTCAACCACGGTGAACGGTCGCTGCGACACGCCCCGCCCACGCAACGAAATCAGATCGTTGGAGCCGGCCAGATTGTCGATCGCGTTGACCACGAAATCGGCATTGGCCGCGAACGGGAGTGAAATCGGCTGTCCCATGAGGGATTGCGTGCGAGTCCAGAAACGATCATCGACCATATCGGCATCGCCGACCACGATGATGTTGGCCGCCCCGACGCTCTGTTTAAGCTGCACAACCGCCGGAATGGTGGGCGGAGGCGGCGTGGCCCCCGCCTCTTCCGACTTGGCCTCGGCTGGAACGGGGGCGCCTTCCGGAAACGCGGTTTTGACCGGGCCGGAAATGCGCGCCGCCAGGGTATAGCGCTGGCCGGTGGCTTGAAAATCGCGCAGCAACGCTTCCGGCTCGGGACGGCCGGCAATCCGTGCCACCGGCATCGGCATGGCCTTGTCCGAGGAGGTCAGCAACGGTTCAAAGCGGGTGGTGGCATCATTGCGCGGACTGATCGCCCCGGCCGAGGCCAGCACGATGTCGCCAAGCGTCGCGGTGATGATGTCCTGCTTGTTGAGTGCCGCCGAAGGAATGTTGAGCCAAGCCGGATAGAGCACCACGGTTCGGCCGCTGCCGCTGCCGCCGCCGCCGGTCTGCACCCGCTGCGCCTGGCCCAGATCGGCGATAAAGGCTTGGTCGCTGAACTCCACCCCCCAGGCCTCGAACAGCTTGGCCAGCGAGGTTCCCTTGGTCGCGCTCGGATCGGGACGGTTGGTCAGTGGGTCCAGTTGCGCACCGGCAGTTTCGCAATGGGGATCGACCATCGCCAGCACCCGCCCACCGCGCAAAACGAACTGGTCGATCGCATACAGCGTCGCCGTGGTCAGATTGCGCGGGTGGATCAGCGCCAGCACGCCAACCTTCTCGTCGATCGTCTTCTGCTCACCGTTCAGCACGCGCACGTCGAAGAACTGGCGCATCAGCTCCAGCACCTGATAGGTCTCGGGCCGACCACGCATCGCCGCCGCCATGCCGCCGGTCCCGAATTCCAGCGGCAGGCCGGAAATAACCGCGACCACCGGTTTGGTTGCCAAAGAAAGCGCGTAGACCAGCTTGGACAAATCATATTCCAGGAACTGTTCGCGATCCGAGGATAGAAACGGAATTACTTGCTGGTCATCGACAGTATTGGTTCCCACCAGCCCAAAATACAGCGAACCGCCGGAGGCATCGGCGGTTAGGGCCATGCCTTGAACCCCAACCCGCACCGCTTGGTCCTCGGCGTCGGAAAACGGCTCTGGCGCGATGATCTCCAGCTTGATCTTGCCCTTAGCCAGGCTGGCGTACTGGTGCAGCAACTCGCGCACCCGGGTGGCGTAGGCCTTGATCTGGGGCACGTCGTTAGCCAGCGCCTCGGACAGGTACAGCTTGAGCGTGATCGGCTCGCGGATATTGCCCAGAATATTGCGCGTGCCCTGCGACAGGGTGTAGAGCCGATCGGCGGTGAGATCCAGTTGCACCCCACCCACGTTGCGGTTGGTGACGATATTGACCGCCAGGAACAGCGCTGCGGCCACCCCCAGGGCGATCAGAGACGAACCTTTCGTGGACATCGCTCCGCTCCCGCTCATGAGGCTTTCTTCAGATCAACAATAACTGCGGTGGCGAACAGCCACAACGCCATCACCGACAAGAAATAGATCAGATCCCGCAAATCGATGACGCCATTGACGATGCCGGTGAAGTGGGTCAGGAAGCTAAACGAGGCGATGGCGTCCACCAGTACCTGTGGTGCCCAGCCGGTAAAAAACGACATGACCATCGGTGCCCCGGAAACGGTAAACAAAAAGCAGACCAGCACCGCGACCACGAACGCAATCACTTGGTTGGCGGTAATCGCCGACAGGCAGCCGCCGATCGCCAGATAGGCCCCGGCCATCAGGAAACTGCCCAGGTAGCCGGCCAGAATTACGCCGTTATCCGGGCTGCCCAACCAGTTGACGGTTAGCCACAACGGCAGGGTGCCGGTTAGCGCCAGACCGATAAACACCCACGCGGCCAGGAACTTACCCAGAACCGCCGCACCGATTCCGACCGGCAGAGTCAGCAGCAGTTCGATCGTGCCGCTCTTACGCTCCTCCGCCCACAGTCGCATCGCCACCGCCGGCACGAAGAACAAATACAGCCAGGGATGAAAGGTGAAGAACGAGACCAAATCAGCTTGGCCACGACTGAAGAACTGGCCAACATAGAAGGTGAAAATCCCATTGACGAACAGAAATACGACCGAGAAGACGTAGGCGAGCGGTGTGGCGAAATAAGCCTGCAACTCGCGCCGGAAAATCGCGATCAGGGCGGTCATGCGGCGTCTCCGGCTTCATCTTCAACTTCGGTGGCATCCCCCGACAACGGGCTGGCACCCGGGTGTGCTTCTTGAGTGATGCGGCGAAACGCGGCATCCAACCGGCCGGGTTCGGCGTAAACCTCACCGAATTGCCAGCCCTCACCTTCGGGATGACCTTCAGCCAGCACCCGGCCATGGGCGATGATGATCGCCCGCGAACACACCGCTTCCACCTCTTCCAGAATATGGGTGGAAATGATGATTGCCTTATGCGCGCTCATCTCTTGAATCAGGCTGCGGACTTCGTGCTTCTGGTTGGGGTCCAGGCCATCGGTCGGCTCATCCAACACCAGCACCGGCGGGTCGTGCAGAATCGCCTGGGCCAGCCCGACCCGGCGCTTGAAGCCCTTGGACAGGGTTTCGATGCGCTGTTCGACCACCTCGCCGATTCTGGCCAGCCGGATCGCGCGTTCCAGCGCGGCCATGCGCGTGCTGCCGGCCAGACCGCGCACCTCGGCGACGAAACCCAGGAAGGCCAAGGGCGTCATGTCGCCATAAGCCGGAGCGCCTTCAGGCAGATAGCCGATTTCACGCCGAGCGCGCAGACCCTCGCGAACCACATCATGGCCGCAAACCGTGATCGAACCGGCGCTGGGGGTAAGAAAACCGGTGATCATCTTCATGGTGGTGGACTTGCCGGCGCCGTTTGGCCCCAGAAAACCCAGCACCTCGCCCTTGCGGACCTCGAAGCTGACCCGATCCACGGCGCGCAGAGACCCGAAGTCCCGCGTGACCGTTTGCAAACTGACCAATGCCGTCATGGGGGGGATGATATCTCGTTGGGGACGAACGAGCGCAGGATGTGGGTAAATCCGTCGCCAATTCAAGCCCCTTCGTCCCCCTTCCTCACAAGGAATGCGGGTTCAGGGGCCTTTGGTCAGGGGTTAGGGGGTGAAGTCCCCTCCTTGGTCTGGCGAAGCAGGCACAGACCATCCCCCTTCGACACCCCGAACATCTGCGCCCAAGACCCGTCCGCCATCAGGAACTCAGGGCCGGTGGGGTCGAAGGGCGGACGGATAATCCCAGAAAGATTAATCACGACCTGCCCAGCCTGCCAGCAGGTCAAACGCCACGGCCACGACCGATTCACGGCTTCCGGCTCGGCCCAAGCCACAGACGCGGCCAGCCCCGCCGAAATAGCGGTTAAACCCAATAAGAAAGAGAACCCCCGCCGCGCCAGCCCGGCCCACCTCTCGGCCGAAAACTGGGGTATGACCACAACATACGCGGCGGAAGCGGCCAGCGTCGCGAGTACTTCAGCCCAAAAGGCGTCAGCATCGGCGTTTCGGTGCGGGGATGGACGTGCGCAAAGGGGCGCAGGCGTGGTAAAAGCCACGGCAGCCATCGGCGACTCCCTTAAGTCGGTTATGGTCAGGCCGGTTGGGGTGCTACTGGCACCTCTCCCGGCCGCTTGGAAAGCTGCGCCGATACGCGCGCGAAGTCAAGCCCGTTCACGCCGGCACGCACCATGACCATGCGGACCACACGGTGCGGCGCGCAAGATTGTTGCTTGTGGTGTTTGGCATTAGTCGCACTTCCCAGTTTTAAAAGTTTTCATAAGTTAGCGCCAGGAGCGCGTGATTTCAAGTGTGAATGGCTGGTTCTGCGTGCTAGAGATCGACCATCGAACATGAGGGGCCACACTCCGCTTTTCGCTTTACGAGGATAACATGGCAGAAAATTCTTCCGACCAGAATGATGATAACGGCGACAATGACGCCGATGATATTCAGATTGCTGAATATGAAATAACATCAAGTCCAAATGATTTTAATGTAGCAACATTGTATAACTATATTCACAGAAACACCATAAAAATTCCAGGGTTCCAGCGCAATTTTGTTTGGGATCGGGTGCGCGCGTCAAAGCTGATTGAGTCTTTGATGCTCAATTTGCCTGTGCCGCAAATTTTTCTGTATGAGCAAGCGCGCAATCGCTTTTTCGTGATTGATGGCCAGCAAAGGCTGATGTCAATCTACTACTTTATCAAGGGCAGGTTTCCAAAAATAGAAAGACGGGTTGAATTGCGGGCAATTTTCGATCGTGAGGGAACAATATCAGAAGAAACGTTTGAAAATGATGATTTTTTTGAGGATTTTGAACTGAAGTTCACTAAAAATCTTCCTGGAAAGGAAAATAAATTTAGTGGCCTCGATTACGAGTCTCTTGGAGACTTGAGAGAACGCCTTGACTTCAGAACGATAAGGGCCGTGGTTATAAGTCCGACGCCTGAGGGCCGTAGAAACAATAATACAACGATGTTTGAAGTGTTTAATAGACTAAACACCGGTGGTGTTAATCTGCGCCCACAAGAAATACGTACCAGTATGTACAGTTCTGAATTTTATGAAATGCTCTACAGGATTAATCAGGATGTGAGGTGGAGAGAGCTGTTTAATTCTAAGGAGTGCGACCTTCATATGAGGGACATCGAGGTTCTTCTTCGTGGTTTCGCAATGCTTGTCGATGGGGATGGATACGCTCCATCGATGATTAGGTTTTTGAACAAGTTCTCCAACGACTGGCAAACCAACAGCGATAAGACTAAGACGAAGGAAATGCAAGGCTATCTCGAACGTCTGTTTGGATCGTTTTTGAGCGCATGTCAGCAACTTCCCAAGGATGTGTTTCTTAATAAGAGAACCCAGAGGTTCAATGTTGCGCTCTATGAAGCCGTTTTCTATGCCTCATGCATCGCTGCGTTTTCACAAAACCAAGAACTGGTGTCGAAGATTGATCCACAAAGCGTGGCCGCGCTTGCTGGGGATAGTGAATTCGTTGAAGCTGCCAGCAAATCAACCACCAGCACATTAAATGTTAAGATTCGCCTACAGCGCGCAAAAGATTTGATTATCCTTGTATAACCGGAAGGCTGTGCTATGCCAGGGACTGTTGTAGATGAGATGTGGGCGCAGTTTGGTGTATTGTCTGAACTCGTTGAGGAAGACGCTAAGGAAAACGCTGATCTGACGACAAAAAACTTTCTGGAAGCAAATTTTAGCAAGACTATGTTAATATGTGCGGCGAGTTATTTTGAGCGCAGGCTTTCTATCTACGTTGAAGAATTCACCAATCATGCGTCAAGCTCAAATACTCTCGTTGTGTCTCTTGTGAAAAATGAATCTATTCATCGTCAATACCATACATGGTTCAAATGGGATGAGAGCAATGCCAATGCGTTATTTGCTATGTTTGGGAACGATTTTAAGAGGTCTATGATTGGGAAAATTAATGGGAATGATGATCTTCGTAGGTCAGTCTCTGATTTTCTTAAGATCGGGCACCTCAGGAACAGTCTTGCTCATGGGGATTTTGGCAACTTTGACCTTGGGAAAACTTCCACGGAAGTGTATGAGTTATATCAAAGTGCAATTAGGTTTGTTGATTTTGTCCCTGAAGCGCTACGGGCTTATTGATTTAGTATTGATAACTGTTAGCGTACAACCTCGGCGATGGCGTGTTTTAGCATACGGTTCACGCGGGACTCCTGCCTTTGCCTTCGGCGACCAGGGCTTTTGCCCTGGACCCACTTTATCTGGGACGGGATGCCTTTAGCCGATCAACCGGTCATAATTCGCATGTGAGCCGATCCAGAACCAGATCATTTCCTCTCCGTCGCGCACGCCGAAAGCGCGCCATCGCAAGCCGATGCGGACCGAATAAACGTCTTCTCCAGCGGCAAAGAGTGGTTTGAATGTAGGCTGGGATGCCACGGATTCTCGCGCCACAAGGCGTAAGCGGCGCGGGCGCGGGCCTTCACAAGATCGGGAAGATCCGCGAAGCAGATCCAGAACTCTGGCGTCGCCTGGGAAATCATTCAGACGGCGGAAAAACGAGCGGGGTGGTTTCGCCATTGCGGCGCTGCTCACGGGCCCGCCGGGCCATCGCGGCGATCCGGTTGGAATCGCGATTGAACTTGGTCTGCCATGCCTGTTCATCGTTTAGTTCGTCAAGAATCAACGCCGCAACCGTCTCTTGTTCGTCTTCAGGGCGACGTACAACCTCGGCGATGGCGCGTTTCAGCATACGGTTCACGCGGAACTCCTGCCTTTGTCTTTGCCTTCGGCGACCAGGGCTTTTGCCCTGGACCCACCAGGAGCCTGAAGGCCCCTGGACCCACTTTATTTAAGGCGATTGCACGCGACCTCCGGGATACGCTGCTGACAGACATCGGCCAATGTCACCGCAGTAAGAAACTGGTGGATCTGGTTGCCCAGTTCCTCCCACAGGCCATGGGTTGGGCAGCGCTCCGTGCGCCCCTGGCAACCAACCGCAGTTCCCAACGAGCAGCGCGTGGTTTGAATCGGCTCATCGACCGCGAGAATAATATCGGCGATGCAGATCAACTCTGGTTCCCGAGCAGGCATGTAGCCCCCCCCCGGACCGCGCACGCTTTTCACCAACCCGCTCTTGCGCAGTTTGGCGAATAACTGCTCCAGGTACGACAGCGAGATTTCCTGGCGCTGGGCGATATTGGCCAGGGGCACAGGCTGCCCCTGGCTGGTGCTGGCCAAATCAACCATGGCCATGACCGCATAGCGGCCCTTTGTGCTCAGTCTCATTGTCAGTTCCCTCGGCTATGGCCGGTACAAGGCCCGGTCGCATGCTCTGGCGTCAGATGCCGCCTCAGCATAACATGTTGTGCGGTCGTGGATTTTGCCAGGGCAGGGATGTTGGAATAGGGTTATTAAGACGGTGGGGGGGGCTGTGGCGTGTCTGGAGCCGGAGTCGCGCGTTCGGCCTCCAGGGTTTCCACCCGCCGGCGCAGGGTGGAAACCTGATCCAGCAACGCCGAAACCGATTTCATCACCGGGTCGAGCAGATCATCGCACGGCGTGCCATAGGCCAGAAAACGCGGTATAGCGGAGCGGTCACGCGGAGTCACCACCTTCGCCGGAATGCCAACCATGGTTGCGCCCGGCGGCACATCCGACACCACCACCGCGTTGGCACCGATGCGCGCGCCACGGCCAACAACAATCGCCCCCAGAACCTTGGCACCGGCGCCGATGATCACGCCGTCGCCGATGGAGGGATGGCGCTTGCCGCGTGCCAGCGAGGTGCCACCCAGAGTGACGCCGTGGTACATGTGCACGTCGTTGCCGATCTCCGCCGTCTCGCCGATGACCACGCCCATACCGTGATCGATGAAAAAACGCTGACCAATGGTGGCACCCGGATGAATTTCGATCCCGGTTAGCCAGCGCGCCATCTGCGATACCGTACGCGCCGACAGCAACCAGCCTGCCCGCCACAGCTTGCGGGCCAGACGGTGAACCATGATCGCATGAAAGCCGGGATAACAGATCAACACTTCCAGGCGACTACGCGCCGCCGGATCGCGGGCCATGAAGCTATCAATTTCCTGGCTGATCCGTTTGAACATGAGGTTGCCTGTCGAAGACGTTTCTGTCGTACCGTTTTCTTTGCCCGTTGTTTGGCCAGCTTGCCCAGGATGAGGAGCCGCGCCGATCAACGACCTCCGGAAACCGACAGTATTTCTGATTGATCTATCATCTCCTAGCGCTACAATCAAGATAAGCCGCTGGCAAGATAAGCCGCTGGCAAGGTAAGCCGCCGGGGGTTGATCAAGGCGGATGGACAAGGAGCCAAGGCAATGCCGGCGGTGATGATCGATGGACCGGCCGGGCGGCTTGAAGCCCGTTATCACCCCGGGAAACGACCCGAAGCCCCGCTGGCGGTGGTGCTGCACCCGCATCCGCTCCATGGCGGGACCATGGCCAATCGCATCGTCTACGCGCTGTTCGACGCTTTTGCCAAGCGTGGCTGCGCCGTGGTCCGGTTCAATTTCCGTGGTGTTGGTCTTAGTCATGGCGACTTCGGTCACGGCGACGGCGAGCAGGAAGACGCCGAAGCGGTGCTGAATTGGCTGGCGCACGCGCACCCGCGCGCCGCTGCATCTTGGGTGGCCGGGTTTTCGTTTGGCTCGTGGATCGGGCTGCGACTGGTGGCGGCGCACCCGACTCTGTCCGGCTTCATCGCGGTCGCGCCGCCGGTCAACCTCTATGATTTCGGATTTCTGCACCCGTGCCGGGTCTCGGGTCTGATTGTGCAAGGTGATCAAGACGACTTAGTGCCCGAGCCGCCGGTAACAGCCTTGGCGCAGCGGCTGGAAACGCAGCCGGGCATCCGGGTTGACTACCGCCGCATTGCCGGTGCCGACCATTTCTTTGGCGAGCACATGCCGGATTTGATTGCTCTGGCCGAAGACTATCTCGACCACAGCCTGTATGCGCCAGACGACTGAAGTGTCAGGTCATTTTGGAGCGGGTGAAGGGAATCGAACCCTCGTCGTAAGCTTGGAAGGCTTCTGCTCTACCATTGAGCTACACCCGCATTCCCGCGAATTTAGGCTAAAACCGGAACCGGCGCAATTGGTTTTCCACCGGGCTTTCCACTGGGGCGCAGGTTTCAACTCCCGCACCCCGCCGGAACCACAGACGATTCTAGACACCTATTCCCTAAATCTCGCGGCCGATCAGGGCATCGAGCGAGCAGCGGCCACCGCCTCGGATGGCATAGGACAGGGCGACGATCCCCCACAGCAGCGGATATTCATAGCCGCCGGCAGTCCAGAAAAAGCCGTTGCCGAGATGAACCTGAACCACCGCCACCGCCATTAGCGCGAACACCAGGGTGGCAATGGCGCGGGTGGCCAAGCCGAGGGCCAGCATGATCCCACCGCCGAATTCAATCAGCCCGGCCAGCAGAGCGAACGATGCCGGTAGCCCCAGCTTTGTGGCAAAAAACTGGCTGGTCGCGTCGAGGCCATAGCCGCCGAACCATCCGAACAGCTTTTGCGCCCCATGGGGAACCAGCATCAGCCCGGCCGCGACCCGAACCAGCGGATCGGCGCAAGGGGTTAGCGCATCAGTGATCGAGGCCAAAGCGGGAATGAGCCGACGGGCGGGAGAAACGGGGGCACAGGACATGGCGAACCTCGTTGAAATCAGGGGCGCAGGCCACTCTGGCCCGCGATCTTGGGCAACCCTAGCTTTGAAAATGGATCTGCAACAATATAGTGTCTTCTCACAAGACTGTCTCGAATCCTGCAACAATTATGGACCGCTTGGCATGGATCGTCTGGCTGCGATGACCGCATTCGCTAAGGTCGCCGAAACCCAATCCTTTTCAGAAGCTGCGCGGCGGCTGCGCGCCTCCAAGTCACTGATCAGTCGGCAGGTCGCGGCGCTGGAAGCCGAGTTGGGCGCGCGCCTGATCCACCGCACCACCCGCTCGCTGACTCTGACCGAGGCCGGACAACGATATTACGAGCAGACCCGACGCATTCTGGCCGACATCGAGGAAGCGGCGCTTTCGGTCAGCCAATTGCAGTCGGCACCGCGCGGGCGCTTGCGAATCAACGCTCCCATGAGTTTCGGTGTTCTCCATCTTGCCCCAGCGGTGCCGGAGTTTCTGGCCCGTTATCCCGAGGTCGAGATCGACATGACCATGACCGATCGCTTCGTCGATCTGGTCGATGAAGGTTTCGATCTGGCGGTGCGAATCGGTCGGCTGACCGACTCCAGCTTGGTGGCCCGCACCCTGGCTCCGGTGCGGCGCGTGGTTTGCGCCAGCCCGGCCTATCTGGCCCGCCATGGCGAACCCGCCACCCCGGATGATCTCAAACATCACCAGTGCCTGTGCTACAGCAACATGGCCCTGTCCGACGAATGGCGCTTCGTCACCGCCGATGGTCGGGCGTGGCCGGTAGAGGTAAGGGGCCGGCTGCGGGTTAATAACGGCGACACGTTACGGGT
>CAUYTZ010000128.1:0-9682 GCA_963575695.1 uncultured Gammaproteobacteria bacterium | reverse complement strand
TTGGGTAGCGGCGGCATCCTCCGTCTCCATCGGGTCGTCTTCCATGGCTTCCATGGCACGCAATTCTGGATCGCCATCGACATCTATTTCACCCAAATCGTCCAGGGAGGTGGCCCATGAGTCCTCTTCTTCCTGCTCCAGATGGCCCGTATCGGCATTGATCTTCTTCCAGATTTCGGTGGCGATTTCGGCGGCGGTTTTGGTCTGACCAGGTTCGACCTGATAGGTATAGCGGGTGCCGGCGATCGTTACCTGTTGCAGGCTGGGGCCGGTGGCGGCCTGGAAGGTTTCGGTGGCCGGTGTGCCGGTGACGGTGACCGGCACGCCGGTGGAAGGGGTGATGCCATTTGAGATGTTGGCGACGTTGTTTGCCGCAGTGATTCCGGATGGCGATAGGAAATAAAGTCTGCCGTTGGTGGTTCCAGTCAGGGTTAGATCGGTGCCTGCGCCGTTGACTGCGGCGGTAACTTGCCCAGCGCCGAAGATGGTGTCCAGCGCCGCCTGAACCGGGGCGACCATCGAAGCCGGGGTCGCCGCCAGCGGCACGACCGTCGTTTGCTGGAGGCCATTGATGGTGAAGGCGAAATTACTGCCGGGGGTTAGCGCACCGAGCGGAAAGCCCATGATCTGGGCTTGGCTGGCGCTGGGGCTTTGCAGCGCGGTCATATTGCCAACGGCGGTGTTATAGGTGTCGCCGGCCGCTGCCGGCGGGCCGCCGATGTAGATCTGGCCGTTGGTGGTGCCATCGATTTCGAGCGAGCCGGCGGCAGCCCAGACATTGACCGCACCGGCACCGGCGGTGTGCAACAACGCCTGGCCAGCCACAGAATCCAAAGTGGCCTGAACCAGCGGGATCATCGCCCCGGCAACCGCAGTCATGTCGGTCATGGCGCCGATATTGCCCGCGTTGATCGACAGCGGCATTGATGATCCGACCAGGGTCGACAGACGTACGCCGTTGACAGTGAGGTCATAACTGTCGCCGATGTTGATCACGCCGCCACCGGAACCGCCGGTCAGCGAGAACACCACCGCTTGGTTTTGGGTTGGTCCAGGCTGATCGCTGACGGCGGCAGACAGACCGGTTGCGGGCAAACCAGGCAAGCCGGTGGTGCCGGTGAATGCTGGCGCACAAGTGAAAGCGGTGCCGTTGGCATTGCCGGTCAGCGTCAACTCGCCGGTGGTCAAATTAACTTGGGCGGTGATGTCGGAGGTGGTATCGGCGTTGACCGCATCGGCCAACTGGTTGGCGATCTGGGTTCCGGTCATTATAAGACCCGTGTTCGGGTCGGTGATCGTGAACGCTGTCGGAGGGTAGCTCATGCCGTTGATCGTCAACTGCGCGGTATCGGTGAGGCTGCCAGGGACAATCGAAAACTGGCGCACTTCGCGGGTCGGCGGGGCGTAACTGGCACTGGTGATGGGCGGCGTGGACACGGTTAGCGAATAAACATCGCCAACGTCGCCAATCCCCCCGCTCAGTTGCAGAGTCTGGGCCTGCTTGACGCCGGCCTGGTTGGATACATGTTTCAGTGCGTTGGAATAAAGCGTACCGCCATTAGAAAACGTACCGTTGCGCAACACTCCAGCGGAGGCCAGGTTGAAGGCGGCACCGACGTTGCCGCCGGCCGCAGTTGCACCAACCCGGCCGCCGGGGCCAGCAGCGATCACGAAATCGGCCGGGCCGGTCAGGATCACGCTGGTGCCGGAAGCGGACACCGAAGCGGTGATATTGATCTGGCTGACGGTGGGATTGCCCATCATCGAAATCAGCGAGGATCTGGCTGAACTGGTCGCCGTCAGGGCCAGGGTATCCTTGACCGTCTGGGCGATCGCCTTGGCCACACCGGGCAGATCCTTCAAGTCGGCGATGTTGGCGGCGGTGACGGTAATTGGCATCCCGGCGATCGGCAGCGAAGACAGCGTGCGGCCATTGAGGGTCAGGTCAAAGATATCACCGACGGCGAGGGTCTCGCCGCTGTCATTGGACAGCGGAAATGAGGTGATTTCGGTGGCACCACCACCCGGAGCCTGAACCAGGGTCGCGGCACCGCTGATGGCGGTGGCTGTGCTGTTGGTGGTCGGGAACTGAACCTCGAACACTTCGGTGGTGGTGCCGAAGGTGCCGACCGTGCCGGCGTTGCCGAGCATCCCGCCGGAGCCGACCGCAAACACGAAATTGTTCACGGAGCCGGTCAGAACCAGGTTGCTGCCTTGCGACGAAACTGTGATCGAATTGGCGGGGGCACCGCCCATCAACGCGACACCGTCAGCGGTATTCAGGGCCGCCTGGATCATCGGTACCATCGTTGAAACCACGGTGCTTGTCGAGGTCAGCGCGCCGATATTGGCCGAGGTTACGGTCAGGGGCAGGGTTGACCCGTTCAAGGTCGAAAGCTTGCGGCCATTGAGGGTTAGATCGAAGCTGTCGCCGATCGCGATGCCCTTACTGTTGTCATTGAAGAGCGGGATCGACAGGATCTGCGGTGTGACGGTTGTCGCCGCTTGGGTCTGCGAGGCGATGCCGCCGATAGAGTTGGTCGGCATATTTACCTGGGTATTGAAGCTCTTGGTGTCGTTGGCCCCGGTCAGCACCAACTCGCCGTTGGTGGTGGTGTGGGCGGAAAGGCCGAGCACGCTGCTGGAATTGTTGATTTTAGCCGCCAGATTGTCGGCGATGGTGCGCAGGGTGGGGAAGGAGCCGGTGTTGGCGGCGGTGACCGAGGAGGCAAACTGATAGCCATTGATCCAGACCGAAAAGGTGTTGCCGATCTGCGGATCAGGACCAGGGAAGCTGATCGTGTCAACCTGGGCCCGGCCTTGGACGGGCGGAATTTTTGTCGAAGTACTAATGCCAAATGGGCTTGCAGTCAGCGCGGTGTTGGACCCCACCGGCGAAACCGTGCTGCTGACGGCGTTGATGCCCAATTGCCAATGGTTGGTGGCGCTTTGAATCCAGTTAAGTTTGACGGTATGCTTGTTGCCGAGGGCGTCATAGACTTCGACGCTGGAGTCTGGGATCGGCGAGGTCTGCTTGGAGGGTAGGTTGCCGACGACGTTAACCACCGTGGTCAGATAGGGCGCGTCACGCCTGTCGGCTTGGTTCAGTTGAATCACTTTCGGGGTCGGCATGGTCGCGGTCGTGCCGACCAAGCCGGCGATGTCAGCGGTTTTCCAGCCTTGCAGCGCATAGCCAGAAGCGTTGACGAGGTAGTTGTCTTTATTGAGTTGGAAGCTGCCGACGCGGGTGAAGAAGCCTTCCGGGGTGGTTGACGACGTGCCGCTACTGGACCCCGAGGATCCCGAACCCGTGCTGTCAAGCGTGGCCAGGGTATTGACCGGAACCACGCTGAAGAAACCGTTACCCTGAAGGGCGATGTTGGTCGGGATCTGGACCTGCTGAAGATTGCCCTGAACGTTGTTAAAGAATACCGGCTTGTTGGTTACGCCACCGGCGACATTAAAGGAGGCGCGGGATTGCAGCGAAATGTCCTCAAAGCTGGAGCTGACTTCCTTGTAGCCGACGGTCTGCGCGTTGGCGATGTTGTCGGAGATGAAGCCCAGTGCTTTCGACTGAGCCATCATGCCGATGACGGGGGTGACCAACATGCTGAACATGGCAGGCTTCCTTCGATCCAGACTTGCCCCTAATGGAGACCGCCCAGTCCCCGAGAAGAGCATTCCGAACGCTGCATGTTCGATGCCACAATCTGATACTGATGAAAATCAATAGGATAGGCGAGGGATAGGCAGGATTTTCACCCCTCGTTAACTTTTCCCCCGGCCGCCACGGTCTTTTCCGGCGTAGCCCAGGCGGAAAGTTTTGCCGAGGGAAGGGCGTGGTGCCGGCCGCCTGGCGGCAAAAACTTTCTTGGCTTTCGAAGCGGTTGACAGTAAATCTAGACGCCGGACACAAACCTTGGAGGCAGACATGATCAGCATGCTTACTCAAAAACATCGTGCGAAGACCGCGAAAATTGCCACCTTTGTTTTCGCGCTGATTGCCGTGATCACGGTTGTGGTCGGAGGAGGGGGGAATGGCCAGGCGGAAACCGCCCCTGAGAAAGGCAAGGTGTTTGGGGATTGGATCGTGGATTGCGAGACCCCCAAAGATAAGCCGCAAATTTGTTTTCTGTCACAGGAGCAGACGCAAAAGGAAGGCGGCGGGCGGGTGCTTAAGTTCTCGCTCGGCAAGTTGGGGCCGAAGGGCGAAGTGATGGTGGTGGCGATCCTGCCGCTCGGCATTTCCCTGCCCGCCGGGGCGGCGCTCCGGATCGATGCCAAGGATCAAAAGCCGATGATCCTGCAGCAATGCACCGGCGAAGGCTGTGTCGCGACCATGGTCCTGGATAAGGCGACGGTTGATGCCCTGAAGGCCGCCAAAGAGATGCTGGTCGGGATCTTGCCGTTCGGCGGCACCCAGACG
This sequence comes from uncultured Gammaproteobacteria bacterium, assembly GCA_963575695.1. Classification (GTDB taxonomy): domain Bacteria; phylum Pseudomonadota; class Alphaproteobacteria; order Azospirillales; family Azospirillaceae; genus CAUYTZ01. The sequence goes on along the minus strand of CAUYTZ010000128.1, from coordinate 5,256 downwards.
ATGGTGATCAACGTCTCGGTCAAAGGCCTCACCGGCGGCATGACCTACATGAAGTATTGAGCGTCCGCCGAGATCACGGGTTTGGCCTGATTTCGCCCTGCGCAGGAGAGGTGGTTGACAATGACCAACAGCTACGATGCCGTCCCGTACGAGAGTTACCCGTAGGGGGGCTGTGCGTTTGCGAATGAGGTCCGTCAGGGAGACCACGGTGCCAGGGTTGATGCCGAGGCGATCACCGAGATAGGCCCAGAAAGAGATCACGTTTTTCTGGCAAGTTTTTCTTCAGCGACAGGAATGTGTCGCGCGATCGTCGCCCGTCTTCGCTGCGGGTACGGTAACTTCGGTTCGCAGAACAGCGTTGGAACGATTGACGGCTTTGATACCGCCACCGGCGGTATGGCGGTGGGTGCGGATACCCGGGTCAACGACAACATCCGGATCGGCGTCGCCTTCAACTATTCGGCGACTGGGATCAGTCAGACTGGCACCCGCAACGGTGACAAGACCGACATCGACAGCTACGGTGGTACCCTCTACGGCAGCTACACCGGCAACCCGTGGTATGTTGACGGTATGTTCAACTACACCCGTCACCAGTACAAAGATCAGCGCAGTGTGGCCTTCACCGGCTTCTCTGATGCTCTGAGTGCAAACTACGGTGCCGATCAGTTCACCGTGCGCAGTGACGCGGGTTATCCGCTACAGGTTGGCAGCCCGGTCCCGGCCACCCCGGTCCTTAACCGGACCTACACCAACGCGCGGACGGCTGCGTACCCGGAAAGCGGCGGGCCGGCGCGCATGATCTATGCCTCGCCCACCAGCTTGCCCACCAACTCGGTGGAATGCCTCGTCCATCCCCCGCCGACGCCGCTCCCCCCGCGCCGACGCCAGCAACGCCTTTGCCGTTGGGCAGGCACCACAATGAAGATGAAATCGCCTTCGCCGACGAAAATGAGGCGGAGGAAGACGACGGCGGCGTAGCCCCGCCATGGCTGGTGCTGGTGGTGGACGACGAACCCGATGTTCATTCCATGACCGCGCTGATTTTAAGCGATCTCAAACTTATGGGCCGCCGAATCGAACTGATCTCGGCCTTTAGCGCCGCCCAGGCGCGGGTAATCCTAGAGCAGCGACACGATATCGCCGTGGCCTTGCTCGATGTGGTCATGGAAGAGGAACACGCCGGCCTGGGGCTGGCGCGCGCCATCCGCGAGGAACTCGGCAACCGCGACATCCGTCTGATCCTGCGCACCGGCCAACCGGGACTAGCGCCACAGCGCGAGGTGATCGTTCGCTACGACATCAACGACTATAAATCCAAGGCGGAATTGTCGGGCGAAGATCTGTTCATCGCCGTGGTCGTGGCCCTGCGCACCTATGATCATATTTCCTCGATCGAAACCCGGGTGGTTGAACGCACCCGCGAGTTGTCCGCCAGCCATGAGCGGCTGCGGCTGATCCTGGAAGGCAGCCCGGTTGGGGTCGGTGCCTTGCGCGCCGATGGCAATCTGGTGTTCTCCAACCGCCGGTTGGTGGAAATGCTGGGCGTGCCCAAGGAGCGACTGATCGGCAGCGCCGGGCTGGAGATGTTCGCCGATGACTATGAGAATTTGGTCGTGGCGCTGGCCAATCACAGGATGATCCGCGACGCCGAAATGCGCCTGTACCGGGCCGACGGCACCCCATTTTGGGCGTTGATTTCGGGTGATCCAACCGAAATGGACGGCGACGAGGCCTATATAATCTGGGTTCACGACATTTCCCGGCTCAAGCGCACCGAAGCCGACCTGAAATTGGCGAAGGACCAGGCGGAGAAAGCCACGCAGACCAAATCCGCCTTCCTGGCGACCATGAGCCACGAAATTCGCACGCCGATGAATGGCGTGTTGGGTATGCTCGATGTGCTGGAACGCAGCACGCTGTCGCCGGAACAGCTGGACTCTGTGGTCACGATTCGGGAATCGGCCGGGTCTTTGCTCCGGATCATTGACGACATTCTGGATTTCTCCAAGATCGAAGCCGGACGGCTGACTCTGGAACGGATGCCGGTGGCGCTGGTCGATCTGCTTGAAGGCGTGGCCGCGATGCTAACGCCGACCTCGGCGCGTAAAGGTCTGGACCTGCTGACCTTCGTTGATCCCTCCCTGCCGGCGCGGGTGTTCGCCGATCCGGTCCGGCTGCGGCAAGTGCTCTATAATCTGGCCGGCAACGCAATCAAGTTCACCGAGCATGGCCGGGTGGTGTTGCGCTGCGATCCGGTCCAGTCAGCCCCACAGTCGCTGCGCGACCACGCTTGTGAACGGTCCACGGTCCGCTTCACCGTCGCCGACACCGGCATCGGCATCGCCGCCGATACCCTGGGCACGCTCTTCCAGCCCTATACCCAGGCCGAACGCTCGACCACCCGCCGCTTCGGCGGTACCGGCCTGGGCTTGTCGATCTGCCGCAGTCTGGCCGAGATGATGGGCGGGGCCATCGATTGCCGCAGCGAACCCGGACACGGCTCCAGTTTCAACTTCACAGTCGGGCTGGATGTGGCCGAAGCCGAAGCCGAACCGGCTGTCATGGAGCCCTCGTTGGCCGGTGTCTCGGTGGTGGTCGGCGTGGCCGATCCGCTGGCGCGTGACTTCATCGGCCGCCAGCTTCAGGCCGCCGGAGCCAAGGTCGAACAGGTCGCCGATGGCGGGGCCCTACTGACCCTGACCCGCGCACGCCAAGGGCTCGGCCAGGGTTTTGATGTCGCGGTGCTGGATGGCCCATTCTATCAGACCGCCGTCGCCCGGGTGCGCGAAGCGCTGACGCTGGGCCGGGAAGGCTCGGCGGTGGCGACAGTACTGCTCAGTGAACGCGGCTTGGACAGCTCGGTCCGGCCGCGTACGGCGACCACAACCCGGGCCGGAGCCCCGATCGCGCTGGCCAAACCGGTACGGCGGGCGGCGTTGCTGCGCGCGGTGGCGATCGGTGCCGGGCGGTTGCCCCCCGATCAGCCCCCGGCCCCCACTCAGGCCAGCACGGAGGCCAAGGCCAGAGCCGCAGCGCAGCCGGTTGGCGCGACGGCACCCTCGCAAGAACAGGCGCGGGCCGAGCGACGCTTGATCCTGGTCGCGGAAGACAACCCGACCAACCGCAAAGTGATCGTGATGCAGTTGAACCTGCTTGGCTACGCCGCAGAAGTCGCCGCCAATGGCCGCGCGGCGCTGGCCGTGCTCGACCGCTCCGCCCACGCCGTGCTGCTGACCGACGTTCACATGCCGGAAATGGACGGATTCGAGCTGACTCGCCAGATTCGCGACATCGAACAGCGGCTTCCGCCGGGGCCGGATGGTGCGCGACCGCATCTGCCGATCGTGGCCATCACCGCCAACGCCTTCGATGGCGAGGCCGAACGGTTTCGCAGTGCCGGCATGGATGACTATCTGTGCAAGCCGCTGGATATGAAGCGCTTGAACACGGTGATCGCGCACTGGATGCCGCCCGCGACAACCCTCACCGAACCGCCCGCTCCGGTTTCGGTTCCGGTTCCGGTTTCGGTTCCGGTTTCGGTTTCGGTTTCGGTTTCGGAGGATTGTAATTCCAGTGGAGGTGTCGAAGCCGCTGAATAGGGTGGTGATGCTTTCCCCGGCGGGCGCATGAGTGTCTTCGGCCACCGGCGGCAACGGCGGATCGCTGACCACGGTGAAATTGACGATCTGGCTCAACTCGGTTGTGCTCAAGCCGGCCAACGCGGTGCAATTTGGCGATACCAGGCTGACGGCGGCGGCGTTCGCCGTCGCCTGGTTGGGTGCCTGAACCGCATAGTGGAGCACACTCAGGCTTTGACCAGCGGCCAGCGTGATGGCGTAACTATAAGACAGGTTGTCGCCAGAAATGGTGAAGGTGGTTGGGGTGTGGCCCCCACCTGCCACCACGTGGGCAAGCGTGGGATCTCCGCTCCCATTCACGTCATCGGTCACCACCCAGCGATCAATCGCATTCAGCGTGGTGTCACCCGATGATGTGGCGATGGTATTGGTCGAACTATCCGAACCCAGGTTGCTGGTGATGGTCAGGGTGTAAGTCAGGGACGATGCCGTGGTGTTTCGGACTGTTTCCAAGAAACGTGCAAACGTGCCATCGGTGGGAATATAGATACTGCGGCTCAGGCCAACACTGCCGACAATCTCCTCTCCAAGATTGAACTCCCGGCCGTTTTCTGATACAGTGTTTGAGACAGCGGATGGATAGCCGGTCAAGAGCAAACCCCCATCATAGGCGTCAGACGTACCATCTCTGATGTTACCGTCGCCCTGGATGTCCCACTTATAATTTGAGGCGTCGTAAAGATTAACGGGGAGTAAAGGGATATCGTATTCTACTACATATCCGATGTTGCCTGCCGCTACGCCGCTCAGGTCATTCCATTGTCCATTAGTGTACATCTCGGCGTAATTTTCATTGCCACCAGAGTTATTCGGCTCGCCGCTGTTCCAGTTCGAGTAGGGAAACGCCTCACCGTTGATCCAAACGAAAGCGCCTTCAGTTGCTGCATCGGTGGCACCGATCCAGGCCGCCTGGCCCGTGATGAGACTGGCGACGAAGGTGTTTTCTGCCGCCGACGTAATGGTTACCAGATGGCCGTGAATGTTATTGATGACGCTGTTAACCGCTGCTGCTTGGGCGTTAGTCCAAGATAGCGAGCTGCTATAGAAATCATAACGGTGGCCACTCACGGCATCGATCGCACTGGGGATATCCGGAACGCCGGTTAGATTGATGCTGAGGCTGGTGGAGGTGGTAAGACTGCCGTCGGAGGCGATGACGGTGAAGCTCGTGCTGGTGTTGGCATTGAGGGCATTGATGGCCGTGGCGTCTGGTACAAAGACGTAGCCACCTGTTGCCTTCGTGACCGTCAGTGTGCCGTAAGTTCCGGCCAAAGATACCGTGGTGTTATTGTCGGTGCCGCCCGAGATGCCGTAGCTCAACGTCGTGCCTTCGGCGTCGGTGGCGTGCAGCGTTCCGGACTGGTTGGCAAAGCTGTCCACCGCCGCAGTGTCGGTCAGGCTGATCGCGGTGGGCGTGCTCATCACCGGCGCATCGTTGGTGCCGGTGATGGTGATGGTCACCGTTCCGGAGGAGGTCAGGCCGAAGCCATTGGCAACCACGTAGCCGAAGGTGTCGGTTGTGGTTACTCCAGCCGGCAGGTAATTGAAGGCACCGTGCGGATCGTAACTCACGGTTCCACCGGCCCCAATGCTGATCACGCCGTCGCTGTTAAGT
>CAUYTZ010000127.1:0-1670 GCA_963575695.1 uncultured Gammaproteobacteria bacterium | reverse complement strand
TCTGGGTCAGTTGGCCCAGCGGGATTGGGGACCGGAAAAGCCGCCTTTTTACGAAGATGTGGCGGCCTTGCGGGTTTCTGCACACTTTTTGATCGACCGTTGCCCCATCAGGTCGTCTGAGCATCGCGATCACCCTGGCTTGTTTGGTGTCAGCCCGATGCGCCATCCACCCACAGGGGCTCGCCGCACACGTGCCCCTCATACCACGCTCCTGCTCCTGCTCCATCCCGTCCCTGGGAGCCGTACCCTCAGGCACCGCGCCCACCGTGGGGGAACGGTACGGGCCCCACTCCCCCGGCACCGCCGAACTTTCTGACCTGGCCATCACCTGCGACCCATCATTGCCGCTGGGAGAGGGGTCGGAGCGGTCACAACGAACCAAACTCGGTATTATTCTCGCTCGTTTGCGCGACCGGATGTTTCGGATCGGCGAGACCAGAGTGCAGATCAAAGCGCTCGGCATAAGTCACAAAGCCCAACAGTGGGCACTGATCCCACAAGATAAGCCCATAGCCACGACCGTCCCAAGCGGGGAACGTGGGGAACATGGGGAACGTTTTCCGGTCATGCTCACTGGTGACGACCGGGGAACGTCGGACCAACGTTCCCCTCAATGTTCCCCGGAAATCTACATTCCAATTCAATGTGCTGGGGAACGTGGGGAACGTGGGGAACCTTTTCCGGCCCCCTCGCGCGATCGCGATCACACACACACATGTGCGCAGGGAGGGGCCGGAAAAGGTTCACTAGGTTCACTAGGTTCACCAACTAACGGAAATACAACAGATTTTTCAGGTGAACCTATGCCGATACGTTCAGTGAACGTATCCTGCCCTGACTCAGCCGACGTTTGGGAGGACTGCCTGTGACCGCAATCGCTCTCGCCCTGCTCGACGCCGTCCACGCCAATGGCGGAACCGTCACCCTCGATGGCGATAACCTGCGGCTCAGTGCGCCCACGCCGCTGCCAGAGTTCCTGCGTGCCAGCTTGCGTCAGCATAAGCCCCTCCTGGTCGCGCTCCTGGCCGCACAGACGGCTAACAGTAACCACCCGCCCGAACCTACGGCAGAGCCGACGAAGCCGCCCCAGCCGGCCCTAATCGCCAGCCAGGGGCAAACTAACCCTGCGCCCTTGTCGCCAGTTGAACCCGGCCCATGGTCGGCCGGAATTCCAGACCAGGTAGCGCGCGGCATCGGTGCGATCTTCACAGCCCCGTTCGCCAACGGTATCCCCGAGCGCCACTGGCCAACCGTTGTTGCCGATACGCTGGCGTTCGTCGAAAATGGCCAAGCGGCACAAGCCTTTACCCTCGGCTGGACCGCCGGCGATCTGTTCGGCTGTGACCAACGCGCACCGTGGAATCGCCTGGACCGGGCCGGGCTGATGCTCTTGGTCGGGGGCCGGGCTATCCCCGAAATCACCTCCGTCCACGCCGCTCTGCGCCACCGCGACGGCAGCGTTCTGCGCTTTCGCCGGCTGACCCAACCACCTCATCCGCCGGTCGCGATGCTCTGGCACCTGCTGCCCAGCCACCTGCGGCCACACGTCGGCCCGGCACCGTAGCCGATACCCACACCCACTCGCGCAAATACCGGAGCGGGTGACGGCGAGATTCCTGGCCGGACGACGCCGTCACCCTGACCACGATGCACCCTGTTGGAGGACAACA
>CAUYTZ010000126.1:0-6446 GCA_963575695.1 uncultured Gammaproteobacteria bacterium | reverse complement strand
CAGAATAGAGGTTTCCAGCCTATACTACGATCGGAAACTGCGCTTGTCTTCCGAGGCCAAAATTGATTTGCGGCTAAATTCGATCGTGCGTGATTTGGATTTGCCCGGGCGCGGCGTCGGCGGGGCCTATTCTGATGCGCTGACCTCGGCGCTGATTTACCTGTGCGTCACCGGCCGTACCCGGCCGCCGGACGCTTGAACTGGGGGGCGTGTTGAGTTCTATCCCAATAATCAGAACTGTTGAGGGCCGAAGTCCCCGATGCGGCTAGAACGGTTCAAAGGGCATAAGTTTAGATTTTATCTTTTTTAGGTTGTGGTACACTGCCCGCCGTTCGCTGGCGAGCAAGGTTCCGAGCAAGGTCCGGTGTGCGTGGTTTCCGGAGCGGTCATGTCTGGTTCGTCTTCCCCCGGTTCCACCGGCCCTGCGGCGGAATTCCTGGCCCGTGCCGGTGCGTCGTCAGTCAAAATCAGTCGCACCCGGCGTTGGCAGTCCCGCGCCCTGTTGCTGATCGGGGTCGTGGTGACGGTGGTGACTTGGTTTCACCTGACGCAGAGCGTTCAGCGCGAACACGAAGCCGAATTCCTAAGGACAGTCGAAGGTATACATAGCGCTATTGAACGGCGACTGGCGATTTATATGGAAGCCTTGCAAGGGTTGCGTGGTTTCCTTGAACATGCCGACGTGATCACTCGGGACGAATTTCACCGTTACGTTGATCATCTTGACTTGGAACTTCGCCACCCCGGTATCCAAAGCATCGATTTTGTTCGCCTGTTGCGCGATGCCGGGCGCGACGACTTTGAGCGCTCAGTACGCAATGACTATGTTTCTGGTCTGGGTTCGTTCGACGATTTCACCATCCGGCCGCCCGGCCGGCGGGATGAATACCATGTGATTGAATTTTCTGAGCCGATTCAAACCAACCGCTCAATGATCGGAACAGATATCAGCCTGCACCCGGCCCGGTTAGCGGCAATTCTGCGTGCCCGCGATTCCGGGCGGGCGACCGCCTCGGCACCGTTCGGGCTGTTGACTGACCGTGAACCGCAGCCGGCCTTTCGTCTGGTCATGCCGGTGTATCGGACCGACGGCGTCCAGACCACGCTCGACCAGCGCCGGGCCAATTACGTTGGTGCGATTTCACTGGTCTTCCGAGTCGCCGATTTGATCCAGACCTTGCTTGATAACCTGGATTTGACCGCCCTGCGGCTGCGCATTCATTACGTCGGCGCCAAAGACGACGTCGATGCCGATGACCAGGAACTGTTGTTCGATACCGATCCGGATCAGGAGATCAGGTCTTCCGTGTTAAGCCGGAGCCTGCCGATGGCGGTTGGTGAGCAGAGGTGGATCATTAGCGTGTCCGCCTGGGCCAACTTCCATACCTATGACATCAGTACCCTGGTGCCGTGGGCAATCCTGATCGGTGGGCTGATGATCAGCCTGCTGCTGTTCCGCGTGGTTGCGGCCATGGGCCGGATTGAAGTGATCAGCGGGGAGTTGCGCGACAGCGAACATCACTTCGCTCGGCTGGCCGAATTGACCAAGGAAGGGGTGATCCTGCACGCCAACGGCAAGATCATCGACATCAACACCGCGTTCTGCATTCTGTATGGCTACTCCCGTGAAGACCTGACCGGCACCGATTATTCGCGACTGGTCGATCCCGTTTCACTTGAAATACTGCGCACCCAAATTGCCGACGCCTCCGACCAAAGCTATGAAGCACTGATGCGTCGTCGCGACGGCAGCACATTTCTGGCCGAGGTGTTGGGGCGTGATGTTGTGTTCCGGGGTGAGGCGATGCGGGTGGCGGCGGTGCGCGACGTAACCCAACGCAAGCGAGAAGAAGAGGAGTTGCTGAGGGCTAAAGAACAAGCCGAAGCCGCGAATAAGTCAAAAAGTGAGTTCCTGGCCAATATGAGCCATGAAATCCGGACCCCTATGAATGCCATTCTCGGTCTTGGCTATCTGCTCGATTTGACGGAACCAACAGCGAAACAACACGATTATATCGAAAAGATCAGCAGCTCCGCCCAATCTTTGCTCGGCATTCTTAACGATATTCTAGATTATTCCAAGGTTGAAGCCGGCAAGATGGAGCTGGAACGGGTGGATTTCCGGCTCGACAAGATCATGGAAAATCTAGCCACGATCATGTCAATCAACGCCAAGGAAAAGGATATCGAAGTTCTGTTTTCGGTCGAATCCTCGGTGCCGCTCAACTTGATCGGCGATCCGTTGCGCCTGCAACAGGTGCTGATCAACCTGACCGGCAACGCCGTCAAATTCACGCAACAGGGTGAAGTGGTGGTTCGGGTCGAACCGGTTGGACTCGGCTCCAGCGAAATCGGGCTACGTTTCTCGGTGAGCGATACCGGAATCGGCATGACCCGCGAGCAGTGTACGCGGTTGTTTCAGCCCTTCAGCCAAGGCGACGCCTCCACCACCCGCCGCTATGGCGGCACCGGACTGGGGCTGGCGATTTGCAGCCGGCTGGTGGCGCTGATGGGCGGGGCGATCGCTGTGGACAGCGTGGCCGGACAGGGCAGCACCTTTTCCTTCACCGCCCGTTTTGAACGCGGACTGGCTTCGGTTTCCGAGTCTGTTTTCCCAGTCGAGGAATTGCGTGATTTGCGGATTCTGGTGGTGGACGACAATCCGACCGCGCGCGAGATTCTGGCCGAAACCGTCTGTGCCATGGGCTGGCGGGCTGCGGTGGCGCGATCGGGGCCGGCGGCCTTGGTGGCGCTGGAACAAATGGCTCATGAAGGCCACCCGTTCGATGTCGTGTTTATGGATTGGAAGATGCCGGGCATGGACGGGATCGAAACCACTCGCCACATCAAGGAACATTGCACCGGCACCGCACCGCCAATCGTGATCATGGTTACGGCCTATGGCCGTGAACAGATTTTGGATCGGACCGCCGATCTTGGCCTGGAAGGGGTGCTGGTCAAGCCGGTTACTTCATCGGCGCTGTTCAATGCTGTGGTCAACGCTTGGGGCCGACGCAACGCCGGTGCCAAGCCCGGAATTGTGCGTGCGCGCAAGATCGAAGCCAGGGCGACTCTGGGTGGCACCCGCTTGCTCCTGGTCGAAGACAACGCCATCAATCAGCAGGTGGCGCGTGAAATCCTGGAGCGGGCCGGAGCCGAAGTGATCGTCGCCGACGACGGGCTAGAGGCGCTGCGTTACTTGGATACCGAGGGCGGTGTCGCCCTGGATGCGGTACTGATGGATGTCCAGATGCCGGGCATGGATGGCTATGAAACCACGCGCGCCATTCGGTCTCGGCCGGCGTTCGGTGCGTTGCCGATCATCGCCATGACCGCCAATGCCATGGTGGGCGATCGGGAGAAATGCCTGGAGGCGGGCATGAACGACCATGTGCCTAAGCCGCTGGATGTGCTTAAGCTTTTGACCGTCCTTGGCAATTGGGTCAAGCCGCACCCTCCTGCTGCCTCCGTCGCTCCGGCGGTTCCGGCGGTTTCGGCCGAGCACACCAGAGTCGAAGTTGACGGTATCGTGCTTCCAACCGATTTGCGCGGCTTGAATTTGCCTGAAGCCCTGGCCCGGCTAGGCGACAACTCCCGCCTCCTGTGCAAGTTGTTGATTCAGTTTGCTAAAGATTATGGCGACGCCGCCGAGCAAATTTCGGCACTGCTGGCCGACGGCGACACCGTTTCGGCCGAACGGCTGGCCCATTCGATCAAAGGTGTGGCCGGCAACCTGGCCGCAGCCGCTTTGGCTCAAGCCGCTCATACCCTAGGAGAAGCGATTCGCAGCCAGGATCAGGCCGCATTTCCTGGCCTATTGGCGGTGTTTGATTGGGAATTGGCACAGGTGGTTGCCTCCTGTACCCGGATCGCGGCGATTACCCAGCAGGCCGGCGACAAAGCGACCACCGCCGCGCGAACCAAAGCGGGCCACGGTGAACCGGCATCGGTAAATTTGGAGCGGTGCTTGGCCGTGATCGACGCGTTGATTCCGCTGCTGCGCACCCGCAATGCCCGGGCCGAGGAGGTGTTCGAAACTCTGCGCGGCTTGCTGGCCACAACTCCCTATGCCCCAGAACTGAGTCGGATCGAAGCGGCACTGGACCAGTTCCAGTTCCTGCCGGCGATGATCATCCTGGAAGCGTTGCGTGCCCAGATAACGGCTTGATTCGTCTTCGGCGAGCTGGAGAACAGCAAACGAGCACGACGGGGGCTTGACACAGGGAGTGAACCAAATTAGAACAAAGGCGGACGTTTTTGGTTTGTTCGGCCTGGGTCGAGTCAATCCCCGGCGGCTCGGTGGAGGGTGGCATGTTGACGCCAAAGCAATTCGAACTGTTGGTCTATATTAACGAGCGTCTTGGGCAGAGTGGGGTTTCTCCGTCCTATGATGAAATGAAAGATGCGCTCACTCTTAAATCCAAGTCGAACATCCATCGTTTGATTCTGGGGCTGGAAGAGCGGGGCTTCATCCGCCGCTTGCCGCACCGGGCTCGGGCCCTGGAGGTGCTGCGTCTGCCCGAGGGTATCCCGCCCAAGCGAGCGGCCGTAGTGGGGGGGGGGGCGGATGTCGAACCGGCCGTGGCCCAGGTTCCTCTGCGGGGGAAGTTTCAGCCCAATGTGATCCGTGGCAATTTCTCTGGGGTGCTGGCCGGGCGGGACAGCGGCACTGCGGGCGAGCTGATCGCCCTGCCGCTCTATGGCCGGATTGCCGCCGGTACCCCGATCGAAGCGTTGCGCGATCATGCGGCCACGGTCGATTTTCCTGCCAGTCTGCTGTCGGCCGGAGACCATTTCGCCCTTCAGGTTGCCGGCGATTCAATGATCGATGCCGGTATTTTGGATGGCGACACCGTGATCATACATCGATGTCAGAATGTCGAAAGCGGCGCGATCGTGGTTGCACTGGTCGATGAACACGAGGTCACGTTAAAGCGCTTGCGGCGTAAGGGGCAGGCGATCGCGTTGGAGCCGGCTAATCCAAATTTCGAAACCCGGATTTTCGGTGCCGACCGTGTGCGAGTCCAGGGCCGGCTGATCGGATTGTTGCGTCGCTATCTCTGAAACTTGATTTCTTTGCCTTTAGCGACCAAGTCACCTCGCCCTTTAGAATCCCACCGGAAGCCTGAAGGCTTCCGGATCCACTTTATTCGCCGTACTATGGTATACGGCGAGGGTGAGTGTTCGTCTCCCGTTACGACGGAGGGAGGCTTTGGGGTTGACATTGCGATGGGCTGCCGCAGGCAGGATCAACGCTGGCACCATGCGGATGCCGGTGTTGCTTTTGCTTGCCTTGGTTTCGGCCCAGATCTTGCCCCTGGCATTGGGCACCGCATCGGTGTGGGCGGCGGCACCCTCGCCACGGCTGCGCGAGCAATCGGTTGCGGCCGGAACCGCGACCGCGTTGGAAGGTGTCTGGTCGGAACGGGCCGGGGTCTCCTTGCGTCTGTTCGGCTATGACCTGTTCACCGATCGCGAGCGCAATCAACGCAGTCTGGCCTCGGCGGTTCCGGGGGCGATGCAGGATGACTACCCGTTAGGAGTCGGCGATGAAATCGTGCTGACCCTGCGCGGAGGAAAATCTTCCAGTAAACGCTATCCGATCGACAGTGAAGGCCGCTTGCTGATCGATGACTTACGCCCGATCGCCGCTGCCGGTCGCACCTTGGGCGAGGTGCGCGCGGAGATCAGCGCTAAGGTCGGTGCCAGCCAGAACGGGGCCGAAACCTTCGTCTCGTTGGGCGAGTTACGTCGTCTGGGCGTGGTCGTGGCCGGGGAAGTGACCCGTCCCGGTCGCCATGCCTTATCCGGTCAGGCGACGGTGCTGGATGCGCTGTTCGCGGCCGGAGGAATCAGTCGTCTGGGCAGTTTACGTCAGGTTCGATTGATCCGGGCCGGCGAGTCGGGGCCGGGATGGGTGGTGGATTTATACCGGCTGCTGACCGTTCAGGCCGAAGACGGTGTGGTACCGGAAAGAGAGCGCCAGGGTGGGCGGGAGCAGGGTGGGCGGGAGGTTGATCCGCGCCTGCGGGACGGCGATCGTATCGTGGTTCCACCGCTGGGGCCGACGGTCGCGGTGGCCGGGGCGGTTCGGCGACCGGCGATTTTTGAACTGCGTCGTGACCGGCCGCCGCCGCCGGTGGAAGCGTTGCTGGAATTGGCCGGTGGTGCGCTTCGCCCGGGTCGCCAGCGTTGGTTGCGGTTGAGCATTACGGCCGACGGCAGCGATGCCCTGGCCCGCGACTCGTGGCCGGCGATGACGTTGCCTTGGCCGTCGGCGAGAATCGGCACCACGAAGCCGAATTCGCAGATCGGCCGGCACCGCCGACAGGTCGGTTTCCTGCTCGATCAATTCGAACGAGCGCCGGTAAATCTGAACCGGATCACGGAGATAGTCGAACACAGGGCAAAACTCCTTCAACGTCCACGATGCCAAATCAGCACGG
>CAUYTZ010000125.1:0-10413 GCA_963575695.1 uncultured Gammaproteobacteria bacterium | reverse complement strand
TGCCGCGTAAGCGGCTGGCGCGCGGCGCCAAGGTCGATATTCCGCTGCGGTCTAAGAACGGGGTCTGTAAGTGGAACTTCAAAGCGGTGTTTGATGACGGTGATGATGTGGTTGATAAGGCCGTGGATTTCTGTGAGATCGGCGAGTATTCTCTGACAGAATGATATCGGTTACTTTGGGTGATAATGAGGCTAGACAGCGAGTAACGTTGTACGGGAACCACGATGATTAAGACCTTGACCGCCCGCGAACGGGTGATTGTTGCCCTTGATGTTGCCGAGCGCAGTCAAGCCGAAGCCTTGGTTGCCACCCTGGGCGATACGGTTGGCTTCTACAAGATCGGCATGCAGTTGCAATATGCTGGTGGCATTGAATTGGCCCGGGAGCTGGCCGCTGCTGGCAAACGCGTGTTTCTGGATGCCAAGCTTTATGACATCGAAGCGACCGTGCGCGGCGCGGTCGGCACCGTGGCGCGGTTGGGAGTCGATTTTCTGACCATTCACGGGACCGTGCGCACGATTCGCGCTGCGGTCGAAGGCCGGCAGCAGCAACGGCCGCAGTTGCTGGCGGTAACGGTGCTAACCAGCTTGGACCAGCAAGATATCGCTGATCTGGGCTTTCCCTGCACGGTGGCCGATCTGGTGTTGGCCCGGGCCCGAGCGGCGGTAGCGGCCGGCTGCGACGGCGTGGTTGCTTCCGGCCATGAAGCGGCGGCGATTCGGGCCATGGCCGGTGATCGTTTGATCATTGTTACCCCCGGCATCCGGCTGTCGGGTTCGCCGACTCATGATCAGAAACGGGTGATGACTCCGGCCGAGGCGATTGCGGCTGGGGCTGATTATCTGGTGGTCGGGCGCGACATTACCGCCGCCGCCGACCCGCGTGAAGCGGCACAACGGGTGGTCGCGGATATTGAACGGGGTTTGGCCGGAATTTCGTCCTAAATAAAGTCGCCCAAGGCTTTCGCTCAAGGGCGGAGCCGGGGCCGATCAGGTCGTTCCGGACGCTCGCGCGGGTGTCCTGGTCCTGGTCCTGCTTCCCCTTCGGGGCCACCATTAAGTTTGGCCAAACGAGCCTGGGCGAAGCGGTTGCCCTTTTCCGCCGCCTTACGATACCAGAACACCGCTTCGGTCAGGTTGCGCGGCACGCCGTGGCCGGTTTCATAGAGATGGCCCAGGCCGGCTTGTCCCAGCGGCTCACCCTGGACCGCAGCCTCGCGCAGCAATTTTTCGGCTTGGGCCGGGTCGGGCTTGCCGATTTTGGGGTTAAGATACATTGTTCCGAGTGCCGCTTGGGCCGGGGGGTGTTTTTGATCGGCGGCCTGCCGGAAATAGTTCATCGCCTGCTGAAAATCGCGGGGTACGCCCTGGCCGGAACGATAGAGCTGCCCTAGTGCGGTCTGGCCTTGCGGATTGCCGCGTTCGGCCGCTTTGCGGAACCACTCGGCAGCCTTGGCCGGATCTTGGGGCAAGCCGCGCCCGCTGCGGTGAAGCTGGCCCAGGCCAACAAAGCCTAGCGGCTCGCCCTGGTCGGCAGCCTTTTGAAACCATTTGGCCGCTTCAGCAAAATTCTGCTCCTGGCCCCCTCGTCCGCGAGCATAAAACCGGCCGAGTGCCACTTGTGCCTTGGCGTTGCCGGCTTCGGCCGCTTGACGCAGACGGGTGACGGCGGCCTCGGCCGAAGGGCGCGGCTCTTGTTCGTTTGGTCCCTGGCCCAAACTTTGGTCGTGGCGGGGGTTCGGGCGGCGCAGGGCGGAACCGACCGCTTCGTCGCCGGGATCGAGCGCCGCCAGTTCGAACGCTGTCGCGCCACCCCCTTCACCATTACCGGCTCCCGCAATGCGCGGTTGCTGGCTGCGCACGGTATTCGTCACCCTGTCTTGGGTGGGGGTAGGGGCGGTAACTGAAGCCGAGGAGTCGCTACCGCCGACAGTGGTGCCCGGACGAAAATAAAAATCGCCGATCAGCGACGAGGCTTCCCACGGAGTCTGGTTGCCGTTTGAGTCGCGGCTAACCTCAGACCGCACCTT
The DNA here is from genome assembly GCA_963575695.1 of uncultured Gammaproteobacteria bacterium. Lineage (GTDB taxonomy): Bacteria > Pseudomonadota > Alphaproteobacteria > Azospirillales > Azospirillaceae > CAUYTZ01. The sequence goes on along the minus strand of CAUYTZ010000125.1, from coordinate 8,384 downwards.
CTTGAACACCTGTTCGATCGCCAATCCCGGCTCGCCGATCGCCTTGAGCAGGTGTGTGGTATAAAGGCCATTGCGACCGCTGCCGTCGGAGGCGACCTTACCCGGAGCGGTGGCATAGGCGATCAGCGTACCTTCGGGCGCGTTCATCTGTGCCAGACCGCCGCCAGCACCGCGGGCGCGCTCGAACGGGTTGTTGCGGCAGGCGTCTAGCACGACCAAGTTGACCCGGGTGTGGGCTGCGGCCAACTGGTCGAGCAGGATATCGGCATCAATGGTCTGCAACCGCACCTGCTGCTCGGACTGAATCTTGGCGTCGATCGGGACCAGGAAGTTTCGCCCGCCGACTTGCAAGCCGTGTCCGGAATAGAACACCAGCGCCACGCTGCCGTCGTGGAGGCGATCGCCGAATTCGGCGATCGCCGATTCCATCCCGGACTTGGTGGCGTTTTCCCGCACGATGACATCGAACCCGACTGCCCGCAGCTTTTCGGCCATGTCGCGGGCATCGTTGACCGGGTTTTGCAGCGGTGCGGCGGGATAGGCGGCGTTGCCGATCACCAGCGCCACCCGGTCTTCGCTCGTGGCTGCGGCGGCGATCGACGAGATCCAGGGTAGCGCCATGCCGAGTACGGCAATCGCAATTCGGAGCGCGCTTCGAGCGGCCGACGGGCTGGGTCGGGCAGACGCGATGATCATGGCTTCCTCCTGACCAAAAGGTTTGCCGACTATACCCGGTTTCCAGCGAAGTTCGGAAAACACCTTTCACGTCGCATTTTCCCGGGCGGCTCACGCCGCATTTTTCCGGACAGCCTTAGCGGGTGGCAAGGCCCATGGTAGGTTATGAAAAATTTACCATAACTATGGAGGGTACTTGCTGTAGGATCATGTGATCACAAATTACCAGGCTGGGTTTCTTCAGAGTGGAGGGGGCCGGTTTGGGTTGGTTGAGCGGGGGTAATGGCCATGACAGTGGTGTTGCGCAGTGATCATGGGCTGTGGCGGCTATCGGGTGGCGGCTGGTGCGGGGTATTTTGCCGTCGGCGGCAGTCATAGCCATGGCCTCGGTCATACCTCCACAACGCGATGTGATCAAGGCTGCCGCCCGCTTGGTTCGTCTTTACGGCCACGAGGCCGCAGACGAAGCTGAACAGCGCGTGGTCGATCGTACCGAGATCGGCGATCGTAGCGGTGCGACGCATTGGAAGTCGATTGCCATGGCGGTTCAGATCATGTTGAAGAGGCAAGCGCGGCTCAGCTTGCTGTGAGATCTTTCCCAAGACCGGATCAGAAGGGTGGTTCTCGCTGGCGTTAACGGGTTGGGGCGTTAACGGGTTGGCTCGGTTACGTGGAACCTCTTACCCAAAAGGTTTATCCGCCAAATCACGCTGACTGTGCCATAATGTCGCAGGGCGAGTGGTCGTGTGGCCCGAAGCTTGGTGCCGAGTCGGACCGATCCTGGCTCAGGTCGGGGTTGTGGCGATGAAATGGCTTGGATTGATGGATGATCAGTCGGACCGTCCCGGGTCTGATCCCGCAGTGCCCGACCAAGCCTTGTATCAGGAATTCCTGAAGTTTTTGGATGCTCGTGAGGTCTCGGACGAGTGGGGCTGGGAAACCGATGCGGACGGCCGGGTAACCTGGGTTTCGGGGCGGTATGGCGAGCTGGCCGAAGGGCTGGCGGAGAACATCGTCGGTCGGCATCTGGTCGAAATGTTGGACGAGTCGGCCGGGGGTGACGGTCCGGTGCGCGTCGCGGTTGAGGCGTTGGCCGCGGGACGGACCTTCACCAACATTACCTGTGGCTTGGCGGTGGGTGAAAAGCGTTCGATTCTCGTCAGCCTAAATGGCAAGGCGCGCTGGGGCAAGACGCACCGGGATCGTGAGGCTTCCTTCTTGGGCTTTCGCGGCATTGGCCGCAATGTTACCCGCGCCTTCCAGCGTGAACGGGCATGGCGCGATCTGTGCCAGCAAAACCAGTTGCTGGCGGCGACAATCGAAGCCTGTCCGGTCAGCATCAGCATTGCCGACGCCACCCGGCCGGATTGCCCGCTGATCTATGTCAATCCTTCTTTTACGCACATCACCGGCTATGCCTTTCACGAGGTGATCGACACGAATTGCCGTTTCCTGTGCGGCCCCGAAACTGATCCGGTGGCGGTGGCGCGGATTCGCGAGGGCTTGCGTTCGGCACAACCGGTGTCGGTGGAGGTGCTCAATTATCGTAAGGACGGCTCGACGTTCTGGAATGAAGTGATGATCTCGCCGCTGGTCAAGGACGGGGTCGTGGTCGCCTTCATCGGGATACAAAACGATGTGACCGAAAAGAAGCTGCGCCAGAGTCAAAACCAGCAGAACCAGAAGCTGGAGGCGCTGGGGCATTTGGCCGGCGGCGTCGCGCACGAACTCAATAACCTGCTGCAACCGATCATGACCTATGGCGAGTTGATCCGCGACCGTTTGCCGGTTGGGGACGAGGCGACCATCCGCCAGATCGGGCGGATTCTGGCCAGTGCCGAAAAGGCCCGCGATATTGTACGCAATGTGCTGTCGTTTGCGCGCAACGATGCTCCAGTACCGGCTCCGGTGGTGCTGGCCGAGGCTTTGCGTGAAGCGCTCGACTTCATCGGCGGTCTGCTTCCGGCCACGGTCGCGGTCAAAGTTTCCGGCATTGAGGATAACCTAGGCATCGGTAGAATCAACGCCGTCGAACTGACTCAGGTTCTGACCAACCTGATCAATAACGCGGTTCAGGCCATGGTCGGGCGCGGTGCGATTTCGATCGCCGCCGTCGGGGGGCGGCTTAACGCCTCCGCAGCGGTCGTGGCCGGGGTTCTTCCCGGAAACTATTGCATGATCCAGGTCAAGGATAACGGACCCGGCATGGATCACACCACTTTGGCCCGTCTGTTCGAACCGTTTTTTACCACCAAGCCGGTCGGGCAGGGCACGGGGCTGGGGCTGTCGGTGGTCTATGGTATTCTACGAAGTTGGGGTGGGGCGATATCGGTGCGTAGCGTGCTCGGCAAGGGTGCCGAGTTCACGCTTTACATTCCGCAACAAGACGACGTTGGGAGCGACGGGAATGGCCAAGATTCTGGTGATTGATGACATGGATGACGTGCGCGAGGCGATTGCCACCATTTTGCGCCAAGAAAATCACGCCGTGACCGAGGCGTCGGATGGCCGTCAGGGCATCGCTAAGTTTCAAGTCGAAGCGTTCGATCTGGTGATCACCGATATTCTGATGCCGGAACAAGACGGCACCGAAGTGATCATGGCCCTGGATGGGATGGCGCAACGGCCGCCGGTGCTGGCGATTTCCGGCGGCGCGCCGAAGATGCCGGCCTATATGGCGCTGCATCTGGCACGGCTTAAGGCTGATGCCACGCTGATGAAACCGTTTAAAAACGCCGAGTTGCTGGAGAAGGTCAATCTCTTGCTTGCTCGTTCGGTTTAATTGCGGTCTGTTTCCTGGTTAGAAATAAGGGGGCGTTATTATGTCTGCGGGAAGTTTTTTCGGGCGCTTTAAGATCGGCACCCGTATCTTCGTCGGCTTCTCCACGCTGCTGGTGATGCTGCTCATACTGACTGCGGTTGGTGTTCGCGGCATGAATACCATTGAGGACGGTGTTGACAAATACACCGAGCTTGCCGATAGCGCCCTGTTGATCGCCCAGATAGAGCGCAACGTCATCGGTCTGCGCCGCAACATGCAGGTGTACTGGTACACCGGCGAGGAAAAAGTCGCGGCACGGGCCCGGGTGTTGCGGGAAGAACTTAACCATCAGCTCGGCAAGGCTCGCGCCCAGCTTGGCGGCAATCTAGACTTGCTTGGCCAACTCCAAAGTATCACCACGTCGGTCACGGCTCTTTCCGCGCGGTTTGAGGATTTGGTGTCGCTACGCACCCGTCGGGAGAAAGTGGTTAAGGAGCAGCTTAACGCCGCCGGCCATGTCATGCGCGAGAAAATGACCCTGGTCGTGGATGGGGCATTTAAAGACGGTGACATGACGGTGGCGGCCTCTGCCGGCCGGGCGATGGAGGCGCTGATGCAGGCGCGCTTCGACGTCGCTCGTTTCCTGGCCGAGCACGACAAGGCGATTCTCGACCGTGCCGAGAGCCGGCGCAAGGTTCTAGACCAGACCACCGCTGAGTTGCTGACCAAGCTCCAGGATGAAAACGTGCGGCGACTGGTTAGTGAAATCCGCGAGAAGATGCCGGTGTTCTTCAAGGCGTTTCAGGATGCTGGTGCCCTCGCGCTCGAAGCGAACACTCTGCTTGAGCGGCAAGTCAATCAGCTTGCCCAGGAAATTACCGACCAGGCCGGCAAGATTACGGCGGCTCAGGCGAAAGAGTTGGTTGATGGCAACACGCGAATCGATGGTACGCTCTATTCGGTAAATTATCTCAACCTCGGTGTTTCGGCTGTGGCGCTGGTGCTGGGCATGATCCTGGCGTGGGGGGTGACGCGCAGCATTACCATGCCGGTCAAGGAGATGACTTCGGCTATGGAAGCGCTGGCCGGGGGCGATTTGAATGCGGTTGTTCCGGCGACCGATCACAAGGACGAAATCGGCTCGATGGCGCGTGCGGTTCAGGTATTTAAAGAACAGGGGATCGACAACGCGCGTATGCATACCGAACGCGAAGCCGAAGAGCAGACTAGGCGGCGGCGCCAGGAAGAAACGGACGAACTGGTGGAAATGTTCGGTTCCAGCGTGTCCGGGGTGTTTTTGACCTTGTCCCGGGCTACGGCCAACATGGGTGAGACCGCTGTGATTATGAACGCTGCGGTGACCGATACCAACACTCAGGTTGAGGTCGTGACCAATGCCGTTACTCGGACCAGCGAAAATTCGCAGTCGGTGGCTTCGGCTTCGCAGGAGTTGACTGCGGCAATTGGCGAAATCGGGCGGCTGGTGGTTGGCTCGTCGCAGGTGGCCGAACGCGGCGCTCAACAGGCGCAAGCGGTGGTGGCCAGGGTCAACACCCTGCGCGAGGCTTCGGAGCGAATCGGCAGTATCATTAATATTATTTCCGGTATCGCCTCGCAAACCAACCTGTTGGCGCTTAACGCCACCATCGAAGCCGCTCGCGCGGGCGACGCCGGCAAGGGCTTTGCCGTGGTCGCCAACGAGGTTAAGTCGCTGTCGGCGCAGACCCAGAAGGCTACGGTCGATATCGAGGCCCAGATCAAAGAGATTCAGTCCTCGGTTGCTGGGGCGGCGGAAGCGGTGCAGGAGGTCGGTCAGACCATTTCCCATATTCACGAAGCCTCCAATGAAATTGCGGCGGCGGTGACTGAGCAACAGAGTGCGACCGATGAAATTGCCCGCAATGTCCAGTTTGTTTCACAAAGTGCCGAAGAAATCGCCGAGAGCATTCAGAAGGTTCAGGTCAGCGCCGGGCAGACTTCAACTGCCGCTGGCAGCGTCAAGCAGGCCTCTGATGCCATGTCTGGTCAGGCCGAGAAGTTGAGTGCGGAAGTTAGGGATTTTCTGAGCGCGATCAAGGGTGCCGGCAGCCGGCATGAATTCGAACGAGTCGCCACCGATTTGCCGGCCACGGTCCGCCTGGGTGGAGGCGGTGATATGACCAGTCGGGTGGTGTTCATTTCGATCGGTGGGGCTTGGTTGGAGTCGCGTTTGGATGCCGAACCCGGGGCCCAGGTTGAATTGACGATTCCGGCCCTGGGTCGTTCGGTCCGTTCTCGGATCGCCGGTTTGTCTGAACGCGGTACGCGCTTGCAGTTCCCGATGGATGATGGCCATCTCGAATTCATGGCTCGGGCGATACAGTCCCTAGCGCGGAGCGCGTGATTTGATTCTAGCGCGGAGCGCGTAATTTGATTCTAGCGCGGAGCGCGTGATTTGATTCTAGCGTGGAGCGCGTGATTTGATCGTTGCCACGCTGGTTGGTGCGTTGGTTGTGAAGGGACAGATGGTTTGAGGAATGTGGGAAAAGGTAGAAGAAAGTAAAAAATAGTGGAAATCGGTGAAGCCTACTCGTCTTCCGTGTGGGCGCTAGCCGCCGAAGGAAAACCCATTGCCGAGCGGATCGCCGCAGATCTGCTCGGCTTTGCCTGGGCAGTGATTTGGTCGCATGAAGTTAAGCACGTTTGCGTTCAATATGATCCCGAAGCCCCGCCACAGTCGCCAGAATAGGAAGAACAGGGTGGGTCAGTGGATCAGCTTGATCAGCGCCACGACCATCGCGCCTAGGGCTTCGGACTGCGGATCACCCCGACTGGGGTGAAATCCTATGTGCTCAATTACCGCACGGCCGAAGGACGGGAGCGCCGCTTCACCATCGGCAAACACGGCAGCCCGTGGACATGCGATGACGCGAGAACAAAGGCGGTCGACTTGTTGCGCATGGTTGCTGAAGGGCGTGATCCCCTCATGGAAAAGGCGGAAGCCAGGGCTGCGCTGACGATCAAAGAACTTGCGGAGCTGTACCTGTCAGAAGGACCGGCTGAGAAACCGAACAAGAAGGTGTCCAGTTGGAAATATTGACGCTTCGAATATCCGCCGGCACATTATCCCTTTGCTTGGCGACAAGCTTATCAAGACATGTACTCAGGCTGATGTAGCCCGCTTCCAGCGTGACGTTGCTGATAAGGCCAAAATTAAATTGCAACGCTGGACATAATTATTCTGCAATGAGAATGGGTGAAGTCAAGGAAAATCAGTTGGTTGGGAGGGTGCGCAAGGTCCGACCCTGGTCAGGCGGAGTGGCGATTGGGGAGCCAAGGTCGGGCGGAGTTCCCCAAACGGGGGGTGGTTATAATTATTCTGCAATGGCCACAGGATATCTCATTATAAATCAGTGCGTTGGTGCGATGGTGGTTCCGAACTCGGGCGGAGCGGCTTGTGCGTGTTCATAGTTCGTTCGGGTTTTCTCTCGTGACAAACGCCCCGCCACTGCGATTGCACCCCCTCATCAAGCAAAGGTCGGGCGAAATCCGCCCGACCTTCAGCGCGTAAGGTCGGGCGGATTTCACCCGGTCACCATAAGGAATTTCATCCTGCCTCTGGCTCTTTCGCCTTTTCCTTTCGCTTTCGCTTTGGAGGCTTTGCTTTTTCTTTAATAAAGTCCCTCCATTCATACAAGTTGCGGAAATCCCCAAATTTAGAAATTTCACCCTCCTCAATTAGGCGTCTGATCGCGTCGCCAACACCAAGTTTACTGTGGTGCATCAGATACGATATCAGTAGCTGTCGATCATTCAGTGAAAGCTCATTCCTTCCATGTCTTAGACATATATCGAGTATCTCGTTAATGAATATGAATAAAACTTTATCTATTATGTCCTTATCAAGATAGTCCACTTGAAATGGATGTCCCTCACCGGTTAGAAGCCAATTGATATTAACCATGCCCTTATCATGTATCTTAATTAGAGATCCTGCGGTCGGCTCTCTTTCGTTTCTAGCATAGTTCTGCATAGTTCTGTATGGAATATCAACGAGGGCGGCAAGAGAGGTGAGGTGAATGCCGTACTCGTCCGCGATCTGGCGCAGACGGTCACCAATGGTCGTTTGGGGCAATTTATCCATTGTCTTTTACCCGATTGGGTGTATTGTGTGGGACATGTTTACCCACAACGATAACACGCCGCCTGCCATGCACAAAGCACTTGTTTCCGAGCCTGTGGCCGACGCGGATGCCACCTATCGAATTATCCGGGCGCACTTCGTTCGGTCAGGAACGACATTCAATAAATGGTGCCTGGAAAATGGCATCAGCCGCACCTATGCCGAGAAATCAATAAAAAGTGAAAGGAATGGTCCGAAGGCAAAAGCCATAAGAGATCTTGTGTCGCAAGCCGTGGGGTTTGTTCTATGACAAAATCCCAAACAATTGTTCCAGCCAATGAACTTGCGGGCGTCCCTTGTTTGAACTTGCCTAGAAAAGCATTTCCATGCGACTTCAAGTGGGTGAGGGCATCCGTAAAAAAGGTGAATGCTCAATAACCGGTGGCGTTGGGCTGGGTCCGCGATGACCACCGACGAGCGCCTGGACGAGGTCGCCGCCATTCTGGCTGCCGGCAGCAGGCGGCTTTGTCTGAAAAATCAAGTTGTTAACTTGCCGGACAGCCAGAGACTGTCCTCGACTTCGACCAACACTTCGGGCACGGCGGTGTAGCTGCCGTCCCAGAGGCCCTGAGTAAAGCGTTCCGGAGCCGGTTCGACCGGCGGCGGCGCCTGTTCTGGAGCCAAAACAGGCGTGTGGGCCAACTATGACCATACCCGTGCCAGTGAGGATACGTTCAATACCACAACCCACCTAAACAACTTTGTCATAGAACAAACCCCACGGCTTGCGACACAAGATCTCTTATGGCTTTTGCCTTCGGACCATTCCTTTCACTTTTTATTGAT
>CAUYTZ010000124.1:0-2149 GCA_963575695.1 uncultured Gammaproteobacteria bacterium | reverse complement strand
GCGCCGCGATTGGGCCGATTTTGCGCGACAGGGGCTTGCTGTTCACCGGTATCGACGTGATCGGCGGCTGGCTGACCGAAATTAACGTTACCTCGCCGACCGGCATTCAGCAGATCAACCGGTTGTGCAACGCCCGATTGGAAGAAAAACTGATTGATTGCATCGAGGTGAGAGCTGCCGCCTTGCGCAGACCAGAAGGATTTCCGTCATGATCAGAGTGCCGCTGCTGGTGTTGCTATCCTTGTTTCTGCTGGCGGTGCCGGTGCGCGCCGAAATCAACCTGTTTGCCAATCCGGATATCGTCGATGCCGCAGCCAGCAACGATCTGGCACTGGTCAAGAAACTGCTGATCGGCGGTGCCAATCCCGACAGCCAGGATATCCGCGGCAAATCGCTGCTGATGTCGGCGGTGGGGGCCGGCAACGCCGAACTCATCCAACTTCTCATCAAACATGGTGCCCACCCGACCCAACAAGAGCGGATGGGCAATTCCGCCCTGCACATGGCGGCCGAGACGGGCGATGTTCAGGTGTTGGATGCGCTGCTGGTCAAGGGCAATAAAAGCGACCTTGCGAACAAGCAGGGCATGACTCCGCTGATGGTCGCAGCCCGTGCCGGCCACGCCACCGCGATCGAACGACTGCTGGCCTTTGGTGCCAATGTCGCCAAGACCGACCTGACCGGGCGAACGGCACTGGATTGGGCCCGAGAAAGCCGCGACGCCCGCGTAACCGCCGCTCTACGTCAGGCGGGGGCACGGTGACTGCGGCACCGGGACGGCGGCAATGATCCCGCTAGCACCCTTCGTGATGCCCGGATCGCCGCTGGTGGCGTTGCTGGCCCTGATCATCGCTTTGCCCTGCGGCTTGCTCACCAGACACGCGCCGGCGCCGGCGGCGTTGCTCCGGTCCCTGGCCGATGTTCTCGACCGCCGGCTCAACCGTCAGAACCGGGCTGCCACCGACCGGGCCTTTCGTGGGTTGCTGGTCGCGGTGGTGGTTTCGGCCGCAGCGGCCGGGGGTGGCTGGGAACTGGCCCGACTGGCGCGGTCACTGTCCGCCGGTTGGTCCATCGGTTGGCCTGGCGGCTGGGTAATTGAGGTGGTGGTTTTGCTCGGCTGCCTGTCGATTACCGCCCCCTACCGTCACGCGCAAGCCGTGCGCGCCGCGTTAACCAGCGGCGGACTGTCCGCCGGCCGCGCGGCGGTCGCCGCTCTAACCCGACGTCCGGTGTCGGCACTCGACGATCATGGTGTGATCCGGGCGGTGATCGAAGCCACCGCACGCGATCTTAACCGCAGCGTGGTTGCGCCGGTGCTGTGGTATCTGGCCGCTGGCCTGCCCGGAGCCGTAACCTGGCTGACCGTGGCCGCGATGAGCGACACCATCGGCCATCGCGACCTAAACCACAGGCATTTCGGCCAAGCCATCGCTCGGCTGGGTACGGTGCTCAACTTTATCCCGGCGCGGCTGACCGGGGTGCTGATCGCCCTGACGGCGGTGTTCGTCGGTGGCACCAGCCCCCTGGCGGCGGTGATCACCATGGTTCGCGATGCCCGCCACCATCCGTCGCTCAACGCCGGCTGGCCGGAAGCGGCGCTGGCCGGAGCGCTCAGTCTGGCGTTGAGCGGCCCCTATCGCGACGGTGGGGTTACGGTGGAGCGTAAATGGCTGGGCAACGGCCGCGCGCGGGCCGTTCCAAGCGATATCGGCCGGTCTCTGGCGATCTATGTTGTGGCGGTGGTGCTGGTCGTTGCGGGGGTGGCAGGGCTGGCGATCCTAATCAAGCCGACATAAAGTGACACCAGGGCAAAGCCCTGGTCGCTGAAGGCGAATCAATGGGTTCTCCCGGAAATTAGCAGCTTGTGGGCCAACCAGCCGGCCAGAGTCGAGAGACAGATCGCCGCCGTCATCGGCACCGAGGTGCCGTCGTGCAGATGCCCGACCACGGCCCCGGCCCCAGCGGCCAGCGCCATCTGGCTGAAGCCGAGCAGGGAAGAGGCCAGCCCGGCCATGCCCGGATAAGGGCCAATGGCACCGGCAAAAGCGTTGGGCAGCACCAGCCCGGCTCCGGCCATGACCACCGCCATCGGCCCGACCACCGCCGCCGGCTCGGCGATGCCGGCCAGCGCCAACGCCAGTCCAGACAC
>CAUYTZ010000123.1:0-12064 GCA_963575695.1 uncultured Gammaproteobacteria bacterium | reverse complement strand
CATACAAAATCAACACTGTTATCTTGTGTTTTAATTTTTTTGGGTTGCGGGAGTTCCTAAATAGTATTCTGTGGGAACACTCCAAGTAATACTAGCAGCGGCACCTGAGGCGGCAATACTGGGGGTGGGGATGGCGTTCATGGTTACCCTGCGCCAAATCAGCGGTGGTACCCGCAGCGAAGACGGGCGACGATCGCGCGACACATTCCTGTCGCTGAAGCATACTTGCCAGACCATCGTGAGCTCTTTCTGGGCCTATCTCGGTGATCGCCTCGGCATCAACCCTGGCACCGTGGCCTCCCTGTCGGACCTAATTCGGAAACGGACAGTCCCGCAACGGGCTTGAACGCCACCGGTTATTGAGCGTTCACGAAAAATCGTTGGTATCCTGGTTCCGCTGCATTAGTAGCTTACGAAATCAATGCGCTCACCATGAACGGGTTTGGAATGCCCGCATGGTAATCAACCCCCCATCCCGCGCAAGACAGCTTCAGGAATTAACCAGTCAGCAAGATTTTTACGCTCGGGCAGTCTTAATGACCGCGCTACTGCGCCGCATTGAGCCGGAAGAAACCTGGCGCGATCAGTTGAAAGATTTGATTCTACCTACCACGGTCATAACCCCAGACGAGATGGGGTTTCCGCCAAACTGGGATATGAACCCGTTTTGGGTTTGATGCCAGGGGCTTCGCCTTAGACCCCCATGATTCTGCTCCGAACCTGGCCGCTCGGTTTGGGGTTGCGGTTGACGACGGCGGAGGCATCGCTTAGGGTCCGCGCGGGCCGCGATCCCCCACCGGATCGCACTATTCTGAGAGGAATAGACGAATGAAGCCGACCGTCCGGCCGCAGAATCCGTGTTTCTCCTCTGGTCCGTGCGCCAAGCGCCCGGGTTGGAACCTGCAAGCGCTCGAAAAGGCCTGTCTGGGCCGCTCCCACCGCTCTAAGCCAGGGAAAGCCAAGCTGCAAGAGGTGATCGACCTGTCCCGCGCCGTGCTGGGCATGCCGGCCGGTTGGCGGCTGGGCATCGTCGCTGGCTCCGACACTGGCGCGGTCGAAATGGCGTTGTGGTCGCTGCTGGGCGCGCGGCCGGTCGATGTTCTGGTCTGGGAGGCGTTTAGCAAGGACTGGGCCACCGACATCACCAAGCAACTCAAGCTTAAGGATGCCCGCACCCTTCAGGCCCCCTATGGCGAGTTGCCGGACCTGGGTCAGGTCGATTTTGGCCATGACGTGGTTTTCGCCTGGAACGGCACCACCTCTGGTGTGCGCGTGGCCGACGGCGACTGGATCGCCGCCGATCGTCAGGGTTTGACCATCTGCGACGCCACCTCTGCCGCGTTCGCCATGGATTTGCCATGGGACAAGCTGGATGTGGTCACGTGGTCGTGGCAAAAGGTGCTGGGCGGCGAAGCCGCGCATGGCATGTTGGCCTTGTCGCCGCGCGCGGTCGAACGGCTGGAGTCTTATAAGCCGGCGTGGCCGATGCCTAAGCTGTTCCGCATGACCAAGGACGGCAAGATTAGCGAAGGCATCTTCAAGGGCGAAACCATCAACACGCCTTCGATGCTGGCGGTGGAAGACGCTTTGGACGGCCTGCGCTGGGCGCAATCGGTTGGTGGTTTGTCCGGGCTGGTCGCGCGGTCACAAGCCAACCTGAAGGCGATTTCCGATTGGCAGACGCAATCCACCTGGGCCGGGTTCCTGGCCAAGGCTCCCGCCACCCGCTCCAGCACTTCGATCTGTCTGAGCATCGTCGATCCGGAAGTTACCGCGCGCCCGATCGAGGCTCAGGCCGACTTGGCGAAGAAGATCGCCTCGGCGTTGGACAAGGAAGGCGTGGCGCTTGATATCGGCTCCTACCGCGATGCCCCCCCGGGATTGCGGATTTGGGGCGGTGGTACGGTCGAAACCAGTGATATCCAGGCGCTGCTGCCCTGGCTCGACTGGGCTTTCGTCGGCGCAAAATAGGCGAACCCCACCAAGGCCGCTTGGCCCCTGGACCCGATTCCTTAAAGTTAAGGGGGGCCAGGGGCCTCCAGGCTCCTGGTGGGTCCAGGGCAAAGCCCTGGTCGGGGGACTGGGGGTGAAACCCCCAGCAACCAAATCAATCAGTAAGGAAGAACCATGCCCAAGGTGCTCATTTCCGACAAACTCAGCGCCCGCGCGGTTGAAATTTTCAAGGAACGTGGCGTTGAGGTCGAGGTCAAAACCGGGCTGAAGCCGGAGGAATTGAAGGCGATCATCGGCCAATATGATGGTTTGGCCATTCGCTCCGCCACCCGAGTCACCGCTGAAATTCTGGAAGCGGCGACCAATCTGAAAGTGGTGGGGCGGGCCGGCATCGGCGTGGACAACGTTGACATTCCCGCCGCCACCGCGCGCGGCGTGGTGGTGATGAACACCCCGTTCGGCAATTCGATCACCACCGCCGAACACGCCATCGCGCTGATGTTCGCCTTGGCGCGAGAAATCCCGGCCGCTAACGCCTCCACCCATTTTGGTAAGTGGGAAAAGAACCGTTTCATGGGTGTGGAGCTGTTCGGCAAGACTCTGGGCCTGATCGGTTGCGGCAACATCGGCGGCATCGTCGCCGACCGAGCGCTTGGGCTGAAGATGCGGGTGGTCGCGTTCGACCCGTTCCTGTCGCTAGAGCGCGCCGCCAATCTGGGCGTGGAAAAGGTTGAACTGGAGACCCTGCTGGCGCGAGCCGATTTCATTACGTTGCACACGCCATTGACCGCTGCTACCCGCAACATTCTGGACGCCAAGGCCCTGGCCAAGTGCAAAAAGGGCGTACGAATCATCAACTGCGCCCGTGGCGGTCTGGTGGTGGAAGAGGATTTGAAGGCGGCGCTCGATTCCGGCCAGGTCGCCGGAGCGGCGTTTGACGTGTTCCTGGAAGAGCCGGCCAAGAACAATATCCTGTTCGGCAATGAAAAGGTGGTCTGTACCCCACACCTGGGCGCTTCAACCACCGAAGCGCAAGAAAATGTGGCGCTGCAAGTGGCCGAACAGATGGCCGACTTCTTGATGACCGGTGCGGTGGTCAACGCGCTTAACATGCCTTCGGTCAGTGCCGAGGATGCGCCACGGCTGCGGCCCTATATGAAACTGGCCGAACAGTTGGGCGGCTTCGCCGGTCAGGTGCTGCGCTCCGATCTGCGTTCCGTGACCATTGAATACGAAGGCCATGTCGGCGAACTCAACACTAAGCCGCTGACCGCGATCGTGCTCAAGGGCCTGCTGGGGCCGCTGATGGCGTCGGTCAACATGGTCAACGCGCCGGTGGTGGCACGTGAGCGCAACATTTCGGTTACGGAGACCCGGCGCGAGCGCTCCAGCGATTACCACACCCTGATTCGGCTGACGGTGGAAGGCGATCAGGTCAAGCGCACCGTGGCTGGATCGCTGTTTGCCGGCGAGCGGCCGCGCGTGGTGGCGATCGATGACATTCCGATCGAAGCCGAGCTCAGCCCGCACATGCTGTTTTCGCGCAACCGCGACATTCCGGGCGTGATCGGCGGCCTGGGCGTAACTTTGGGTAACGCCGGGGTCAACATCGCCACCTTCCACCTCGGCCGGTCGCAACCGGGAACGGACGCCATCGCTTTGGTTGCGGTTGATCAACCGCTAAATGAAACCGTGCTGGAGAAGATCAGCGCCATTCCGGGCGTGATCCGGGCCAAAGCGTTGAAGTTCTAAATTTGCTCCCAAATCAAGGGGGGGGCGGGGGCCTTGGGGTCCCTGCCCCCTTATTGGGCGTGAATTTAGTGCTGAATGAACCAAGGACTGGGCAAAATATGCAGCGTCAGGGCGTTGGATCAGTCAGAATCCCGTTTCGAGAAAAAATATTTTGTTCCTTCAAAAAATAAAGGCTCACTGAGCCGCTTTTGCCCAAGATCATCCTTACGCCGCCCGCGCCGCCATGCTGCATCGCACAACGAAGTGCTTCGCGTCGCAACTTAGGGTCAGCTTTCTCGCGTCGAGTTAATTAACAGGCACTTAGCGGAAAGTGACAAGACTAGATTCCAAAAGTGGTGGGCACCTGCTGTCCGTGCCTTCCAAGCCGAAATTCTGGTTCAAGTAAAATCCCTACTGGTTGTGGCAGTTGTGTCGATCTCAACACACCCCGTGTGAGGGGCCGGGAGTAGGGATTGCAGAAAAACTAAGCCAACCCCATTCTTACATTCAACAGAACGCCACTGGTTTTCGAACCAGGAATTAAGAAGATGTGGCGTCTTACAAAAGGCTTAGGAGGCTCAGGCCATGTACGTCTCGACCATGCTCAAGCGCAAGGGCAACCAGACCATCACCATCGCCCCGGACGCCGCCGTTTCTTCTGTGATTAATCTTCTGGGTTCCCACAAGATTGGCGCGGTGATTGTGACTGATGGTCGTGGCAAGATCCGTGGCATCATCTCTGAGCGCGATATCGTCCGCGGTTTGTTTGAACACGGGCAAAAGGTCATGACCCTGACCGCCTCTGATTTGATGTCGCGCGATGTCGTCAGTTGTCGAACCGCCGATACCATTTCCGAACTGATGGCGGTAATGACCGAGCGCAACATTCGCCATTTGCCGGTGGTTGAAGCTGGCCGGTTGGTGGGCATGGTCAGCATGCGCGATGTGGTCAAGGAGCGGCTGATCGAGGTTGAATCCGACATTACCGGGCTGCGCGACTATGTTGCTGGCGCTTATGTCATCGGTGAATGGGTTGGGGCTGAGCAGGCTGGATACGGCGCGCATGTTGGACAGGCCTGACCGAGCCTGCCCCGGATCGTGAACCCCTAATTTCCTGAGCGAAGACTCTGGAAAGGTGTCCGCGATCCGGGCATAGTTCCGTCCCAGGAACTAATCACAACGTTGCGCCCGAGCCCGAAACCTTGTTCGGGCCGAAATGGGCCGACAGGGACGGAAACGGACAACGATGAGCGGCGAAGAGCCGAATCAGACGGAGAATGCCGTCATTGACCGGGATGGGCTGGATGTCCTGATCGGTCTCGTGGTTGGTGACGGCTATCGTGTCATCGGCCCAAAAGTCGCGGATGGTGCCATCATCCTTGGCGAAATCGATTCCGTTCGCGCCTTGCCGGCCGGCTGGACCGACGAGCAGAGCGGTGGCCGGTATCGCCTGGTGCCTGGCCCCAATCAGGCTTTGTTTGGCCACACCGTCGGCCCTTACAGTTGGAAACGCTATCTTAACCCGCCGGAACAAACCGTCTGGCGCGGCCGGCGCACCGACGACGGCGGCTTTACCATCGAATCTGGGAAGGCCCCAGCGACGCCCTATGCTTTTCTGGGGGTGCGCGCCTGCGATCTTCACGCCATCGCCCGCCAGGATAAGGTGTTCGGCCTCGACCCGGCTGACCACGACCGGCCGGAAATTCACACCGATACCGGCTATGCCGCCCGCCGCGCCGCTGCCCTGATCATCGCGCTCAACTGTGGCCGGGCCGGGGGCACCTGTTTTTGCGCCTCGATGAACACCGGTCCCCGCGTTGAACCGACATTGAGTTATGATCTGGCCTTGACCGAGTTGATCGGCGACGGCCGCCATGATTTCTTAGTCGAGGCCAACGGCCCCCGTGGCCACGCGCTGCTGGCCCGTCTGCCCAGCCGTCCGGTGGAGGTCGCCGACGCGAAGGCCGCTGAAGCCGCCATCGCGCGCGCCGCAGCCGGCATGGGTCGGGAGATGATTCCCGATGTCGCCGCCCTGCTCCGGCGGAATCTGGACAGCCGCCATTGGGACGAGGTTGGTCAGCGCTGCCTGACTTGCACCAACTGCACCATGGTCTGCCCGACCTGCTTCTGTTCCACGGTCGAAGACACCACCAGCCTGGACGGCGGCGAAGCCGAGCGGACGCGCAAGTGGGATAGCTGCTTCTCACTCGATTTCACTTATATTCACGGTGGCAGCCAGCGGCGCGAAGCCCGTTCGCGCTACCGCCAGTGGATGACGCACAAATTGTCCTCGTGGCATGACCAGTTCGGTGCCTCCGGCTGTACCGGCTGCGGCCGCTGCATTACGTGGTGTCCGGTCGGCATCGATCTCACCGCCGAAGCCCGGGCGATTCGCGACAAGGAGACCCAGCGATGACCGCGACCGCAATCGATATGCAGGTGCTGCTTGGCGAAACACCGTTTTTTCGGAATTTTCCAGCTCCTATGCTTGGCCGGATAGCCCAGTATGCTCGCAGCGAAAGCTTTAAACCTGGCCAGTATTTGATTCGCGACGGTGAGGCCGCTAACAATTTTTTCCTGATCCGCTACGGTACGGTGGCGATTGAACTGGCAGCCCCCCCTACCGGTCGCATCACCCTGCAAACCGTGGGCGAAGGCGAGTTGCTGGGTTGGTCATGGCTGAACCCGCCCTATCGCTGGTCATTCGACGGTGTGGCCGTAACTTTGGTGCGCACGGTGTGCATTGACGCACAAAAATTGCGTGCCGATTTTGAAACCGACCATGAGTTGGGCTATCACTTGTTCCAGCGCATGGTTCCGGTCATGGCCGGACGCTTGACGGCGGCGCGGTTGCAGATGTTGGACCTCTACGGCCTGCCGCCGGCTAATTCCGACTGAACGTCATAAAACAAGAATATGATCATAAAAGGGAAGGAAATCATGACCCATCAGGGCAGGGTTGCGGTGGACAGGTCCAGTCCGGCAACGACCGATCCCATGCTGCCGCGCCCGTTTCGGGTGGAGCTGGTTAAACAGGAACTTTCCGATACCTTTACCTTTACTCTGCGCCCTGCCGATGGCCGTGGCTTCAGCTTCCAACCCGGCCAGATTAACATGCTGACCGCGTTCGGGGTTGGCGAGGTTCCAATCAGCATCAGCGGCGATCCCGATAACCCGCTGCCGGTGGTCCACACCATTCGCGCGATCGGCGCGGTGACCAAGGCTTTGGGCGCACTCCGGCCCGGCGACATGGTCGGCGTACGCGGTCCTTACGGCACACCATGGCCGATCGAAGCCGCCCATGGTGCCGATGTCTTGATTCTTGCCGGTGGTATCGGGCTGGCACCGATGCGGCCGGTGATCTTGCGTGTGCTGGCCGAGCGGGAGAAGTTCGGCAACGTCCTGATTCTTTACGGGGCCCGCACCCCGGAAGACATGCTGTTCGCCGATGAATTGCGCGCCTGGCGCAGCCGGTTCGATGTCAACGTCCGGGTCACGGTCGATCGCTCCACCGGCAACTGGAATGGTCAGGTCGGCGTGGTCACTCGGCTGATCAAAGGCGGCGGTTTTGATCGTCTGGATACCATCGCCTTTCTATGCGGTCCGGAAATCATGATGCGCTACGCGGTGCAGACCCTGCGCGAGGTCGGCATCGGTGACGACCGGATTTACCTGTCGCTGGAACGCAACATGAAGTGCGGCGTTGGTCTGTGCGGACATTGTCAGCTTGGACCACTGTTCGTGTGTCGGGATGGACCGGTGTTCCGCTGCGACCGAGTGTATGATTTGATGATGACCCGGGAATTGTGAACCGAGCTTGCGTGGCAAGACCCAAGAACTGAGGAAGGGGCTTTCGCCCCTTCCCTAAACCACCATCCCAACTACGCGGCTTGACGCTCAATCGCCGGTGCCGTAGCCACCTTACCCTTAATCGGAACCTGGTGCGGCTTCAGCGCTTCCGGCACCTCGCGCACCAAATCAATGTGCAGCATGCCGTTGACCAGCGACGCCCCGTTGACCCGAATGTAATCGGCCAACTGGAACTTGCGCTCAAAAGCACGGCCAGCAATTCCGCGATGCAGGTAAACGGTGTTTTCGTCCTCGTCCTTAGCCCGACCACGAATGGTCAGCGTGCTTTCATGACTGACGATTTCCATGTCGTCCTCGGCAAATCCGGCAACGGCCATGGAAATGCGGTAGGCATCATCGCCCAACTTCTCAATGTTGTAGGGCGGATAGGCCAAGCCGTTTTCGCCCACCTGCAAAGCCGCATCAAGCGCCCGCGACAGGCGGTCGAAGCCAATGGTGGAGCGAAACAGCGGGGTCAGATCAAGCGTACGCATGTGAATCCTCCTTGAAGCGATCCACTTCGGCGGGCAGCCCGGGACGGACCCGACCATCGGCACCCGCCCCAGGTCTCGATGTAGGGAGCGCTGACCGGGGCTTCAAGGGGAAAATCGGCCGATTTTTGGCCAAGTATGGTGGGTCCAGGGGCGAAGCGCCCCTGGTGGGGTTCCAAGGGGCAAAGCCCCTTGGTCGCCGAAGACGCTTCGTTCGCTTTACGACAGATCAAGCTCCGGCAATTCGAACTGACTGCGGGCCAAATTGTAATAGTAACCCTTAAAGCCCTTGTCTTTGATGTACTCCCGATCGATCAGTTGCTGGTGCGTACCTTGTTCTTGGACGATACCATCACGAATGAAGCAAATCCGATCTGAACCCATGATCGTGGTCAGGCGGTGCGCGATTGAAATCGAGGTGCGGTTAGGAAGCACCTTTTCCTTCAATTGCTTAATGATTTGCTCTTCGGTTTGGTTATCCAGTGCGCTGGTCGCTTCGTCGAAGATCATGATTTGCGGGCCACGGTAGAGTGCGCGTGCGATACACACCCGCTGCCGCTGACCGCCGGACAACGCCTGACCCTTTTCCCCGATCAGCGTCTGATAACTGAGTGGCAGCTTGAGAATGAACTCTTCCGCGCCGGCCAGCCGCGCCACCTCCTGGACCCGCTGCATGTTCGGTTCCGGATCCCCAAAGGCGACGTTTTCCGCCACCGAGCCGGCGAAGAGGAAGCTGTCTTGCAGCACCACGCCGATGTTGCGTCGCAACGAACCCAAATCCATCTGCATGATGCTGCGGCCGTCGATCAACACCTCCCCCTGCTGCGGCAGGTTAAAGCCCAAGACCATCTTGGCAATCGTGCTCTTACCGCAACCGGCCGGACCGACGAAGGCGACTCGTTCGCCGGGATTAATGGTTAGGCTGAAGTCCTTCATCACGTGCATGGTGTCTTTGCCGGCACGATAGCTGAAGTAGACGTTCTTGAATTCGATCAGACCCTTAAGCTGACCGGTGGCGATCACCGGCCGAATCTTGTCCGGGGTGGTGATGGCTTCGAATTCCGGTTCCTTTTCCAGGTATTCGCCGACACGATCGACCGAAATCCGCACTTCCTGCATCTGGCTCCACAGGTTGACCATTTGCAGCACCGGGCCGGTGACCATGTTCATCAGCATGTTGAAGCCCATCAACTCGCCGACCGACATCTGATTGCCGATCACCTGATTGGCACCAAACCACAGCACGGTGGTGTTCATGCCCAGAATGGCGAGCTGGAAGATGCTGGAGTTAAGCAGCGCCAGCTTCTGCTGATGGAAGCCACGGTTAACGTTTTCAACGAACGAGTTTTCCCAGCGGGCACGGGCGAAATACTCGTTGTTGGTCGCCTTGATCGCTTCGATCCCGTTCAAGGATTCAATCAACGACGCCTGGGCCTGAGTGCCGGCAACGAAGATTTCCTGCGAAATTCTTTTGAGGCGCGGGGTGAAGAAGGTGACGATGCCGATGAAGATCGGCATATACAGAATAACAATGATCGAAAGCTGCTTGCTGTATCCAAACATCATCAAGAAGTAGATCACAATCATCATCAGGTTCATGATTGTGGTGATCGATGATCCGGTCAAGATATGACGGATTTTCTGGTTCTCGCCGAATCGAGCCAGGATTTCGCCCTTGTTGACGCTAAGGAAGAACGGCATCGGCAGGCTCAAAACATGCCGGTAGAACTCGGCCATCAGCCGCATATCTAGTCGTGTCGTGGTGTGGGCCAGCAACAAGGATTGGACCACGGTCATCAAACTGGTCAAAACCGCGACCAGCACCATGCCGGCCAACATGGCGTTCAACAAACCAACATCTTTATGGACCACCACGGTATCGACAATGGTCTGAATAAACAGCGGCGAGGCCATGCCAAGCAGATTGATGACCAAGGCGGCGAGCAAGGCCTCAGCGAAATAGCCCTTGTAGGGCAGGATGAAGGCCAGGAAGTAACTGAGCTGATTCGCCTTCTTCGCTCCACCAGATTCAAAGCGTTCGGTCGGTTCCAAGGCGATGAACACACCGGCATCCGGACGGCGGTCAACATTGGCACCGACGTTAGCCGCAGTCCAGATCTTGGTGAACTCTTCCCGCTTCAGTCGTTTAATCTTGCTTTCGCGCGGATCGGCCAGATGAACTTCGCGGTCAGTTGCCTTGACCAGCACCGCATAGCGATAGCCTTCCAGGCTGACGATTCCCGGAGCCGGCGCACTCTTCAGATCATCATAGGCCAAAGCATAGCCCTTAGCGCGAAAGCCTAGGTTCTCGGCACCGCGAATGATCTCGTCGAGGTTGACGTTCTTGTGCTCCAGCGTGACTTTACGCTGAATTTCATTAAGCTTGAACGGCTTGCCATATTGGTTGACAACCATAGTCAAGCAGGCGGCGGCATTTTCATTATCGCTTTCTTGGCGGACGATCTTGAACTTGACCACCGCTTCCTGCGCCTTGGGCAGGGTACGGAATTCCTCTTCGGTCAGGGCGTCGGCCAGATGAATCCGCTGGTCGATGCCCTCGGTCCGGGACCGGATCGCCAGTTCATCCTGTTCGTAGCGTTCCAGTTCGCGAATGCGCTGGCGCAGGCGCTCGCCCAAATCGGGATTGATATCGAGCAGCTTATTCACGGTTTCCTGGTAAATGACCAGGACCGTGACTTCGGTCAGGGCGCGGGCGGTGTGCGGCTGGGTGCCCTTGTTGCCGGCGTGGGGCACGGCGCAGCCTTCGCCGAACAGGCTACCACGACCAAGCCGACCGAGCGTGATCGCATCGCCGGAAATCGGGGCCCGAACCAGTTCGATGGTCCCGCTTTCGATGTAGTAAAGCCGGGGATCGTTGTCGCCCTGATTAAAGACCATGGTGTCGAGCTTGATGCGCTTGACGCCAAGCTTGCTGACCATTTCGGTGAATTGTTCGGGGGTATAGCTGGCTTGGCCCAGCAGCGAGCGCAGCCGCTCGCCGACCTTAATCAAGCCGACGAAGCGCTTGAAGTGCTCGTCAATGGTCGGGCTGCGGGTCAGCACGTCGCGCGCCTTAAGCGCCGGCAGCACGATTGCCTCGGCCACACCTTCGGCGACAACGTCGTGACCCCACTCGCTGTTTTCGATCAGCGACATCTCGCCGAGCGTGTCATGCTTGTGGGCATCGCCGATTCGAACCACCTTGCCGTCGGCGTTTTCCTGCTTCAGCCGGGCCAAGCCACCGTGCACGATATACATGCCGTCGATCGCTTCACCCTGACGGCCCAGATAATCGCCGGGATTATAACGGCGGAATTCAAGCAGAGCCTGAATCTGGCTCTTTTCCGCCAGCGGCAACACGCTGAACAGAACGTGGGTACGCAGAACCTGCTGAATCGCTTCGACCGCCGCGTTGTTGGTCACAAGTTCAAACTGGGGCTTCGTCATCGGACTATCCTTGGAATATCCCCGGCTGATGCCGGCTTTTGACTATCCCCGGCTGTCGCCGGATCTCGGTCACGCGAAATGATCAGGGTTTGGCCCCGGGTTGGCCGGTCCCGCCGGCCGTAGCCGCAGGGGCTGCTTCCAACTCGTCCTGTTTGAAGAACTTAGACGCCGGCGCAAACAGCAATTCAATAAAGCGGCGATCGCCAACCTTGATCTCGGCCACCCCGGACAAACCGATTTCCAACGGCTTGGGCGGGTTTTCTGGAGACTGTGGCTGACGCCGGATGGTTTCACTATCGAGCGCAACCTTGACCACATAGAGGTTCTGTTCATTGGGTCGGACGCTGATGTCGGAAATCTGACCGGTCGAAATGCCATATTCCTGGTAGGGATAGGCATCGTATTTGATCTGAACGTTCTGCCGGCGCTTCAACTGGCCGATGTCCCGGTTTTGGGCCAGCAGGCGGGCGACCAGCGGCGCATTGTTTTTAACGATGGTCACGATCGGCTGGCCGGGGCTGATCAACTGGCCGGTCTGGGCGTGAACCGTGGTGACGATGCCTTCATCCTGGCTGGAATAGCGGACCTTGCCG
>CAUYTZ010000122.1:0-26853 GCA_963575695.1 uncultured Gammaproteobacteria bacterium | reverse complement strand
GTAATCAAGATACAGGTAGATTCGCGCCGCCGGATCGGGGGTGTTCTGGATTTGGCTGTTATCGGGTAAGGAGCGTGCATCGTTCCGCTCGTTGAGCGCTCTGGCTACCCGACTGATGTCATCGGGAATGCAGATGGCGGCAGGGTCCGGACCGCAACTGGTTATCAATGCGCCAACCGAGATCATCAGAATCTGTTTTAGCGTGCGAGTCTTCATGCCACCAACATCTCCACACCAAAAACTCTAGGCTTAAAACCGCCGCAAGTTCCAACCCAGAACTCATGATCGCAATTGCACCGCAACCGCAACGAGAACCATGCTTACCCGACGTAAGTTAGAAGAATCTCAACCACCATACAACCTAAAAAATTCACATTAATTAGAATTTGCCTTGCGTACAGTTGTATGCGCGAGACATTAATTGCGAACTTAAAGCAGTATAATTAATTTGTTTGTGGCTAAAAACTCATAGACGCCAAAGAAGGCGAAGCCGTCGGGTGGTCGCTCACGCGGGCTTGCCTTCGCGCCATGAGGCGCGACGGCGGTCGCCGATACCAACAGCCGGTCATCGACCAGGGCCGTTGGTATCACTCTCCACAAAAATTCAGGGATGCCAATGGAAAATGTGGGCGACCATGTCGCAGCCCTAGCCCAGTCAAGACCGTATCGGTCCTGGCCCTACCGAGTGGGATCAAGGGGCCTGCACACTATCTAATGGGATTTGGGCAAAGCCCCTCAGGTCAAGAGGACGCTAGGCCCTCTGCCTTCACGACGACACCGACATCTCAGTCTGAGTAAGCAGAGCGAAGATGGCGTCGGCACTCGTACAGCTACGCAATTTTTGACACATGATCGGATCTCGCAACAGGCGCGAGACCCGCGACAACGCCTTCAGATGCTCCGCCCCAGCCCGTTCAGGGGCCAGCAACAGGAACAACAGATCGACCGGTTGCTCGTCGATCGCATCGAAGTCGATCGGACGCTCCAGCCGGGCGAACAGCCCATGGACCCGATCCAGGCTGGGCAGTTTACCATGGGGAATGGCGATACCCTGGCCAACCCCCGTGGTACCCAGCTTCTCCCGTTCAAGCAGCACATCAAAGATGGCGCGCTCGTTCTGACCGGTCAGTTCAGATGCCCTTCGGGCAAGCTCCTGCAAGGCTTGCTTTTTACTGCCAGCCTTGAGGTTCGCGAGGACGCCGCGGGGCGAAATCAGCTCATTCATGGCACGACGGCATGGTTGACCGTTGCAGGAACCGGGGGGGTCATGCCCCCGGTGTGCCCACACCTACGGTATTGCCGCTGGGATCGACCCAACCGACGTGACCGTCAGACCGGCGATAGACCATATTCAGCCCCCCATGAGCACGGTTACGGAACATCATCGCCGGCAGGTCGGCCAGTTCCATGCGCATAACCGCTTCGCTCACCGTCAGCTGATCAATACCAGTGGTCATCTCAGCGATGACAACCGGCTGTCCCCGATCGTGGTGCTCGTGGTCGTCGGTGTGGTGCTCCGGCTCGGCCTCCAGAATGTATTTCTTGGCCACATCCGACTGCACCGATTCAACCTCGGGCCGGCCATGGTGATCGCGCAACCGGCGCTTATACCGGCGCAAACGCTTTGCGATCTTCTCGCATGCGGTATCGAAGGCCGGATAAGCTTCGTCGGCTTCGCCGATGCTCTGCACCATGATACCACGCCCGACATGAACAGAAATGTCGGCACGGAACAGATGCGCTTCGCGCGAAAACACGACCGTAGCTTCGATCGGGCGGTCGAAATACTTGAAGACGGCGGCGCGCATGGTCTCAGCGACATAGCCGCGTAGCGCATCGCCTACATCAATGTGTTTGCCTTTGACGGTTAGGTGCATCTTGTCACAAGGTCCAGACTTTTGGGGACCACCAACGCTCGACACGGACGATCGATACGCCAGCACGGTCAATTTGATAGGGAAAGCATAGTCGCGAAAGTCGAAAATTGTCAAGGAACCGTCGCGCCGCCCCCACGCACCACGCAAGGGAGAAAGACGACAGCGTCATATTAGCAACGATTTCAGCCGCCGGCGTTGCACCGACGAGGGAATGTTCATGGCCTCGCGGTACTTGGCCACGGTCCGACGGGCAATGTCAATGCTGTCGGCACGGAGAATTTCGACCAGACGGTCATCGGACAGCACGCTGTCGGCAGTCTCTGCATCGATCAACCCTTTGATCTTAAAACGAACTGACTCGGCGGAATGGGCGGCAACGCCATCGGCACCAGCAATCGACGAGGTAAAAAAGTATTTCAGTTCGAAGATGCCGCGCGGCGTGGCCATGAATTTGTTGGTGGTTACACGGCTAACGGTCGACTCGTGCATACCGATCACCTCGGCGATGTCACGCAGAATCAGCGGGCGCAGAAACTGAACGCCGTGAATGAAGAAACTGTCCTGCTGACGAATGATCTCGCTGGCCACCTTGAGGATGGTGGTGGCGCGCTGATGCAACGAACGCACCAACCAGTTGGCGGAATTGAGCCGCTCGGCCAAGTAATCACGATCGGCTTTTTTGCGCACATCCCCGGAAATGCGGACAAAATAGCGCTGATTAACCAGCACCCGCGGCAGGGTATCTGGGTTAAGATCGATCACCCACCCACCACCGGGCAGGGCCCGCATCAAAATATCGGGCGTGATCGGTTGCAATAGGACGTGATCGAACACCAGCGCCGGTTTTGGATTGAGCGCCCGAATTTCGGCGACCATCTCGGTGATGTCTTCGGCATCCACGCCACAGACCTTGATCAAGGCCGGCAGGTTGCGCGCGGCCAGAAGGTGCAGGTTAGCCAGCAACGCCTGCATCGCCGGATCAAGCCGATTCTTTTCTCGCAATTGATTGGCCAGGCATTCGGCCAAAGAGCGGGCAAAGATGCCGCAGGGATCAAAGCGTTGCAGCCGCGCTAGAACCTGTTCCACCCGCGCCGTCGGGCAACCGAACTGTTCGGCAATCGCCCCCAGATCGGCAATTAGATAACCGGCTTCATCCAGATGGTCGATCAGGGTCAGGCCGATCAGGCGATCGCCGGGGTCGGCGAGATCACAATTCAACTGTCCGATGAGATGATCGCGCAGCGAAGTTTCGCCGGACAGAGTCTGTTCCAAGTTGGCATCGCCATCCTCGAACGCCATGCTGCCACTGCGATTCGACCACTGGCCAAAAGCCTCGTCGCCGCCGCCTGCGCTATTTTCTTCCACGCTGCCGTGGCTCCAGACATTGGAAAAATCGGCATCGAGCGGCGCATCATCCCCGGTCGCCATCCTGTCCGAGGTGGTCAGATCGACCGTATCCCGTGGCATGCCATCGATTTCGCCCTGGAAATCGCCCGACGGCACAGAGTCGCCGCCGTCGCCGCTTTCGCCCCCACCTTCGGCCCCGCCGCCGGCCGCAGCCCCGCCGTCCCCACTAAATCCGCCCTCGCCATCATCGCGCTCCAGCAACGGATTCTGCTCGATCTCGCGATCGACGAAGTCCGACAACTCCAGATTGGACAATTGCAACAGCTTGATCGCCTGCTGCAACTGCGGCGTCATAACCAGGGTCTGGGCTTGGCGGAGGTCGAGACGTTGCGTGAGCGCCATGGCTGGGCGGGACCGATCTAGAACCGACCCGGGAAGGGTCAGAGGCTGAACCGTTCGCCGAGATAGACCCGTCTGACGTCCTCGTGCGCGACAATCTCGGCCGGCTCACCCTCCATCAATACCATACCGTCGTGCAAAATGTATGCCCTATCGACGATTTCCAACGTTTCCCTGACGTTGTGGTCGGTAATCAACACCCCGATGCCGCGATCGCGCAGGTGCGAGATCAGTTCGCGGATTTCATTGACCGCGATCGGATCAATTCCGGCCAGCGGTTCGTCGAGCAGAATAAAGTGGGGCTGGGTGGCCAAGGCGCGGGCAATTTCCACGCGCCGCCGCTCGCCACCCGACAAGGCCGTCGAGGGCGTGCGCCGCAAATGGGTAATCGAAAACTCGGCCAACAACTCGTCCAGCATCGCTTCACGCTGATCACGGTCGGTTTCCACCACCTCCAGCACGGCGCGAATATTGTTCTCGACGCTAAGACCACGAAAAATCGATGCTTCCTGCGGCAGATAGCCGATGCCCAGCCGCGCGCGGCGATACATAGGCAGAGCGGTGATGTCCTGACCGTCGAGATAGATCGAGCCGTAATCGGCCGCAATCAGGCCGGTAATAATGTAAAAACAGGTGGTTTTGCCGGCACCGTTGGGGCCGAGCAGCCCAACCGCCTCACCACGCTGAACCGTTAGGTTAACATCACGCACCACCGGCCGGCGCTTGAACTGCTTGCCCAGATTGCGCGCCACCAGCCCCAGGCCCGGATCGTGAACCCCCGGCCGGTGCCTTCCAGCCTCGTCCACAGCACCCGGGGCACCGCCACCTCCCGCCGGTGGCGTTATGAACGACGGCACCTGACGCGGGACGGCGGGCACAACCTGAGCCTTCACCGGCAAAGTCAGCGACGGAAAAGAGGATTTGGTCATCTCCGGCCCGGTCAGCGCTGAACTGGGGCCGGCTTCGCCGTAGCGCCGCCCGTTCCGCTGTTGGGAGAAATCACGGCACCGCCCTTGCCCGCCTTACTGTCCTTACTGTCCTTACCTGGTTGACGGACCAGCAAAGCTTCGACCGGCTTGCCCGTGGTGTTAATCAAGCGATTGATGTGCGTGGCGATGTTCATTTCAGCGGCATCGCCGTTAATCTGGTTGTCACCACGGGTAATTTTGACGTTGCCGGTCAGAATCGCGATATTGGCCTTAACCGAATACATTAGCCGGTCGGCCAGAGCGACATCGGTCGCCGTGGTCACCACAACGTGGCCTTCCCCGTCGATTCGATCCATTTCCAAATTACCGCCTTCAGCCCCCGGCACCCCGGCACCGGCCGCCACGGGTGCCGCCGGCTTGACCACACCACCGCCCGCTCCGGCCCCTGCCCCAGTTTTACCGTCGGCTGGCTTGGGTGCATCGACGAACCGCCCGATCAACACGTCGGCCCGCATACGCTTTTGATCACGGACCGCGATCGCATCACCACGCGCCACCGCCAACCGAGTGGCCTCATAGTATTCCAGGCTATCACGGGCGGTAACGACATCGGTCTTAGTCACCAACCGCAAATTATCACCAGTAACCATGGCAACCTGTTTGTCGGAGTCATAGACCCCATGCTCGCCAAATACCTCTTGGCTGTTGCCCAGAACATGAACATTTCCGACCGCGACAATACGGTAGATTTCGGTACCCTTGCCCGGAGTCTCGCGATAATAGGCGGTAAGCAGATCTGCTGTGATGGTGGTGGTGCCCTTTTTCGCCCAGGCATTGCCACGGGCGACATAGGCCTTCTGGTCCTCGTGCCATTCCAGGGCGTTATCGGCCTTGATCTCGACCGGTTGGGCACTGCCGCCGGGAGTGGACGCCCCTCCACCAGGCAAACTCTGAGCACAGACCGAATCGATTCCGGCTGTCAGCCCGATCATACCGCCGAGCCAGACTGCCGCCAATATTCGCCCCCAAGCAGGCAACCGCATCACCGACCACGGATTCTTCATGGCACTCTTCCTTCTGAGGATCGCTGACGCCGCCCGGACGACGAACCGGCGTTGGGCACCAGCACCGGCACCAAGGTCGCGGGCAGTAGCGGTTCCGACGATTGCGGCGGGACGACGACGGGTTTGGTCGCCGCAGCGGGTTTCGGGACTGTGGCACGCTTCGGGGGCACGGGCGGAGATATTGTGGACGCCCCCCCCCTTACCGGGGTCGAGACCGATACGGGATCAACCACCGGCGGGGCCGGCTTGCGCCCAGGCCGCAGGGTTGGTCCGTCTCCCGACAGCGGCAACAAGGCCGGATGCGGCGGCTCTCGAACCCCTTCAATCGGAGCCGAGGGCTGCGCCACACCAGGCGCATCAAACTTGATGGCAGGCGACGGCGTTAAAGGAGCCGGCTCAGCCACAATCTTAACCGCAGAGTTAAAATCAAGCGTCGGTGAAACCACCGTCTCAGGCTGAGTCGGCGCGGGCTGAGTCGGCGCGGATTCTGCCTGCACCGGCAAGACCACGGTTGGGAAAGTTTCCGTGGAAACGCTCTCCACCGGGGACGGCGAAATCTCCACTGCCGGAGCCAGAGCCGGAACTGGAACTGGAACTGGAACTGGAACCGGCGGCACGGCATCGACCAACGGAACCTTTGGCGCGGGTGCTGGGGTGGAAGGTGCTGGGGCCGGTTTCGGCCCCTGAACACCACCACCGGTCAAAGTCGCCGAAGAAGACTGATGAAAAACCAACGTCTTGCCATTATCGTACATGGAGAAACCGGCAGCATCGATTTCACCCGAAGGCCCTTGACCAACCACGCGATGATCACC
This sequence comes from uncultured Gammaproteobacteria bacterium, assembly GCA_963575695.1. Classification (GTDB taxonomy): domain Bacteria; phylum Pseudomonadota; class Alphaproteobacteria; order Azospirillales; family Azospirillaceae; genus CAUYTZ01. The sequence goes on along the minus strand of CAUYTZ010000122.1, from coordinate 20,422 downwards.
GGTAGCGGTGCCGGCTTTGGTATCGACATGGGCCAAATCAGTAATGAATTCAAAACCATCGTCACGTACGACATGAACCTGATTATGCAAATCAAGCAGGCCGGTATCCTGCCAATGGTGGCCGTCGTCGGCGCTCAACGTTACCCAGGAGCCGCTAGCCTGGGTCATTTCCAACACCGGCTTGGTCAACAACAACTGGTTGTCGTCTCCCGCCACCTTGACCGCCTTATCCGCCAAGAGCGAGAAAGGCCGATCCTGCTTGTCACGGCTGAAATAGCGCAGCTCCAGAATCTCGCTCTGCCCGGGAGTGGGGCGAATCTTTCCCCCAAGTCGGCTTTCGTGCAGGGTCGGCCACGCCGCCAGCAACCCGATCAAGCCCAGCGCAACCATTCCCGCCACCAGCTTGAAGGCGCTTACCGCTCGGGAGTGCCCGAGATGAGCCCGAATCAAGCCAACGCGCTTCCCACCGGCTGACGCCGCTGACGAAAGGCTGGGCCTAAAAGAGGACTCCGGGAAGGCGGTCATCGAAACGAGGCAACCTTTCAGGCGACACCGGCGCGCAAACAATCGTGAATATGAAGGATACCCTTCGGCACTCCGCCCTCAGTAACGAACAACGAGGTAATAGCCAAGGCGTTCATTTGGCCCAGCGCCTCGACCGCCAGAGCGCCTGGTCTGATCGTCTTCGGCGACCGGCTCATCACCTTCCCGACCGTCGCCTCCAACAGCACAGGCCGCATATGGCGGCGCAAATCGCCATCGGTAACGATTCCAATCAGCTTGCCGGCGTCGTCAACCACGCCCAGACAGCCGAAATGGCGCGCGGTCATAACCAGAATCGCTTCGGCCATGCACATTTCGGGGCCGACCAGCGGCAGCTCCCCGCCGTCGTGCATGATGTCGGATACCCGCAGCAGGGTACGGCCCAGGGAACCGCCGGGATGCAAATCGCGAAAATCGTCGGCGGTAAAGCCGCGCCGCTCAATCAGCGCCACCGCCAGGGCATCGCCCAACGCCATCATCATCGTGGTCGAAGTGGTCGGTGCCAGCCCGTGCGGGCAGGCTTCCGGAGCCGACGGCAGCGCCAGCAACACGTCCGCCTGTTCGGCCAGGGATGAGCGCGGCCGGCTGGTGATCGCGATCAACGGAATCGCAAACCGGCGACTATAGGCGATGATGTCGGACAACTCGCTGGTTTCGCCCGAATTCGACAGAGCGATGACCACGTCGTTGCCAGCGATCATGCCCAGATCGCCATGGCTGGCCTCGGCCGGATGAACGAAGAGGGCCGGGGTTCCGGTCGAAGCGAGCGTCGCGGCGATTTTACGCCCGACATGGCCGCTTTTACCCATCCCAGAGATCACCACCCGGCCGGTACAGGCGAGCAGACGGTCCAACGCGCTTTCAAACGCTTGATCCAGCGTCGCGGCCAGGGTCGCCAGCGCTTCGGCTTCAATGCGCAGCACGCGCGCGCCAGCCGCACAACCGGTTTGCACATCGGCTTTGTCAGTCGGAAACTGGCTGGTTTCGGTCATCGACAGGGTAAGGCCTCACTCATCCGGAACCACCACGCACGACCAGGACGACATCCCCGCCCCTGCCCCAGATCCCCAGCAAGCCCGAAGGTCAATGCTCCAGGATATCCGGATCGGTCCACCCGCCCAAATCGAGCAGGGAACGGGTAGGCAGAAAGTGGAAGCAGCCTTCGGCTAGGGCGGTGCGCCCTTCCCGCTCCAGCATCACATCCAGCCGGGCCTTAAGCCGGTGTAGGTGCAACACATCGGAAGCGGCATAGCGCAGTTGGTCGGGAGTCAAGTCACTCGCGCCCCAATCCGAACTTTGCTGCTGCTTAGAGATCTCAACCCCGAGCAAATCCTTGCACAAGTCCTTCAGCCCGTGGCGGTCGGTGAAGGTGCGGACGAGTCGCGAAGCAACCTTCGTGCAATAGACCGGCTGACACAGCACGCCCAGATAGGCGTGGAGAATGGCGATATCGAACCGAGCGAAATGGAACAGCTTGGTCACCGCCGGATCGGTCAGCAGCCGACGCAGATTAGGGGCCTGATAGACCCCCTTGCGAAACTGGACCAGATGGCAAGCACCATCGCCGGCCGAAAGCTGAATCAAGCACAACCGATCCCGGGCTGGGTTCAGACCCATGGTTTCGGTATCGATGGCAACGCAATCGCCCAAGGACAGCCCATCGGGCAGATCACCTTCGTGCAGATCGATCGTCACCCCAGTTCTCCCTTGCTTGATCCAAAACACCCCTTTGCCTTCAACGGGTGCCCTCAAACGCAAACAACCTTCCAGACCTTGCGGCCGGAAGGCTCATCCACGCTGGAACCGCATTCCGGTCCCCAAAACCTTGTATCATAGTGGTGCCCAGGAGAAGACTCGAACTTCCACGACATTTCTGCCACAGGTACCTGAAACCTGCGCGTCTACCAATTCCGCCACCTGGGCTGCTCTGACGGCCGGTTATTTACCCGTCCTCCTGGCCCCTGTCAATGCGTTTTCTCGTCACCCCCGTTATTTTCTCCAGTTCCCGTACCGCCGATCCTGCGCCATATTTCGCTTACCATGACCAATCGCCCCACTCCCCAGCCTGCCGCTCCCGCCGCGACGCCGCCCGCCGACACCCTGTCGTGGTGTGCGCGCGAAGTCCGCAGCCACGATTCCGACCGCTTCATGGTCTGCCTGCTGGCACCGCCGCCGCTACGCGAAGCGCTGTTCGCCCTGCACGCCTTCAACCACGAAATCGCCCGCACCCGGGAGGTGGTCAGCGAAGCGTTGCTGGGCCAGATCCGCTTGCAGTGGTGGCGACAGACGGTCGGCGTGATCTTCGAGTTGAACGGTGGCGGTGGCGACCCCAACGCCCTTGGTCATCACGAAGTCATCGTACCGCTAGCGGCGGCAATCGCTAACCACCGACTCAGCCGGGCTGGGTTTGAGCGTCTGCTCGACGCCCGCGAGGATGACCTCGACGCCGCCGGCCCCGAAACCTTGGACGCCTTGATCGCCTATGCCCGCGAGTCGACCGGCGCGCTCGTTCAACTGGCATTGGAGGTGCTAGCGGTACGCGACGAGCCGACACGGGCCGCCGGGGAAGCGGTCGGCACCGCTTGGTCTCTGACGGGGTTGCTGCGTGCGGTGCCGTTTCATGCCCACCAACGCCGACTATACCTGCCGCAGCGTCTCATGGCCCAGCACGGGGTGGAATCGGCTCAGGTGTTCGCCGGTACGCGCGCCCCGGGCCTGGCCGCTGTCGTCCGGGAAATCGCCGACACCGCCCGCGCCCAGTTGAGCCAGGCGCGCAGCCTCCGCCACGCGGTGCCCCAAGCCGCAACCCCAGTGCTGGCGCTGGCGACGCTGGCCGACCGCTACCTAAACCGCCTGGACCGAGCCGGATATGATCCGTTTCACCCTGCGCTGCACAGCCCGCTCCCCTTCCGTCTGCCCCACCTCTTGTGGCGGACGTTCGGCCACCGTTGGTGAACCGAGGGTGCGTGTGCTAACACTGGAACGAATGTGGCCATGATCGAACGCGACCACCGCCTCGCTGGCCGGTTGCGGGTCACAGTCACCTATCTGGAAATGGCCCGGCCACCATGCCGGCTTCCAGCCGCCCCCGCCGTGCCCGGCCTGAGCCTGAAGCGCATCCGTCATCCGGGACTGACGCTATACCGGCAGTTGTACCAGCAGGTCGGCGAACCGTGGCTGTGGTCCGACCGGCGGCGGATGGACGACGATAATTTGGCGGAAATTCTTCGCCATCCGGCGGTAGAACTGCTGGCACCAACCATCGGCCCCGAATTGGCCGGATATGCCGAACTAGACCGCCGTTCCGGCGATGGCCGGGTCAATCTGGCCTATTTCGGGCTAAAACCAGCCTGGATCGGCCACGGCATCGGCCCATGGCTGTTGGGACGAGCGCTGGCCCTAGCCTGGATTGGCGACACCCGCCTGCTCACGGTCAACACCTGCACCTTCGATCACCCGAAGGCACTGAGCCTGTATTGCTCACTGGGTTTTTCTCCGATGCGTCATGTCACACGCATGATCACCGATCCACGCTTGACCGGGCTACTGCCGCTCGATGCCGCACCGCATATTCCCTTGGCTGAATAGAGTAACACTGTCGAGCCTTTTGCCTTCGGCAACCAGGGGCACCGAGCCCCTAGACCCCAACCCTACAGATCGAAATGCAGACAGGTGCAACGGCCATCGTCTGTCACCACGACCCCGGACGACAAAGCGCGCATGAACACGAAACCGCGCCCGGAACGAGCGGCACCGTTAAGGCCGGAGGGGATCACCACCGGATCAAAGCCCTCGCCCTGATCGGAGACCCCCAGATCAAGCCGACCGGGAGTCCAACGTGCCACAATCTCCAGCCGTCGCCGCCGACACACCGGATCGCGCAACCGCTCCTTAACCAACTGGCTGAACACACGATGGCCTTCAGGATGATCCTTGGCCGAACTCGATATTCCCAGATTGCCGTGAACGATACCGTTGGCGATCGCCTCATGCAGACACAGCTCAACCGGCGAGCGGCGAGCCGCAGGCAAAGCCCCCCGGCTCATCAACGCCTCACACACGGTGAACGCGCAATGCAGGCCATAGGCTGTGGCCGTGGTCAGCGACAGCACCAAAAGGTTAGGGGCCAGCGGAATCGCCATCCACTCACCCCATGGAACACCATCGATCTCCTCAATATACGCGCAACGACCTTCCGCGAGCGCAACGGCAAGGCCTTCGCCATCAACCCTGGACATAGTCACGGCCACGCCCCGACCTCCTTCCAGCCCAGGTCCGGAGGCCAAACCCTCCGAACCCGAACCTTCGAGAAACCGATAACGCGCCACCGATCGCCCCGCAGCCGCTTCAGGCGTTGGGCTGGCGATCACCGAGAAGGGAAGACTAAGGATGACCGCCTCTATCAGTACTCGATGGAAACAATCTCGCCAATCTTGGCAAGATCGATGGAGCGTTTGACGTCGTTGCGCGGACCGCGCACCACCATCTTGATGTTTTTCTGTTCGGCTTCCTCCTGAAGAATCAGGATCATACCGAGGCCAGCGGAATCGATGAAATCGAGTCCGGCGACATCGACCACAAACCGACGCGCCCTGGTACCGTCAAGCAGTGCGACGATATCACGCAGGCGATCATGATCCGTGAATTCCAGGCGACCGGTCAGGCGAGCCTCGACTTCATCTCCGGAGGTGCGTGTTTGAAATTCCATTACCTCTCACTTCCCCCTGACAGTGCGATCCTCGGGCAACGCATGGCCTGTGCCCGATGATACCGACGACCCAGTCTAAAGAGCGAGCAACGCCCTTTTTTGGAAACCAGCCGGCAGTGTAGCCGATCCGGTCCCGCCACTCAAGCCCATCTGCCCCCCCGATCTACCAAATATCCACCCGCACCCTGCGCAAGATACTGAGCATTTTATAGTAAAGAGTTTCGTTAACAAAGCCGGAAACCCAACCATCATCCAGCGATCAGGTTCAGCCACTCCTGCTCGCTCAACACCGTGACTCCCAAATCCCGTGCCTTGGTCGCCTTGCCGCCGGCATCGGTGCCAACCACCACGTAATCGGTTTTGACCGAAACCGAGCCGGCAACCTTCGCCCCCAGCGCCTCGGCCCGAACCTTGGCCGCCGGCCTGGTCATGGTTTCCAACGTGCCGGTAAAGACCACGGTCTTGCCCAGGACCGGCGAGGCCGCCAGCGCCGCCGACGGCACATAATCAACCACCGTAACCAGTGTCAACAACCGTTCCACCACCTCCCGGTTATGGGCTTCGGCGAAGAAATCGGCCAGATCCCGCGCCACCGAAGCGCCGACATCGGCAATCGCGGTCAACTCCAACCAACGCGGCCCGGGACGACCGGCAGCGGCGGCAATCATAGCCTGAACCAGTTCCGCCCCGCTGCGATAGCGCGCGACCAGCTTATCCGCAGCACCAGTCTTAACCCCAGGAATACCGGCGGCAACGATCTCCGTCTTAAGATCACAAAACAGATCAGCGCAGCGGCGCAAGAAGACTTCGGCGCGGGCGGGATCGAAAAACCACTCGGCCAGAACGGTGGCGGTGGCCTCGCCGATTCCCGAAATTGCCAACAGTTCCAGCCATCCCGTTTTAGGTCGGTCGGCATGGGCCGCAACCATGGCAGCCGTCCACACACGTGCCGAGCGATAGGTTTTGGCCAGACTGCGCGCGGTGACTTCCCCAACTTGGGGAATGCCCAGCGCATAGATGAAGCGGTGCAGATCGGTGCCGGCGCGGCGGCGGGCGATGGCCAGAAACAGGTTCTCAGCCGATTTTCCGCCCCAGCCGAACCGAGCGCGCAACGGTTTCAGATTACCGCTCTGGCTGTCGCGCTGTTCCAGGGTAAAAACATCCACCGGCGAACGGACCAGCCCGTCGGCCCAGAATTCCTCGATCGATTTTTCGTTCAGGCCTTCAATGTCGAAAGCGTCGCGGGAAACGAAATGGCGCAACCGCTCGCGGGCCTGAGCCGGACAGACCAGCCCACCGGAACAAGAAATCGCGACCATCCCCGGTTCACGCACTGCGGCGCTGCCACACTCTGGACAACGATCGGGAAACACAAAGACGCAACTGTCCGCTGGCCGCTCGGCCAAGACCACCTCGACCACCTGCGGTATGACATCCCCGGCGCGCTGAACCACAACCCTATCGCCGACGCGAATATCCTTACGCTCGATTTCGTCCTGATTATGCAGCGTCGCCCGGGCCACGACCACGCCGCCGACCGTAACCGGCTCCAGTTCGGCGACCGGAGTCAGCACCCCGGTCCGTCCAACCTGAATCACGATCTGCTTAAGCCGGGTGCGCGCCTGCTCCGCCGGAAACTTATGCGCCACCGCCCAGCGCGGCGCGCGAGCGACGAAGCCCAGCCGTTTTTGGTGTTCCAGCGCGTTGACCTTGTAAACCACGCCGTCGATATCGAAGCGCAGCTTGGGCCGTAGCGCTTGCAAGATTTGGTAGGCCGCAAGCAAGTCTTCCGCTGAACAACACAGGGTCGCCGGTTCGTTGAGTGCAAAGCCCCAGGCACGAAGCCGCTCGCGAATTTCGCTCTGGCGGGTCAAACCCAATTCCGACGGCAGCTCGGCCAAGGTATAGCCAAAGAAACGCAGCGGCCGGCGCGCGCTGATCGCTGAATTAAGCTGACGCAGGCTACCGGCAGCGGCATTACGCGGATTAACGAACGGCTCCTCCCCGACCTCAATCAGCGAGTGGTTGAGGGCATCAAACTCGTCACGATTCATGTAGACCTCGCCGCGCACCTCTAACCACTCCGGCAGCGACTCCGGGACCGGCGTGGGCAGAACTTGGGGCACGTCAGCGATGGTGCGGACGTTGGCGGTAACATCTTCGCCCTCTTGGCCGTCACCACGGGTCGCGGCCAGTACCAACCGGCCATGATGATAACGCAACGAGCACGACAAGCCGTCGATCTTCGGCTCGGCCAAATATTCTCGTCCTGCCCTTTCCTCGGGCAAAAAATGAGCATCGAGCTTGGCGATGAACTTGGCCACGTCCCCGGGATCAAAGGCATTATCCAGCGACAGCATTGGCACCGTGTGCGCCACCCGGCCGAAACCAGCGGCCGGAGCGGCACCAACCTTCTGCGACAGGCTATCGGGGCGGCGCAGGCGGGGAAACAAACACTCGATCGCCTGATTGCGCAGCCGCAAAGCGTCATAGTCGGCGTCGGAAATCTCCGGCCGATCGTCTTGGTGATACAGCCGGTCATGATAAGCGATCTCGACGGCCAGGGCCGCGAGTTCCGCCGCCGCCTGCTCCTCGTTCAGGAAATCAACCGGAACCTCGCGCATGGACTTCCAGCCCCCCCGGCCTTATTCGCGTCCAGGAATACCGTGGCTGGTCGAGTGTTCGAAGTGCGGTGTTTCGCCGGGGAAAACATGGCCATAGGTGGCATGCGCCGCCTGAGCCGCTTCGGCGAAGCCGGTCAGAATCAGTTTAAGTTTACCCGGATAGCTGACGATGTCGCCGACCGCAAACACCCCGGGCAAATTGGTGGCACCGTTGGCTGGGTTGATCGGAATCCGGTGGTGATCCAGCGTCAAGCCCCAGCTTTCGATTGGCCCCAAACTGGTGGCCAAGCCAAAGAAGGCCAGCATGGCATCGGCTTCCAGGCTCTTTTGATTGCCGTCGAGATCGGCCACCCGTACCGCCGACAGATGCCCACCTACCCCATCCAGGCCAGCAAGCTGATAGGGCACGACCAGATCGAGCACGCCTTCCTTGGCCAGGGCGTCGAGCTTGGCGCAATTATCGGGGGCGGCGCGGAATTTCGGCCGACGGTGTACCACCATCACCCGTTCGGCGATCGAACTGAGTGACAGGGCCCAATCGACCGCAGAGTCGCCGCCGCCGGCGATCACCACCCGTTTGCCGGCGAAATCGAGTCGGCGACGGACCATGTAGAACACCGAACGGCCTTCATAGGCCTCCAGCCCGTCCAATGGCGGCCGGTTAGGGCCGAACGCCCCCGCCCCAGCGGCGATGATCACCGCTCGCGCTTCGATCACCACGTCCTTGGAAGTGTTGACCCACCATCCGCCGTCGCCGGTCGGAGTCAGCTTCGTCGCCTGCTGGCCAAAGTGATAGACCGGGCCAAACGGGGCCGCCTGTTCGCACAGACGATGGACCAGATCGGTGGCCTCAATCCTGGGGTGCGAGGGAATGTCGAAGATCGGCTTTTCGGGATACAGCGCCCCGCACTGGCCACCAGCGGCCTCCAGGGTGTCGATCACATGGCATTTCATGCGCAGCATGCCGCACTGAAACACGGCAAACAGGCCGACCGGGCCAGCGCCGATAATCACGACATCGGTACGATGGAAACAACCCGACATGGGAACTCCAAGTTCGCGGCTTCGGCTGTGTCAGGGCAAATGCCCGGCCGAACGGCGTGGTCGTTGAAACAAGGCTCGCGCTGGCCTAAGGTTATAACACCTTTCACGCCGCACGGGTGGGGCAACGAGTGGGGCAACAGGTGGGCGTCGAACCATGAAAGAGCTTCGCTGCATCGTTTTTACCGAAAGCGAGGTTATCAACGCCATCATCGATCGGCGCCGCCGGCTGCACGAGCCGTTACCAGAAGGAACCGTGCGCGGTCTAACATTTAAGAACGATGGCAACGTCGAAACCACGGTCAAGGTTGAGGACGATTACGGGACAGATCGTTCGATCACGTTGCGCGAGCCGGAGGTGGCGGCAGCGCTGATCAGTTGGTGTATGAACCGGCGGATTCCAATGCCGGCCGACTCCGACAAGCACCTGCAAGTGATCAAGAACGGGTTGACGTTGATGATCACGATGAATTTCAACAAGCCTGCCAAGCTCGTTACGGACGATGGCGAAACCCCCGCTGTAAAGCGAGCGAAGGCGCGCCCCCGATAGCGTTTGGATACAAAACCCGCTGCCGCCACTTTTTTCCCTCACTTCCCTACCACTTCCCCATCATCGGATAAAGACCATGCCAGGCCGTTTTCTTGCCGGTTTCCGGGTTCTTGACCTCAGCCAGTACATTCCGGGGCCTTACGCCGCTCAGGTTCTGGCCGATCTTGGGGCCGAGGTGATCAAGGTCGAACCACCGGCCGGCGACCCGATGCGGAACTTCGAACTGCCCGACTCCGATGGCCTGGGGCCATGCTACAAGCTGCTTAATGCTGGCAAGACCGTAATCAAGCTCGATCTGAAGACTGCGGACGGGCAAGCAGCGGTGACTCGGATGCTGGCCAAGGCTGACGTTCTGGTCGAGTCGTATCGTCCGGGCACACTTGGTCGTCTTGGCCTCAGCCGGGCACGACTGGAAGAGATCAATCCGCGCTTGGTTCATGTCGCGATCTCCGGCTGGGGCCAGGGCGGTCCCTACCGGCTGCGTGCCGGCCACGACGTGACCTATGCTGCGGTCGGCGGTGGGCTGGCGATTTCCGGCACGCCGGAAACCCCGGTGCTGATTTCCCCGCCAATGGCCGATTATGCCGGTGCCCAACAGGCGATCATGGCGGTGCTGGCCGGGTTGGTCGGGCGCGAGCGCAGCGGCAAGGGCAGTTTTCTCGATGTCAGCTTGATGGAAACTGTGCTCGGTTGGCAAGGGGTGCCGCTGACCATGGCCGCGCGCGGTCAGTCGTTGGTACGCGGTGAGTCTCTGATCACCGGCGGCGCGGCCTGGTACCGGATCTATAAGACCGCCGATGGTCGCTTCGTCGCCTTCGCCCCAATCGAAACCAAATTCTGGCAAACGTTCTGCGGCGCGGTCAACCGGCCGGACTGGCTCGCGCGTCACGGCGAGCCGCTGCCGCAAACCGGCTTGATTGAGGAAATCTCCGCCCTGTTCGCCAGTCAGCCGCTGCAATACTGGCAAGATCTACTTGATCCCGTTGATTGTTGCTTCGAGGCGATTCTGGACCCGGGCGAAGTTATAAACCATCCACATGTCGTCGCTCGCGGTCAGGTGGTTCACCATGGCGGAGCGGAACCGCTGGTGGAAACGCTGCTGGGGTTGCGGGTTGATGGCGGCACGCCACCGCACCGCAAACCGGTGCGCGAGGCCGAAGCGGCAGAGGTGCTGGCCGGGTGGGGGCTGGCTGGCTGAGTTTTTCGTTCCAATTCATTGGGTCCAGGGGCGAAGCGCCCTTGGTGGGGTCCAGGGGCAAGGCTCCTGGTCGCCGAAGGCAACACCAGGAGTCCCCGGCATGAGCTTTCGTCTGATCAAAGATATCGTCGCGAATAAGTTGGGTTTCAGCCAGAAGCCGGCTGCGCGCGGCCCGTATGGCTTGTCGCTGGGGCGGCTGGCGGAAATAGAGATCACGCCGTTTATTCTGGCCGAGGGGCTGGTTGATGTCGCTTCGCCTGGGCCGCAGAATTTGGTTGTGGCCCATGGCGTGTTCGTGGTCGGCGGGGTTATCTGTCACCGCTACTACCTGGCTGAACGCAAAGGTATGTTGCAGGTGGCCGAGAACCAAGAATGCCGCTTCTTCCGCCCGCTGGATGAAGTCTATCCGGCTTCATCGCAGGAATGGGCGTTCTGGCTTGATGATGCCGACGGCTACATTGGCTATCCGGTGTTTGAGGCCAAGGGCAAATCCTATCAACGGGTGTGGAGTCCGGGCCAAACCCGAACCGCGCCGCTGGTGTTTGAAGAGGCATTGGAACAGGCCGACGGCTCACGCTCCAGCGAAAAGCACAGTGCGATGCTCTACGCCCGTGCCACCGGCGGCCAGGACGAAGCCGGCTGGGAATATCTGCTGGTCTCGGCGATCGAGGGCAACGACGGCTCGGCCTGGGTTGACCTCAGCTTGGGCATGGATGTGTCTCCGGAGATGGTCAAAGGCATCTGATGGACGCGACCGAATCGGGCGAGCGGACAAACGTAAATCGGCGGGCGGCGTTGGTTCTGCCCGGGCGAGCGGTGCTCGGCGTCACCGGTCCCGATCGAATTTCGCTGTTGAATGGATTGCTCACCGCCGACCTGCGTCGGCTGACCCCCGATCGTGCGCTTTACGGCCTGCTGCTGACCGCTCAGGGCCGGTTTCAGCATGATTTTTTCCTGATCGAGCACAACGACTCGCTGCTGATCGAAACCACCGCGACTCGGGCCGAGTCGCTGGTACGGACGTTGTTGCGCTATCGGCTGCGAGCGAAAGTCGCGTTTGAAGACCTCAGCGACCGGTTTACCGTGATGGCGCTGACCGGAGCCGACGCCGCAACGGTACCGGATCTGCCAACCGATCCCGGCGCGGCGCGGCCGTACTTGGGTGGGGCGGCGTTTGTTGATCCCCGTTTGGCCGGGTTGGGGGTGCGGGTGATTATTCCGACCAATGATGGACTGGCGGCGCTTGCCCCACCCCAACCCTCCCCCGCCTCCCCCGCCTGCGAGGAAGGAAAGAACACGCCGAGTCTAACGGCACTGGAAACTCTACGCTTGATCATGGGGATACCCGATGGCGAGGCCGATCTGATCGCCGACAAGTCCTCGCCGCTGGAGTTCAATCTGGATCATCTGAACGCGATCGCCTTCGATAAAGGCTGCTATTTGGGCCAGGAAGCAACCGCCCGTGGCCACTTCCGCAGTCAGGTGCGCAAGCGGTTGCTGCCAGCGACGATCACGGGGCCCTTGCCGCCATCGGGAACGGTGGTGCTGTGCGACGGGCGCGAGGCTGGAGAGGTTCGCTCCGGTCTGGACGGAATCGTCCTGGCGTTGCTGCGCTTGGAGGAGGTGGAGCGGGCCCAAGCCAAAGGGTTGAACCTGACCGCCGCTGAGACCAGGCTCAAACCGTACTGGCCATCGTGGCTGGATGCGGCGCGACTCCGGAATTGAAGATGCCGGAAACCGGCTCCCCATGGCCCGTTCCTCACCCGCTGGCCGGGGCGGCTTGGGTCGGACGGCGCGTGGCCCTGCTTGGCGGCTCGTTCAATCCAGCCCATGACGGCCACCGCACCATCAGTTTGCTGGCGTTGAAATCGCTGGGGGTTGATCAGGTGTGGTGGCTGGTCACACCGCAAAATCCGCTCAAAGCGGCCCGCGATATCGCCCCGCTGGCAGCGCGCTTGACCGTCGCACGCCGAGTCGCCATGGACCCGCGCATTCGAGTTACCGCGCTGGAGGCGACGCTCGGCACCCGGTATGCGGTCGAAACCCTGGCCGCACTGCGTCGCCGCTTCCCACGCACCCGCTTCGTGTGGCTGATCGGGGCCGATAATCTGGCCCAACTGCCACGCTGGCGTCGCTGGACCAAACTTATGGCAACGGTCGCGATTGCCGTGTTCAATCGCGCGCCTTATGCTATCTCAGCGCTACATGGTCAGGCCGCGTTGCGCTATCGTCGAGATCGGGTTTCGGTGCGGCGGGCGCGGTCGATAACCAAGCGGTCGCCGCCGGCCTGGGTTTTTTTGCCCTGTCGGCCACATCCGGCTTCGGCCACCGCCATCCGGCGTGCGGCCGGAACAGGTTGGGCCGGGGCCTCGTCTGTTTCGTTCCAGTCTGTTTCGTTGAGGAGGATCTCATCATAACTGCGGTACTCTCGTCCCTCAAAACACCGCCGCTGACGCCGGACGTGATCAAGTCGCTGGTCGACCGGTCACTGGAAGATGACCAAGCCGATTTGGTGGTGGTGATCAATCTGGCTGGGCTGACCACCTTCGCCGATTACATGGTCATCGCCTCTGGGCGCTCGACCCGCCACGTCGGTTCCATGGCCCAAAATCTGGTCGAACGGCTAAAAGTGGCCGGAATGCCCGGAGTCGAGATCGAAGGCATGCCTCAGTGCGATTGGGTACTGGTCGATGCTGGCGATGTCATCGTCCATCTATTCCGGCCGGAAGTACGCAGCTTCTACAATCTGGAGAAATTGTGGGGCGCAGAATTGCCGGAGCCCCTGTTGCCGGAGTCCCAGTTGACGGAGCCCCTGTTGGCCCCATTGCTCTGATCCAATTCCGGGCTTGAGATGAAGCTGTGGCTGGTAGCGGTAGGGCGGGCGCGGGCCGACCCCGCCCGCGCGTTGTACCGCGACTATGTCGAACGGCTAACTTGGCCGTTCACCTTGCGTGAGGTGGAGATCAAGCGAAAGGTGACGGGTGCGGAGCTGCGCCGGCTAGAGGCGGAAGCGCTGCTGACGGCGTTGCCAAACGGGGCTGCCGTGGCGGCGTTGGATGAGCGCGGCATCGGGTTGACCAGTGCCGCCTTTGCCGCCCGTCTGGGCGCGTGGCGCGATGGTGGAGTCGGCGATCTGGCGTTCGTGGTCGGTGGTGCCGACGGGCTGGATGACAGCGTCCGCCAACGGGCAGATTTGCTGTTGTCGTTCGGGGTCATGACTTGGCCGCATATGATGGTGCGGGCGATGCTGGCCGAGCAATTGTATCGCGCCGACCGAATTTTGGCCGGTCATCCCTATCACCGGGGGTAATAAATTCTCACGTAAGTATCTAAACAATCTTGGTACTTTCCACTGTGCTATCCTGGTGCGTAGTGACAAAGAAAAACCGGAGCAGGGAACATTCGCCGATGGCGCAACCGCTTTCCATCCTGATTACCGGCGGGGCCGGTTATCTCGGCTCGATCATGGTTCCGGCCTTGCTGGCCGCTGGCCACCGAGTCACGGTGCTGGATTCCTTCATTTTTCGTCAGTCGTCGTTGTTCGAGGTTTGCGCCGATCCGAATTTTGATGTGGTTCGCGGCGATGCCCGCTCCGAAGCCGTGCTCAAACCATTGCTGGCTAAAGCCGATGTGGTGATTCCGCTGGCGGCGCTGGTCGGGGCCCCGCTGTGCGATCGCGATGAGTTGGGCGCGGTTTCGACCAACCGTGATGCGGTGATCACCCTAACCAGACTGGCGGCGCGCGCGCAACGGCTGATGCTGCCGGTAACCAACAGCGGCTATGGCATTGGCGAACCGGATAAAGCCTGCACCGAAGACTCGCCGCTGAAACCAATTTCGCTCTATGGCCGAACCAAGGTTGAGGCTGAAGCGGCGGTGCTGGAACGCGGCAACGCGATCAGTTTCCGCTTGGCGACCGTGTTCGGTATGGCCCCGCGAATGCGGATCGATTTGCTGGTTAACGATTTCGTCCACCGGGCCGTGAATGACCGAGCCGTGGTGCTGTTCGAAGCCCATTTCAGGCGCAATTTCATTCACATCCGCGACGTTGCCCGCGCCTTCCTGCATGGTCTCGACAACTTCGAGGCCATGCGCGACCAGCCCTATAATGTCGGGCTGTCCGATGCCAATCTGTCCAAGGCCGAATTGTGCGCGCGGATTCAGCGTCATGTGCCCGGGTTCGTGTATCTGGAGGCTCCGGTTGGTGAAGATCCAGACAAACGCGATTATATCGTGTCCAATGATCGCTTGGAGGCGACCGGTTTCCGCCCGGCCTATTCGCTTGATGACGGCATCCGCGAACTCATCAAGGGCTATCGGATTCTCCGTAATTCGGCTCATGCCAATGTGTAATTCTATTCTGTCTGGACAATAGAACAGCTATGATCATAAGTCGTACACCGTACCGGGTGTCACTGTTTGGCGGCGGTACCGATTATCCAAAATGGTATCTAAATCATGGTGGCGCTGTGATTGGCGGCGCGATCGATAAATACTGTACCATTTCTGTCCGTACTTTGCCGCCATTTTTTGAGCACAAGCACCGCATCGTCTATTCGCTGATTGAACTGGTCCAAACCATCGACCAAATTCGACATCCCGCAGTCCGTGCCGTGCTGGGTGAGCTGAAGCTGCCCCAGGGCCTGGAAATCCATCACGACGGCGACCTTCCCGCTCGTTCCGGGCTGGGCACCAGTTCCTCGTTTACCGTCGGCCTGCTCCATGCGCTCTATGCCCTGAGCGGCCGAATGGCCAGTAAACGCGAGCTGGCCGAAGAAGCGATTCGGATCGAACAAGAGGTCATCCGGGAAAATGTCGGCTCCCAAGACCAGATCTGGGCAGCCTTTGGCGGCATGAACCGAATCGAATTCACCACCGAAAGCAATTTTGACGTTGCGCCGCTAATTATTGGTCGAGAACGACGCGCAGCGCTAGAAGACAGCCTGCTTTTGGTCTTCACCGGCCTGTCCCGTTTCGCTTCGGATGTCGCCCGGGGCAAGATCGAAAACCTTGACCGACGTGAACCACAGTTGCACGCGCTGCGCGCGATGGTCGATGAAGCGATGGCCATTCTGTGTACGCCGAGCCGGCCGCTGGCCGAAATCGGCGACCTGCTGCACCAAGGCTGGCAACTAAAGCGAGAACTTGCGGACGGTGTAACCAATCCCGAGATCGACGCCCTTTATCAAGCCGCGTTGGATGGCGGGGCACTCGGCGGCAAACTGCTCGGTGCTGGCGGCGGCGGTTTCCTGCTGCTGTTCGTGCCGCCCGAACGCCAACCCCGACTGCGTGAACGGTTGAAGGATCAGATCATCGTGGCATTCCGTTTTGACGACGGCGGCAGTAAGATCGTGGTTTACGAACCCGATGACTTCCGCCGCAGACGCCGTGCGTGAGCGCAAAAGGTGACAACGCGCGTGAGCGCAAAAAATGACAACCCGGTTCCAGCTTTCCCCGCCCCGCTCCTGGTCTTGATCATGCTTCAACACCTGCTGCCTCACCTGCTTGAACCCGGCCGCTTCGACCGCCTCGCCCGCACGCTGCAACCGTGGCTGGGTGCGCTGGCCGCGCTGCTGTTGGCCGGTGGCATTTACCTGTCGCTGTTCGCCTCGCCGCCTGATTATCAACAGGGCGAAAGCGTGCGCATCATGTACATTCACGTTCCGGCGGCGTGGATGGCGCTGTTCACCTACACCACCATGGCCGCCGCCGCTGCGGTCGGGCTGGTTTGGCGTCTGCCGATGGCTGACCTTTATGCCCGCGCCGCCGCGCCGATCGGTGCCGGCTTTACCGCGCTGTGCCTGATCACCGGCAGCCTGTGGGGCGCGCCAATGTGGGGCACATGGTGGGTGTGGGATGCGCGCTTGACCAGTGTCCTGATTCTGTTCTTCCTCTATCTCGGCTACATGTCGCTGCTTAATGCCTTTGACGATCCCAGCCGCGGTACCCGCGCCGGCAATTTGCTGCTGGTGGTCGGCGCAGTCAATGTACCGATCATCAAATTTTCGGTCGATTGGTGGAATACCCTGCACCAGCCGGCCAGTGTCAGTCGCCTGGGTGCCCCGACCGTGGCCCCGACCATGTTGCTGCCGCTGCTGGTGATGGCCTTGGCGTTTACGGTCTATTTCGCCTTTATTATGGCCTTGCGTTTGCGTTCGGAAATCGTAGCCCGGAAGATTCAAACCCTGCGCCTAACGTCGCCGAGTTAAGCGTCGCCCAGCTAAATTTGGCGCGCGCCCCGAATAGGGGTGGTAGATTCCGACCGACACCCTACGTTATAGGCGATCGCAGGCGCAACAATATGGGTAGTGAGTAGATGACCACACCGACGTTTCCCCCGAGCCCTGACCTTTCCCAGACACCGGCGATTCCACCGGTATCTAAGCTGGACCGGACTCCGGAGATCGGTCTGCCGCTGGAACTGGGCCTGGGGCCGAAAATTACGCCAGTTGTTCTGTCTGATGAAGACGAAGGCGCGTGGCGCGCGTTGGGTGCCGAATTGGATGCCTGGGGTACTTCCGGGGCCACGGCCACGCTGTGGTGGCGGAATGACCAAGCCTTTGATGTGGTTCCAACATTGCGCCGAGTGCGGGAGCTTAGTGAAAACTTGGCGATTCCTTTGGCGTTGAGCGTGATTCCGGCCACCGCGACCAAGGATCTGGCTTGGTGGGTCGGCAACTGGCGCCATGTGACCGTGTTTCAGCATGGCTTCGCCCATGTCAACCAAGCCGTAGCGGGTGACCGTAGCGGGGAGCTGGTCGCGAACCGGCCACTGGAAGAGGTAATGGCCGAAATCAAGCAGGGGGCGGAACGTCTGCGCTCCTTGTTCGGCAAGCAGTTTCTGGCCGTACTGGTGCCCCCATGGAATCGAATCGGGGTTGGCGTGGTTGCCGCCCTGCCCGGGCTGGGCATCGTTGGCCTGTCTGGTTTCCGCACGATCAAGACGGTTCCGGCCGGAATCGTCGAGGTCTGCACCCATGTCGATCCGATCAACCCCCGGGGGGGGGAATTCATCGGCACCCGCCGAACGATCGAAGATTTGACCGCTCATCTTCGCGCCCGTCGGCTGGGGGTAGAGGTTGCCCATCAACCAACCGGGTTGCTGACCTGTGATCAGGCGCTTAACGAACCGGCCTGGGCGTTCGTCGAACGGCTGCTAACCGTCACCAAGTCTCATCCGGCAGCACGTTGGCTGAGTGCAGGCGAGGTGTTTGGTGGCGGTGCCTGAAGCGGGGAGGAGAATGAGCCGTTACTTTGGAACTGGCCCAGACCCACTTGACCAGACGGAGGGTGTCCGCTTCGCCCCCGCAGCCGAAGCCGCCATGACCGACGTGCTGCAAGCTCGTGACCTCAGTATCACTCTTGGTGGTGGCCCTGGCGGTGATGGCTTGGTTTTGGCCGGTATGGGCAACGCAACCGGCTTGCCTTCCATTCCTGCCGTCACCCAGGCCACTGTGGTCAAAGGGGTTACCTTTCGAGTCCGTCCCGGAACCACCGTCGCCCTGCTTGGAGAGGCCGGAGCCGGCCGCAGCCTGATCACTCGGGCGGTGATCGGCTCACTGCCTACGGATGCCATCATCACCGATGGCGCGCTGGTGTTTCACGATCCGGCAGCCGGTCCGGATCAAGCTCCGATCGATTTGCTCAGCCGGCGAAGTGAGGATGTCGCCGCATTGGACGAGGTCCGTGGGCGCAGGCTAACCTTGGCCGGCAGCGACGGATTCCAGGCTCTACCGCCATGGTCCACGCTGGGAGATCTGCTCGCCCAAGCTTTGGCCGCTCCGGGACAAATGCCTAACCGCAGCCGAGCCGAAGCCGCCGCCATAGCGCTGCTGACCCAGGTCGGCTGCCCGTCGCCGCAACAGGCGTTGGGTGTTCATCCCTGGCGGCTGCCGCGTGATTTGCGCTGGCGGGCGATGCTGGCGCTCGCACTGGCGTCGCGGCCGGCGCTACTCTTGGCCGGTTCTCCCGATCGTGATGGCGATCTCTTTGCCCAACGCGACTATTATCAGGTGCTTAACCGACTTCAGGACCAATTCGGCATGGCCGTGCTGCTGCCAACCGCCGACCCCGGCATCGCCGCGACCTGGGCGTGGGAGGTGGTGGTGCTGCATCAAGGTGAGGTGGTCGAATCGGGCCGTACCGCCGATGTCTTCGGCGAACCGCGCCATCCCTATTTGAAAGCACTGCTACGCTCTCAGTCACGGCCAGCCTTGCCCAAAGATGTCCGGCTGGTGCCTTTGCGTCCGATCCGGCTAGGTGGTGAGGCAGTGCCGGACCTAATCCGCCCCCTGCCCGCTCCATCCCCACCTTCGTCCATGACCGCCGGACGCGGTGAGCCGCCGCCGCTGCTAACGGTGTCGGGGCTGACTTGCCACACCGGGGCCGGCGCGCCGGTTTGGTTCGACCGGCCACAGGCGCAGGGGCCAGACTCCGGACTTAATGACTTTGGGTTTGAGTTGGAACGCGGGCAGTCTTTGGCCGTGGTCGGGGGGCGTGACGATGGCCTCGATACCCTGGCTGCGGTTCTAACCGGGGCGCTGCGGCCGGAGCGTGGAACAATCGCCTTCGACGATCAAGGGACCATCCGTGATCTGGTCTCGCCCCGCACCCGCAACACTGCGGCAGTCATCACCCGCAGCGATGGCCGCAAGTTCCGGGTGCCGGCACCGGTGCTACGCCGGATTCAATACTTGCCGCGCACGCCGGGGGCCCTGGCTCCGGATGCGATCATCGGTACCTTGCTACGAGAACCGGCCAAGGTGCATCGTTTGGGCGCTTCAAGCCAGCGCCGCGCGCTACCGGCTTCACTGCTGGCCATGGTTGGACTGGACCCTAATCTGGCCTCAGCCCGGGTCGCGGCTTTGGATGACGAAGAGCGGCTGCGGCTGACTCTGGCCCGGGTGCTCGCCGCCGGGCCAGAACTGGTGATCATGTTCGACCCCACCGCCGGGCTGGATATTTCCGACCGAGCCCGGTTTTTCAATCTGGTGGTTGATGTCCGTCAGGTTCTCGGCTTCGCTTGCCTGTTTTTGACCTACGATCCGGGCGCGGCCGGCTACCTGGGCGAACACCTGCTGGTGATCCAACGCGGGCGCGTGGTAGAAAGAGGCACCCGCGCTACCGTACTACGCCACCCGGCCGAGGCTTATACCCAGTCATTGCTAGCGGCATGGCCCGAATCCGACCCCAGCAACCGTTTCGGCACCCCTGGGCCGCCTCTTCGCAATTTCCACAAGCCGCTCGATCCAGAAAAGTGATAGAGCCCGCTCATGGCCGCCTGCCAGATCCAACGCCACGACCAGTTCTTCCCGCGCCTGCTCAATAAACCGGGCGCGGCTGGCACGTTGCTGCGCCATTGGCAGGTAATGGTTGTGTTAGAGGAAGTCTGGTGATGGCCGAGTCTGCGCGTCAGGCGGAAGCCATGCGCCAAGCGACTCTCCTGGCGGAACAAAAGGCGACGGCTGCGCGTAATGAGGAGATGAGGCGTCAGGCCGAGGTCAAGCGTCAACAGGCATTAGCAACACAAGGTGGGAGGCCCTAAATAAAATGATTTTTTTACCGGTTAAGCAGCATTTCTGGTAGTTGGCGGGTCATCCTGAGCGCGGAAAAATGTGTCGGGTGACGGGTGTGATGGTTTTTATTGGGCGGATGACTGCCATTTTTATAGGGGATGAAGAGATGTTCGGTAAGATGAATACGAGAATTTTGGTGCTATTTTTTGCCATGCTTGGGGCAATTTTGACCAGCGGTTGGGC
>CAUYTZ010000121.1:0-1281 GCA_963575695.1 uncultured Gammaproteobacteria bacterium | reverse complement strand
CACCGCCGGTTGCTATGTCCGCCAATCAGGTTGGCTTGAGCCTGCCGCGTCGAACGTAATCGCACCGAGCCGATAACCTGGTTGCCTTGTCTATTTTACTGAAAAACAGTGTGGCAGGATAGGAGAGAATCGGGTGCGCTTTCCTGCCCGCAAAAGCGGCCAAACGGGGCAACTTTTAATTGCACCGATACCCGCAGGGTGTCTGAAGTATGCGCACCGCTGCGGTCCTAGACGCGGCAAGCGACCGGATCAGGCGACTCAGCCAGGGGTCGGCCGTGGCCCAGGCCGGGCTGCGCAAGCGACTCCGGCGTCGGACGATTGCCGAGCGGGCATCCGCCGCCGCCCGTTGGTGCAGGCCATGCTCGGCGACATGCCGCAGCCGAAATGACCGAGACCGGCCCCCGAGCCCAACCACAGCCAGCACGGCTGCCGGGGGGCCGCTGTCATAACTTCGATCAAGAAAGTCAAAGCGGCTCGGCATCGGTGGCTCCAATTCCCGTCGATCACGATGCGGAATCTAGCGCCGAAACCAGCTTACGGTCAAGGATTTTATTCCTTTGGTCCGTACAGCACTTCTGGCGGGGTTTCGACCGCGAGAATCTCGGCCAGGACGCCATCGCGAACCGCGCGAAAGAAGCACGAACGCCGGCCGGTGTGACAGGCGACGCCCTTTTGCCGAACCCGCATCAGGAGGGTGTCGCCGTCGCAATCCAGACGCAGTTCAACCAGGGTTTGCACCTGACCAGAGCTTTCGCCCTTGCGCCACAAGCCGCCGCGCGAGCGTGACCAGTAGCAAACCCGGCCGGTGGCCAGGGTTTCGCTCAGTGCGTCGCGGTTCATCCAGGCCATCATCAAGACCGTGCCGTCGTCGGCATCTTGGGCGATGGCCGGAACCAGACCGTCAGCGTTGAAACGTACCGCGTCAAGCAGGGGGGCGTTGTCGGTCATTGGCTTGTCCCATTGTGTTCCGCCCGAGCATCAGCGGTTGCCCAAGAGCATCAATCAATCCCAGACGATGCAGCACATCCACTCGCTTCAGAAAATACTCAGCGGTGGTGGTACGCTGCGGTGCCTCCAGCCAATTTTGTTCCAGGAAAGCCAGGATTGCCGGTTGGCCCAGTTCCGCTTCCCACAGAATCTCCAGCAACGAGGTTAGACTTTCCTCTTCTTCGCGGTCTTCATCGCTGACACAACGGGCGGCCTCGGCGACCGTCTTTTCTCCGGTTTCCGGGCCGGCACCCAGGCCAAAATCGGGCAGCACGCGCCGTTCGGGGGCGCACA
>CAUYTZ010000120.1:0-1605 GCA_963575695.1 uncultured Gammaproteobacteria bacterium | reverse complement strand
CTGCTGGCTGGCTCATCCTTTGCCACACCAGTGACGCACACGATCACCGGCGGGGAAGTGACTGCCGGGTCGGCATCGGTGACGATTGCTTCAGCCTCGGGCTGGGGTTCTGACGGGTCGAAGACTCTGACCGCTCGGGTGACAGATGTGGCCGGGAATGTTGGCGCTGCCGGCGGCTCGTTGGCAGTAACCCTCAATACCGTGGCTCCGACTGTTTCAATCAGCCTGAGTGACACCATACTTAAAGTGGGTGACACCGCGACGGTAACGTTCACATTTAGTTCTGCTCCGAGCGGGTTTGACGCAAACGACGTGGCGGTCCAGAACGGGCTGCTGTCCGCGTTCAGCGCAACGTCCAATCCATTGGTTTATACGGCGACGTTCACGCCGACCAATGACCTTGAGGATGCGACCAACGTTGTCACCGTGGGCACGGGCTGGACCGACTCGACGAGCAATACCTCTGCAGGATCGACTAATTCCGCTAACTACATCGTAGACACCAGGCCTCCGACCGCACCAAGCGCTGCTTTGGCCGTTGCGGTGGCCAGCAACGGAATTAGTGCGGCGGAGAAGGCTGCCGGGGTTGCGGTCACGGTTGATTTGGCCGGCACCGGCGCGGTCGCCGGAGACACGGTTGAGCTTCTGATCGGTGGCGTTTCGTTTGGCACGGCGGTTACGCACACGCTGACCGGTGCCGAGATCACAGCCGGTTCGGTTTCGATGTCCATTGGCTCGGGTTCTGGTTCGGGCTGGAGTTCTGATGGATCGAAGACCCTGACCGCCCGGGTGACGGATGTGGCCGGGAATGTCGGCACGGCCGGCGGTTCGTTGACCGTTAGCCTGGATACCGTAGCGCCGACCACCACCATTTCCACGGTTGCCTTCTCGGCCGACACTGCGGCAAACAGCACGACCAACAGCGACTTCATCACCAAGACCTCGGCGCAGACGATCAGCGGCACGCTCTCGGGCACTCTGGCTCTTTCTCTTTAACGATTTCCAGCAATTCCACTTCAAAGATCAGCGTGGCTTCTGGTTCGATTTTGGGTGGTGCGCCCTTGCTGCCATATCCCAGTTTTGCGGGGACAAAGAGGCGGTATTTGGCGCCCACGGGCATGAGTTGCACCCCTTCGGTCCAGCCTGGAATGACCCGGTTTAAAGGAAATGTGACCGGCTCTTTCCGGGCGATGGAGCTGTCAAACACGGAGCCGTCTAACAGGGTGCCCTGATAGTGAACCTTGACTTGGTCGGGTTGCCATGTTTTGCCCGAATTTCGGCGGTGATCCTTTCCAGTTCCGTTTTAAAGAATTTCCAGTTTTCCGAATTGTTGACGACGTTTAGGAGTATGTTGCCAAGCTCAGACAGAGGTCCAGGCTATGGTTAATAAGATTACGGTCCCATCTGGCGAGAAGATTTTGATTTGCTCAATATGAAAATGGCGCACCATCTGCGCGATATGCGCAGAAAATTCCGGTGAAGCCATGATCATCAGTTCCGTTTCGCCGCGAGTGAAGTTATTGTCACGAAATAGGGCCCCGATGATTGGCAGATCCTTCAAGCCCGGCAAGCCATTAATTGTGGACTGACTGACAGAACGCAACA
>CAUYTZ010000119.1:0-2186 GCA_963575695.1 uncultured Gammaproteobacteria bacterium | reverse complement strand
ATCCTTGGGCAGCGTTTCAGGATCAGGGGTGAAGGTGACCTGCACGCGCGCGACCGGCGCGCCGGCGTCGGGCGGGAACCCGGTCTGCACAATCGTCCGCGTCGCCGCATCGAACCCCAGCCAGTCGGGCAGCGCCCGCCCGCCGGCCAGACTGGCCTGGAAATGCCCCTTCGAGATGTCGAACAGCGCCAGATCGCTGTCATAGGCGACCGTCGCCCCATCGGCGAAGGCGGCCGGGTCAAGCGCAATCCGGTCGGTATGAGTGACCGGAGCCGCCGTGGCGTTCACCGGGTCGCGCCAGGTGAACGCAAGCGAGACCTCGACCGGGGCCTCGAGGCCGGCGGGTGGCGTGCCGGCGAAACGCCTCGTCGCGACATCGAAACTCAGCCAGTCGGGCAAAGCCGCGCCATCGGCCAGCGTCACGGTAACGGTGGTGCCGTCCGCGAACGGTGCGGAACCGAACTCATACGACGTCGCCAAGGGCTGACGGATGATCGTGTCTTTGAGCACATCGTCCGCCACCGACAGCCCGCCCGCCAGGGCACCGAAGGCATCGGAGCGGAAGGTGAAACGATGGGCGTAGGTCGCGGCGTTGCCGGGATCGTGGAGGAACAGTGCGACCTCAAAACTGGTCGTACCGGCCGGGGGCGTGCCGGTGAAGGTCATGCTTGCGGCATCGAAACTCAGCCACGACGGAAGCGGCTCATTGTTGGGCGCCGTGGCCTCGACCGTATAACCGGGTGAGAGGTAGCGTTTGTCGAAGACACCGATGATCGAAGACGTGCGGAAGAACAGCACGTCGCCTTGCAGGTCGAGATCGTTGCCGAAGGCCTCGGCCGGGATCACGTACAGTGACTTGTCTTCGATCCCGGTGACCACATCGTCCCGCAGCAGCGGCGCATCGTTGCGCGGCAGGACGGTGATCGCCACATAGCCGGTGGCGGTTCCGCCGCGGCCATCGCTGACTATGTAATGGAAGCCGGCGTTGCCGTTATAATCGGTCCGCGGGCGGAACTCGATCATGCCGTCGTCGCGCAGGCGAACCTTGCCGTTGTCGGGGAAGCGCTCCAGCCCGGCCAGAACCAGGGTATCGCCGTTGGCGTCGGCGTCGTTGGCCAGCAGCGTCGCCGGATCGATGACCAGGATGGTATCCTCCAGCGTGCGCAGACCGTAATCATTGTGCGCAACCGGCGGATCGTTGAGCGGCTTGACCTTGAGCGCATAGTGCAGCGTGGCGCTGGCGCCGCGCGCGTCGATGACGTCGAAACTGATTGCGCCCGCACCAAGCGCGGCCGGCGTGTACACGATTGCCTGTGTCTCAGCATCAAAGATTGCGGCGCCGTTGTCGGTGGCGCTGCCGCTGGCGGCCTCATGCAGGCCGACGAAGGAAAAGCCGTCGCCCTCGATGTCGGTGACATGCGCCATCAGTTCCGCGACGGTGATCTGGGTGGTGGTTTCCAGACGCACCGCCCGGGTCTGCTTCTCCATGCGCGGCGCGTCGTTGACCGGATTGAGGTACAGCTCGACCTTGGCGGTCGAGGTCGCGCCGGCGGTATCGGCCAGAACATATTCGAAACCGGCGAAGCCGAAGGTGTCCGGCGCAGGCTTGAGTTCCAGATACTGGCCATCGAACTTCCAGGTAACGTTGGTGCCGGCGCCCTGATAGTTCTCGTGATCCCAATAGGGGTAGAGATCCTTGCCCTGGGCGTCCTGAAGCGGCCGCACACTGACGATATGCAGCGGCTCGAACTCGCCGTCGCCATCGACGTCATAATCATTGGCCAGCAGCGCGTCCATGCGGATACGCAGGATCGTGTCCTCGCTGCCGGTGATCAGCGGGTCATCAACCCCGACCGGGGCATCGTTGACCGGCGCCAGATCAACCTCGACCCGGGCCGAGGACTCCCGGCCGAAATCGTCGCGCACGGTGTAGTCGAAAAAGGCGTCGCCGTTGGGCTCCTCGCTGTTTCACGTGGAAAGCTGGAACTCCAGCAACCCCCGTGATACAGCCAGGTGCCGTGAGGGGTATGGTGACCCCGTCGCATTGCAGGGGGGGTTATGGCTTGCGGCCAGGGCCGGCGCGGGTCAGTACCCCGATTGATGGCGACGCCAAGAAGATGAAAATGCGGGTCGAAGCCGGTAATTCGGTCTTCAAGCAGAACGCCACCTATACCGTGACGGCGGTT
>CAUYTZ010000118.1:0-1323 GCA_963575695.1 uncultured Gammaproteobacteria bacterium | reverse complement strand
ACGCCCATGGTTTCGGCCATGCGCCAGGACTGGACCACCATCGGCTGGTTCAACAGCCCGAGGCGCGGCAACGACAGGGCCACGGTTTGTCCGGCGGCCAGCCGCAACCCGGCCAGATTGGACGGGAACTCGACTGACAACTGCCGGCGGCGGGCTTCCAGGGTGATGCGGGCAATGCGCTGGGCCATATAAGGTGAGTTGGTGAACGGCAGATCCAGGTTTTCCGACACCTCCAGATCGCCGTCTTCGGCCCGGTAGGCAGCGACGGTCACCGGCGGGTAGTCGGTCGGCTGGCCGTTGTGGGCCGGCGACAGGAAGGTGCCGCGAACGGTGTTGATCAGATCTCGGCGCGATCGGCGCGGACGCACGGTAAGCACGTCGCGGGCCTGGGCTTCGGCCAATTCGACCAGGGGCGGCAGATAGGCACCGACGAACAGCCGCCACTTGCCGGCGGTGTAGGTCAAGCGGCTGGCGCAACAGGACAGGAGGCGCGGCAAGACCTGGACCGGCGCCTGGTCGAGATCGATGACGCCGTTGCAAATATAGCGTTTTTCGTTGCCGCCGGGCCGGGCGACCGCCTCGTCGCACAGTGTCGCCGACGCAATGAATGAGGACAGGTCCAGTTCGTCAAGCGTGCAACCCAGACCGAACGGGGCCATCAGGTAATCGAGGATGGCGAGCGCGGCGTTGTCGGACCAGACGGTGGTTGAGGTGCGCGGATCATAGAGTTTGCGGCCCTTGACCAGGGCGGAGACATTGGGCAGGGCCGACGGAAATGCCGTATCATCGCGTTTGAGTTGCAGATGCAGATAGGCCCGGCCGCGCAGACGGTGGGCATTGGTCCACTCGCCGCCGGCGTTGGCAACCAGCACGCTGTCGGCGTTCTGGCTGGGTGATCCCAGGTGTTTCCAGATCTGGGCATAGACCGTGCCGCTGCGGGCATAAGGCGCGTCGGTCGCTTCGCTCGAAGCATTAATCGCTATGGTGGTGTTGTCGAAATAGAGCGCGCCGATCGCTTCGACCTCGTGCGCGGCCAGGACCACGATTAGGTGCAGGAAGTCGAGTTTATCCGAGCCGCTGGGCGCGCGCAGGTGGGCGCGTGACGGCACGCACGGGCAAACCGTACACCAAAATTTTTCACGAAGACCGGGAACGGGCCATTCTGGTCTGGGTCGAGTTGCGTCCCGCCCTGTGTTTTGCGACCCGCGGCACCTTCAAAGCGGTCCGGGCGGCCCGCGGGGCGGCCCTGGTGGCCGGGGGAGCCGCCCAGCGGGGCAATCGTCTGGGGGGATTCTTGTTCACGGACCAGAGTCATCGGGAGAT
>CAUYTZ010000117.1:0-15533 GCA_963575695.1 uncultured Gammaproteobacteria bacterium | reverse complement strand
CCTTAGGGACTCCTGGGCCGCCATCTTCGATGGAAATCGGGGACGTGCGTGCGCGCAGTGGTGCGGGCGTGATAAAAGCCTCGTCAGCCATGGTTCGACTGGTCCTTGCTTAAGTCGGTCGTGGTCAGGCCGGAAGGGGTGAGTCGTCATCCCCTCCGGTCGCCTCGGGAAACTGCACCCAGAGCGGGCCGAAGTCAAGGTCTGCGCGCTTTTGAGCGGCACCGAGGGGGGTGGTAATTATATTGCGTGGCGAAACTGGGTAAGAAGAAGAAGAAGAAGGCAAATCACAAATAACGCCTAGTGACTGCTTTGGGTCATTTGCGTTATTTATGGTTTACCGTTACTTCTCTTTGGTTCCCGCTTCCGGGGAGGGGTGTGGGCGTTAGGGGCGCGTCCCGGGTTAAGTGGAAACAGACTCTGGACGGCACTGACCCGATCATGGCAGTGTCATGGAGTAGGGGTCGCGGCGCAAAGATGGTTGAGATTGGCGGGAGGGTAACGATGGCCAGGCGGGTCGGCATGGTGACGCTGGGATTGGCGGCGCTGCTTGGCTGTGGCCATGTCGGTCCGGCGTTGGCGGGACCGCTCGATTCGCGACCGCCGACCCTGTTGATCGCGGGCGATAACACCCGAAGCGGGACTCAGGTGGTGGGGGTGATCGATAATGGCCCCAGTTCCGGAAGAATGTTGATCACCGTGGTTGGGCTGATCGCCGGCGCGGTGATCGCCGATGATCTGACCGGTTCAGAAGTCTGGTACCTGCTGGTTGGTGGCGTACGGCCACAACCCTATCTGGCCCCAGCCCGCGCCGTGGCGGGACGGGTGCCGCCGGGCTTGTTTTCGAGTTGGCTGGTGTTTCCGTCGCGTTTGGTCTGGGTGATTCGCCAAATCAGCTTGGCCTCGGTGCTGACCATGGTCTCAGGCGCGGCGATAACCGCAACCATTCTTAACTTGTTTTATGACGAACCTTGAGTCGAGGCCCGAAAGCGTCTTGCGTCTGGTTGCAGTCAACGGTATCGTCGCTGCCATGTCCCGCCGGTGGGGGCCGTCACCAGTCCTGCCACCCAAGTTTTTGGCTACAACACACCAGGCAAACCGGTCGTGTCCCTGCCCCCGAAGGAGATTCCGATGCGAAAGTTTCTGATCGCAGCCCTTGTTGCCCTTCTGCCCATGAACGCCTTCGCTCAGACCCAGCCTTCGCAGCCGACGCACAGCGCGGGATCGGGCTATCTGTCCTCGATTCTCGTCGTCACCGGCACCATCGGCGGTTTGGTCGTGGCCGATCTGTTGACCGGCGGTCGCCTGACCGCCCAGTTGTTCCGCGCCGCGCCGCGCGCCGTCGCCGCCGGCCCTGTGGTCTATTCGCCCGCAGTGATGGAAGCCCGCCAGGCCGGTGCCGTGCTGGGTGAAATGATCTCCGCCGCGACCGACGCACGCGACGTGGCCGCTCGTGCCGACCTGCTGCGTATGTTGGCTCTGGGTTCCGGCGCACTGGTCGGCGGTCTGGCGGTCAACGGACTGATCAACGGCGGCAAATGAGCAGGCCGGTCAGGCTTTGATCACCACGGCGCTGGTCCCTGATGCAGGCCGGCGCCGTTTCGGTATTTCCGCCCCGAGGGAGTTTGTGATGCGAAAGTTGCTGATTGCGGCCCTGGTTACTTTGCTGCCTATGAACGCCTTCGCGCAGACCCAGCCGGCACGGCCGACCCAACCTGCGGGGGCCGGATCGAATAGTACGCTGCTGATTGTGGCAGGTGCGGTTGGGGGTCTGGTGGTGGCCGATTTGCTCACCGGCGGCACCCTGGTTCGACCGCTGCTCGGATTGGCCCGGGCGGTTCCGGCCGCGCCGTCACCGGCGGTTGCAGCGGCGATTGCAGCCGGCGCGGTGCCGGGCACGGAGCTTATGGCCGCGACCGCGATCACCGACCGCCGCGTCGTGAGCACGATGCTGCGCTTCCTGGGTCTGACCGCTGGTGCGGTGGCTGGTGCTTATCTGGTTGACGCCGTGGTTGACCGCTTTGATGGCGACGGCGAAGACGACTGATCGGCCATCCTAAAGGACGAAAACCAGGGGCTTGCGCCCCTGGTTACGTGGTCAGCAGTTGCCGCTGTGCGCCGTCCAGCATTAAACAGGTCAAATGGCCTGTGGCATAAGCCCCGGTATCGATCCCGATTCGGTTGGCGCGGATCTCCGGTCGCTCGGAAATGGTGTGGCCGTGAACCACGACCTTGCCGAAATTGGCCGACGAATAGAGAAACTCATCCCGAATCCACATCAGATCTTGTTCGTCCTGATGCTCCAGCGCCACCCCGGGACGAACGCCGGCATGGACGAACAGATAATCGCCCAGCACCAGCCGCAGCGGCATCCGACGGATGAAATCGCGATGACTGACCGGCAGGATTCGGCGCAATTCGGTTTGCACGCGCCGCAACCGCTCCAGGGCCGGCATGGCTCCCGGTAATTTGGCACCGTAGCTTGACAGCGTGGCCACGGCTCCGAACGCCAGCCAACTCATGCCGATTTCCAGATCGTCCAGGAACCGAAGCATGGCGTCTTCGTGATTGCCCTTGAGATGGACGGCATCGAACCCAGACGGCGGCCCCCCGATCAGGAACTCAATCACCCCGCGCGACTCCGGCCCGCGATCAATGTAGTCGCCAAGGTAAATCAACACGGAACGTTGAACCACCGGCCGCGCGGCATCATCGGCTTGGATCAGGCCGATCAAACGACGCAATAAATCGAGTCGGCCGTGAATGTCGCCGATGGCATAGATCCGCAACCCGGGCGGCAGTCTGGGTGGCTCGGTAACGCCGGGCACCTTCACTCCCCCCCGCCCCTGTCGCCGCCCCTGTCGCCATGGCTATCGCCAGCCGGCACGGCCCTCGACGGATCGAATAAAGTTAAGACCATCACCGACTTACCGCCAATCACCACCGCCCCTCCCCCCGGATACCCCCCCGGATACGATGCAGGGTCCGCCGGGCTGCCATCGGGCATCCGCGTGTCCAGCACCGCTCGCCAGCCTCCGGCCGCTCCCTCCGCCACCAGATCCGGCAGGACAAAAGATACAGCCTCTGGATAGGCATTGAGAATGACCAACAGCACATCGTTGTCAACATGGCTGGCTGCTGATGCGGCGGGCATGTCGCCGGCGTGGCCGTTAAGCAGCATACCGATGCAGCGGGCCTGCGATGACCGCCAGTCCTCGGCGCTGGCTTCGCGTCCCCCCGGGGCGTACCACTGGATATCACGCAGGCCATCGGCCGATTTGAACACCCCATGCAGGAAACGGGAGCGCCTGAGCGCCGGGTGACGACGGCGCAACGCCAGCGCGGCGCGGGTAAAGGCGAGGAGATCGGAATGAGCCGCCAGCAGCGGGGCCCAATCCAGCCACGAAACCGGATTATCCTGACAATAGGCGTTGTTATTGCCGTTCTGGCTGCGGCCCAATTCGTCGCCGGCCAAGAGCATCGGCACCCCTTGTGAGACCAACAGAGTCGCTAGCAGATTGCGTTGCTGGCGAGCCCGTAATTCCAGCACCGCTGGGTGGTCGCTGTTACCTTCCTGGCCGTGGTTGGCGGAATAGTTGTTGTCGGTGCCGTCTCGGTTTTCTTCGCCGTTGTCCAGATTGTGCTTGGAGTTGTACGAGACCAGATCGCGCAGGGTGAAACCGTCGTGGGCGGTAACGAAGTTGATCCCGGCCCAGGTCCGCCGTCCGCGCCGCTCGAAGATGTCGGCCGAGCCGGTCAAACGCGCCCCCAGTTCCGGCAACACGCCAGGGTCGCCACGCCAGAAACGACGAACCACGTCGCGATAGCGATCGTTCCATTCCGCCCAGCCGGGCGGAAAGTTGCCCAACTGATAGCCGCCGGGGCCAACATCCCACGGTTCGGCGATCAGCTTGCACTGGCCCAGCACCGGGTCTTGGCGGCAGGCGTCGAGAAAGCCGCTGCCGGGATCAAAGCCATGGATCTCACGCGCCAAAGTGGTGGCCAGGTCGAAACGGAACCCGTCCACATGCATCTCTGTCACCCAGTAGCGCAGGGAGTCCATGATCAGTTGCAGTACGCGCGGATGCGACAGGTTGAGCGTGTTGCCGGTGCCAGTGTCATCAATATAAAAGCGCCGGTCTTCGGGCCGCAGCCGGTAATAGCTGGCGTTGTCGATCCCACGAAAACTTAGCGTCGGCCCCATTTGGTTGCCTTCGCCGGTGTGATTATAGACCACATCCAGAATGACTTCCAACCCGGCTTCGTGCAGCCGGTGAACCATGGTCTTGAATTCGGCAATGCCGCCGCTAGACAGATAACGCGGCTCGGGCGCGAAGTAGGCGATCGAACTATAGCCCCAATAATTAGTCAGCTCGCGCACAGCCAGATGGCGTTCATCAAGCAGAGCATGGACCGGCAACAGCTCGATCGCCGTCACGCCCAGCGCTTTCAAGTGATCGATCACTGGCTCGCAGACCAAGCCGGCAAAAGTGCCGCGCAGCTTTTCCGGCACCTCTGGATGCAGCTTGGTGTACCCGCGCGGATGGGCTTCATAGATCACCGTGTCCGACCACGGCGTGCGCGGCGAACGATCTCCCCCCCAAGTAAAGGCGGGGTCGATCACCCGAGCCTTAGGCACATGGCGGGCGTTGTCGCGGCGGTCGATCGACAAATCTTCGCGTGCGTGACCGACCTTATAGCCGAAATGGGCATCGGTCCACTTCAGCGGCCCAACCAAATCCCTGGCATAGGGATCAATCAGCAGCTTGGCCGGGTTGAAACGGTGGCCCAATTCTGGCCGGTACGGGCCGTGGACGCGATAGCCGTAAAGCTGGCCTGGTCGCGCCTGAGGCAGGTAGCCGTGCCAGACTTCATCGGTGTATTCGGGCAGGAAGACGCGGCCGGTCTCACGACTGCCGGTGGCATCGAACAGACACAGTTCAACCTGTTCGGCATGGGCGGAAAACAGGGCGAAATTAACCCCGCAGCCATCCCATGTCGCCCCTAGCGGTGCCGGCTGCCCTGGCCAGACTGCCAGCGTCCCACTGCCGGACACACTCATGACGCTGTTCCCATGCCAATGTCATCAAATTCAGAAAGGCGATAGCACAAATCAGCCGAAGATGTCGCGCAAACGACACCATGTCGTGACCAGCACCAACAGCGCGGTGCGCAGCCGCCGCCCACCGGGGAAAGCCCGGTGCGGGAGGCGAGCAAAAACATCGAACCGCTCGGCACTGCCGGCCACCGCTTCGGCGATCACCTTGCCGGCAATCGCGGTCAAGGCCACCCCCTGGCCAGAATAGCCGTGGGCGTAAAAGATATTGCTGCCGATTCGGCCCAGATCGGGCAGACGGTTGACCGTGATCGCCACCTTGCTCCGCCAGCAGAATTCGATCGCAACCTCACGCGCCTGCGGGAAACAGCGCACCAGGCGTCGCTGGGCCAGTTGACGCACATCCGGCAAGCTGATGCCGGAATAGCTGACTCCGCCGCCGAACAGTAGCCGATGGTCGGGCGTGCGGCGGTAGTAATTGATCACGAAGTTCATATCCGAAACCGCGACATCGGCCGGCAGCAGTTCGCGGATGCCGTGTTCACCCAGTGGTTCGGTGGCGACCAGGGCGGTGGCCACGGGCATGGTTCGACCCTCCAAGGCTGGGTTCAGGTCGCCCAGCCCGATGTTGCCGGCCAGCACCAGCCACGAGCAACGCACCCGGCCTTGAGCGGTACACGCCAGGGGTCGTGGCCCGGATTCGATCTTCAGCACCGGCGAGCATTCGTGAATCACCACCCCGGCCTCGGTCGCGGCCCGCGCCAGCCCCAGAGCATAGTTGAGCGGATGCAGGTGGCCGCCGCCCTGATCAAGCAATCCGCCACGATAGTGCGGGCAGCGCACCACCTTGCGCACCTCGTCACCCTCGATCACGCGCAGGTGGCGATAACCGTAATCATCCCGCAACTCACGCTGACATTCCTTAACCTCGGCCATGTGTCGCGGCTTGACCGCGGCATGGAAAGTGCCAGAACGCAAATCGCACGCGATCTTGTGCCGAGTGATGCGCTCGCGTACCAAGGCCTTGGCTTCTTCGGCCATGTCCCACAGCCGCTGGGCATCGTCGCGCCCCATCCACCCGGCCAAGCGCTTCATCGACGGGTTATAGCCGGTGATCAACTGGCCGCCATTGTTGCCGGAAGCGCCATCACCAACCCGCTGCCCTTCCAGCAGCACGACCTTGAACCCGCGCTCGGCCAAGTTCAGGGCCGCCGACAGCCCGGTATAGCCGCCGCCGATCACGCAGACATCGGCTTCAACCGCTCCGGCCAGTGACGGATGTTCGGCACGGCCGATCTCGGTCGCACCATACCAGGACAAGTCAGGGGATGAAGCAACCATCAGCTAAACCGACTCACCGAACTGTTAATCAAGCGGCGACTCCGCGCAAGCCCCCCACCTATCACGTTTCCCACCTATCACACCAGGACGCCGCTGACCATCGCCGCGTCATAGGGTTGATCTCTACTGTTGCCGGCTTGCCGGGCTTTGGGGCTCGTGGTGATTATTCTGCAACGCGACAAGGGATTTGACGCTGAATTTGTGCGTTGCAGCATTGGCGATTGACCACGATCAAGCGAAGCCTATAGTCCCAATCGAGATCGGGCTATTCCCATCCCCGTCCCCCCCTTCACCCTAGCGTGGGTTTACCCGCTTATGGCCAGCCTTCCCCAGTTCACAGCACAGTTCGAGGATGCCGCCGGTCTTGGCCGGCGGTTGCTGGCCGAGATGGTTCAACGTCGCCAGCGCGAATGGGGCCAACAGGGCGGAAAGGTGATTCGCAACCTGGACCGGCTGATCGAAGAGGGCCAACGTTCGGTTGAGGCGATGGTGGTTTCGGGGGAAATCGTGGCGCGCGGCTTGGAAGAGGCGGGGGCGTCGGTCTCCGGCTATGTCCAGGGGGCGATTCGCCAGGGCATGGCGACCGCCGGAGCCCTGGTCTGTGCGCGCTCGCCGCAAGAGGCGATCGAGCTTCAGCGCGGCTATCTTCAGGCGTGGACCCAGGCTTTTTTCCACCAGGGTGCGCAGTTGTCGGACGTGACCGCGCGCACCGCCAACGAAGTGGTGCTGCCGTTCAACGAGTATGTTGAGGACGTCCGCGAGCGGCTGGCTGGCTAGTTTACAACCCAGACACGAACAGATCGCCGAACCGGCTCACTTTTTTGAACAACCACCCCCAATGTACTTCGCATACTCGGCGCGCTGGATCTGGTAGGGGTCCGTGAGTGTGCCATCCGGCTGCTCACCGGCGTAACGCAGACTGGCGGCGGAAGCGCTGAGATCAACCACCAGATCGGCGGTGGCCAACAGACTGGAGATCAAACTCAGCACGTACCACTCGACCGTGAAAAAGCCGGTCAGTATCCCTGCGTGGGCGATGTTGGTTGGCCCGATCAACGGCAAAACCACGAACGGCCCCGCCGGCACCCCCAATCCGCACATGCCCTCGCCGAATTCGATTTCCCGCCGGTTGTAGCCCATGGTTTGGGCAACATCGAACGCCCCCACCAGGCCAAGGGTGGTGTTAATGGCGAAACGTGCAGCAGAAACCCCCGCATCCTGGTTGTTTCCCCTGAATAGATTGGTCGCAATGAACTCGGGTTCGATCATGTTGGAATAAATATTCCCACCCATCCGCTTGATTCCATCGGGAATCCAGGTATCCAGAAAATCTGCGGCGGGACCGATCGCGTATTTTATCGCCAGCGTGTTGAACCCGAACATAGAGCGGTTGAAAGATTCAAGTGGATCGCCTTCAGCAGCCAAAACCGGGGAACAAAGCGCCAAATTGATACAGATTACGGCCGACGAAGCATAGGAAATAAGCTTTTCCAAGTTAGTCTCCACGAGGAAAATAGTTAGATGAACTCTGGCGCAAGACTTCCAAGCCCCTGGCCGTACCCATGCCGGCCGCACCGCCGACCAGCGCCATGCCGCAGGACAGAATCGCCGCCCCCAGCACATAGGTCGCCGCCACGGGTGCGGCGATGCCGGTTGCGGTGAAACCCAGGGCTGGCGCGACCCCAACCATCACGCCCGCCGATGCTCCCGCCGTGCAGGCCACCACCAGAGAGTCGACCGAGATAAAATTGTCGCCCCGACGGATCAGCAGGATTGTCTCTTGCACCGCTTCGCTGACCGGCCCTGCCAGCAACATCAGTATACCCAAATCAACGCCCTGGGCCCTGGCCGGAGTCCAACCCAGCAACAGCGGAATCGCCGTCAGCAATCCCAAAGCCATGCGCCTCATCAGCCTCGTCTCCTCTGCACGGATGTTATTTAGCGGCGGGAGGTATCTTATAATGGTCCAGCCCCATGGCGGTCAGGATCGCCACGCCACCGCTGGCAGCACCGACGACGCAGCCCAAACCAGTGAGGTTGACCAACAAGGCCACGCTTACTGAAAGCCCGGTTTGCGCTATCAGCGCGGCGAATACCGGCAATGACCCCGCCAACACCCCCGCCGCAGCCCCCGCCGTACAGCCGATGATCACCGTATCGGCGCTGACGAAATAGTCCCCGCGAACGGGTTGGGTTTCCGCCATGGCGTCTTTTGCCCAGACCGCGCCCAGTAGTCCCAGCACGATTAACCCACCGGCAACCCTTGCGACCAATGTTCTTTCCATCCGCCTTCCCCAAACAGCCGCCTGAAACGTATCATCCTTTGGCCGGATCGCCCCCCAAATTTGTGATGACGGGCCGTCGGTGCCGGTTTACCTTACCGGCACCCGGGCGTCTGTCGGTAACGTTGCTTTGAAAAGGGCTGTGATATGAATCCGCTGCATCGTCTGGTGGCCGGCCTGGGTTTTCTGGTGTTGGCGGTCTGCGTCGCAGCAATGCCACTACCGGCCAAAGCCGCCAATCCACGGATGAACGTTCAAATTCTGATTTGCCGCCTGGGCATTCAGTGCACCGCACGCGATGCCGATCAGCCCGAACGGGCGGCGGTTGAGCTGCTCGGCAACTTTCCGCAACTGGCCGGGACCACGGTTAGGATAAGGCTCTATGATGCCGACAGCCGCAAGCTCTATCCCGACTTCGATCAAACCATCCCGCTTGACGGCAAGGGCCGGCTGGTGGCGACCCTGCCCGTGTTTCGCCTCAGTACGGGTAAATATGGGATCGCGGTGGCCGGAATTACGGACACCGGCCGGTTGCTGGGCGAGGCATTGGTGATCGTGTCGCGCGGCGCAATCAAGCCGCCGGGGCTGCCGACCGGGCCGACCGGTATGCCTCGCCGCTAAGACCAGGGCTTTGTTCCTATTCTTCCGCAGATCTGGTTAGGACTTCGCGTTTTCCGGAATGATTGGGCTTGCTGACCACGCCTTCCCGTTCCATCCGCTCGATCAAGCGCGCGGCACCGTTATAGCCGATGCGCAACTGGCGTTGGATGAAGCTGGTTGAAGCCTTGCGCTCGTGGGAGACAACCGCCACCGCCCGATCATACAATTCGTCCTCATTGCCGGCTTCGCCGTTGCCGGCCCCACCACCACCGCTCGCCGACGCTCCACCACCAGATGAACCGCTCTTGCCGTCTTCGCCGTCGTCGTCTATTTCCTCGGTCACGGCATCAACGTAATCCGGCTCGCCCTGAGTCTTGAGATAGGCGACCACCTTCTCAACCTCTTCATCGGCCACAAACGGGCCGTGGATGCGCGTAATCCGGCCGCCGCCGGCCATGTAGAGCATGTCGCCCTGGCCGAGCAGTTGTTCGGCACCCATTTCGCTCAGGATGGTGCGGCTGTCGATCTTGGAAGTCACCTGGAAGCTGATCCGGGTTGGGAAATTGGCCTTGATTGTGCCGGTGATCACGTCCACCGAGGGCCGTTGCGTGGCCATGATCAGATGAATGCCGGCGGCGCGGGCCATTTGCGCCAGACGCTGAATCACGGCTTCGATATCCTTGCCCGCAACCAGCATCAAATCGGCCATTTCATCGACGATGACCACGATATAGTGCAACTCACGCAGTACCAGCGGCTGCTCTTCAAACAACGGCTTGTGGGTATCGGGGTCGAAACCGGTTTGCACGCGACGGGTCAGCGGCTCGCCCCGCTCGCGCGCCTCGCGCACCCGGGCATTAAAGCCTTCGATATTGCGCACGCCCAGCTTAGACATGTCGCGGTAGCGGCTTTCCATTTCCCGTACCGCCCATTTCAGCGCCACCACCGCTTTTTTCGGGTCCGTGACCACCGCCGAAAGCAGATGCGGAATACCCTCGTAGACCGACAATTCCAGCATCTTGGGATCAACCATGATGAACCGGCACTGATCCGGCCGCAGCCGGTAGAGCAGCGACAGAATCATGGTGTTGATCGCCACTGACTTACCCGAACCGGTGGTTCCGGCAACCAAAAGATGCGGAAAGCGGGCCAGATCGGCCACAATCGGCGCACCGCTGATATCCTTGCCCAGCACCAGCGGCAGGCGAGCGTTGGCCCGCTCATAGGCTTCAGCCTCAAGCAATTCGCGCAGGAACACGGTTTCACGACGCAGATTAGGCAATTCGATGCCGATCACGTTTCGTCCCGGCACCACCGCCACGCGCACCGACACCGCGCTCATCGAGCGGGCGATGTCGTCGGCCAGGCCAATCACCCGCGATGATTTGGTCCCCGGTGCCGGCTCCAGTTCATAGAGCGTAACCACCGGCCCGGGACTGACTTTTTGAATGATACCACGCACCCCGAAATCACCCAGCACGCCCAGCAACATCTCGGCGTTACGCTTCAAGCCCTCCTCATCCACGGCGAAGGCACCGCCGACCTTAGCGGGTTGCAACAAATCGAATGCGGGCAGGTGGTAAACATGCGGCTCGTGGTGACTGTGAACCGGGTGCGACTGTTTTTCCGCCTGCGCCCGTCGGCTAGGTTCGGGGGGCCCGACCGGAGCCTGAACCACCGGTTCAACCCGTGGCCGAGGTACACTGCCAAACAACTCCGCCATCGGCGATGAACTTGACGAGAGGCTGGACGAGGGGCTTGCGTCACCCGGGGACGCGGCAGTACCGGGGCCAAAACCCGGTTCCCGGCGGGTGGTCGCGACGAATGGAGACGAGGAAGCGGAAGCGGGCGGCGTGGCCAGGATACGGAACCGGGCCAGAATGCCGGACCACAACGCATCCTCACCACCGCTTGCGGTCCCGGCCGGTGGAGGGGGGGGCGAAAAACCGCGTATCTGGGCCGCAATCTGGGCCCCATTGTGGCCGATCGTCCAGGCGGTGGCTCCAACCAACCGAGCCAAATCAGTGATCATCGCCCCCAGCACGCGCATACCGCTGATCCAGCCGATAATCGAAAACCCCAGGGCACCACCCAGCATCCACACCGCCAACGCCGCCGCGATCACGGCTGCGGTTTCCTTGGATGGCAGCAACCCGAACCGATCGGTCAGCCCAAGCAAAATATCCCCCGCAGCCCCACCGGTCTTGCTGCCCATCGGCCACGAGCCAAACAGCGGCAATGCCGCCAACGCCGCCGCCGCCAGCAGCGTGCCCAACAGCGCTTGCACCATCCGCCGAAATACCTTGGGCAAGCCCATGTGGCTGGCGATTCGCACCCCCCAAGCGATGATCAGAATCGGCAATACCGATGAAGCCTTGCCCAAGAACTGTTGCAGCACATCGGCGATATAGGCACCAGAAATGCCGAACAAATTGCGTGGCGAATGACCGGGTAGGGCCGCAGTGTTCCATGATGGATCATGGTGATCATAGGTTAGCACGATCAGACCCAGCGTAACCCCGCACAGCATCACGCCCAGGCCGATGAATTCAGTCATCCGCCATTTAAGCACCGCCGCCACCGCCGCCGGCAACAACGAGGCGCGCCCCGACCGCTGACCAGGTTTATCGCCGGGCGTGGCAACCGGGGTGCCATGGAACTCGGGGGTCATGCGGTCGCGTGCTCCAAGGCCAGAAATCGTCGCCGAACTTACCACACTCAAACGGCCAAAGGCTGCTAAAGGCTGATTAACACACTGTATGCCTATTTACGCAAATCACGAACCCGCGTCGCCTTGCCTTCAAACCGTGGCACCTCGCCCGGCGATTTGACCACTGCGGAACAATTAACCCCGATCATCGATTTGATATGATGCTCGATCATTCTGCCCTGGAAGGACAGATAGAGGGGATCAAGGTTGGTGCCTGGGGCGGCTTCCACTTCCACGGTCATGGTGTCGAGACGGCCGGAGCGCTCGATGACCAATTGATAGTGGGGGGTTAGATCCGGCAACCCGATCAGCACCGATTCGATTTGGGTCGGATAAACGTTGACACCACGAATGATCAGCATGTCGTCGTTGCGGCCGGCGATGCGCAAAATGCGGCGATGCGTGCGGCCGCAGGCGCACGGTTCGTCGGTCAGACGGGTGATATCTCGGGTCCGATAGCGGACCATCGGCAACGCTTCTTTCGTAAGAGTCGTGATCACCAGTTCACCGGTCGATCCGGTCGGCAACGGTGCCAGGGTTTCTGGGTCAATCACCTCAACCAGGAAGTGGTCTTCCCAGATATGGGGACCAGCCTGGGCGACATGGCACTCGGCCGCCACCCCCGGCCCCTGAATTTCGGACAAGCCGTAAATGTCGCCAGCGGTAATCCCCAGGCTGGCCTGCAACTCCCGGCGCATGGCTTCGCTCCACGGCTCGGCACCAAAACCGCCGCAGCGCAACGGGCCGTCTCGTAGATTTACCCCCATCTGCCCGGCAACTTCGGCAATGCGCAAGGCATAGGACGGGGTTGCCACCAGAACATTGGCCCCCAGATCTTGGAGCAACACCACCTGACGCTCGGTGTTGCCGCCCGACATCGGAACCACGGTACAGCCCAAACGCTCGGCACCGTAATGCACCCCAAGACCGCCGGTGAACAGGCCATAGCCATGGGCGTTATGAACGATGTCACCGGGCCGCGCACCCAGGCAGACCAAGGTACGCGCCATCAGATCGGCCCAGCGGTCAAGATCGCCCCGGCTGTAACCAACCACGGTCGGCCGGCCGGTGGTGCCGGATGAGCCATGGATGCGAAGGATCTGATCTTGAGGCACGGCGAACAGGCCGAACGGATAGTTGCGGCGCAGATCGTCCTTGACCGTAAACGGAAAGCGCTGAAGATCGTCCAGATCGCGCAGGCTGTCGGGAGTAACCCCAGCGGCGGCAAACGCCGCCTGGTAATGGGGCACGTTGCGATAGGCATGAGCAAGGCAGGCCTTCAGCCGCTCCAGTTGCAACACCCGCAGCCGATCCCTGGACAGGGTTTCAAGTTCAGGCTGAAACATTAACATCTTGGTCTGGCTGTTCATCGTCGCCCTAGCCTGTCCTCAAATCTTCGATCTCGTTATAAATCCGGTTCTAGCCGGCGATTGGGCTGCCGCCCAAACCCGCCCGGGAAATGAATTCCCCGGCCCCCTTCTTTTCTTTATGACATATCCATTTTATCAACCACTAAACTTGGCTGCGATCGTGCGGAACTCCTCCTGAATTTCACTAAAAGCATCAACGATGTCGGGATCGAAATGGCTGCCTTTGCCTTCTTGAATGATCTGAACCGCTTTTTCGTGCGCCATGCCTTCCTTATAAACACGGCTGCTGATTAGGGCATCATAGACATCGGCCACCGCCATTAGGCGAGCCGAAATCGGGATGGTATCGCCGCTGATGCCGTCGGGATAGCCGCTGCCATCCCACTTTTCCTGGTGCCATAGAGCAATTTCCTTGGCGCAAGTAAGAAAATCCACGAACATGCCC
Organism: uncultured Gammaproteobacteria bacterium; assembly: GCA_963575695.1. Lineage (GTDB taxonomy): Bacteria > Pseudomonadota > Alphaproteobacteria > Azospirillales > Azospirillaceae > CAUYTZ01. The sequence goes on along the minus strand of CAUYTZ010000117.1, from coordinate 1,732 downwards.
AACGCCTGCTCGGCATGTTCGATGGCCTTGCAACCAAGAGTGGTATGAGTCTTCATAATCTCGAACTCATCAGGCTCGAAGCGGCCGGGCTTCAACAGGATGCGATCTGGAATACCAACCTTGCCGATATCGTGTAACGGTGCCGACTTAAACAGATTAAGGATGGTGGCGTCATCAAGATAGGCTGAGAAACGGGGATGGGTTTTTAGCCGCTCGGCCAGTGCCTTGATGTAAAATTGGGTGCGGCGGATGTGGTTGCCGGTGTCGGAGTCCCGGGTTTCGGCCAGGGAGGCCATGGCCAGAATGGTCACATCCTGAATCGCCGCGATCTCGCGGGTCCGCTTGGTGACTTCTTGTTCGAGAAAAGCGGATTTGTCACGTAGGAAGTCGGCGCTGGCCTTGAGTTTCAGGTGCGTTGCGACCCGGGCCAACACCACTGGCGGACTGATCGGCTTGGTGATGTAGTCTACGGCCCCCAGCCTCAGCCCCTTTTCCTCATCCTGAGTTTCCGCCTTGGCGGTCAGGAAGATAACCGGGATATCCCGGGTGGCCCGGTCAGACTTCAGGCGTTCGCACACCTCGTAGCCGTCCATCTTAGGCATCATGATGTCGAGCAGGATTAGATCGGGCGGAGTTTCCGAGGCGGCGATGGCCAGCGCTTTCTCGCCACCATTGGCGATCTTGACTTTATAGAGATCCTTAAGCAAAGCGCTCATTAACTTCAAATTATCGGGCGTATCGTCTACAACCAGGATGGTGGCCCGTTCGGTAAAATTATGGGAGTCCATGTTTATTCCTTTTCAAGGCAAAGTAATCTTTAAGGCGCGCTCAACCGCCCGCTTGACCGTGGCGACCGAGACCGGCTTGACCAAGTAGCCGTCGATCCCCAGTTCTTTGGCGGTTAAAACCGCTTCTGAGCTGCGGTCCGAGGTCAGCATAACCACAGGGGTCGCCGCCACATCCGGCAGCGGGGCCTTGCGAAGACGACCAAGATAGGCCAGCCCATCCTCTCCGCCGGGCATGTGGATGTCGCACAACACCAAGCTCGGCTGAATACGCAGCGTCTCGCTCATTCCGGTTTGGGCGTCACTCGCTTCGTAGACATTATTGCCGAAACCGATTTGGAGCAGAATCTGACGAATGGTCGTGCGAATAAACCACTCGTCATCGATCAGCAGGATCTTGTACCGCTTTATGTCGAATTCAGCCATGACGCACCTAACCATTAGGGACGATGAATGGCGCGATGGCATCGCGCAATTCCGCAAGCGTGGGGGCCAATAGCGGCACCAGCATATCTACCGCTTCGGCATTGCCGTCACGCACAAAATTCTCGACGTTCGCCGCGAGCGTGCCAAACCGGTTCGCGCCGGCACTCTGGGCCGAACCCTTGAGCGCGTGCGCCAAGTGCCGGATCGCTTCGACATCGCCCTTGGCGTGCGCCACGTCCAAAGCCACGAGTTTATCGTGAACGTCATTGGTGAAACCGGTCAACACCTTTCGCAGCTTGGCCACATCCCAGCGATAAATCACCCCCAGCGTTTCAAAATCAAAGATGTCGGGATCAATATCCGGCAAAGTGGGGCGGACAGGCCCAGCAGAACCAGTAGAACCAGTAGACGAAATAGCTTGAATCGGCTGAGACGGCCCCCGTCTTGCCGCCATGGCTGCGGTCAGTCGTTCCAAGGCGATGTCAAAGTCAAAGTTCCGGATGTAACCGGAGATTTCGTCG
>CAUYTZ010000116.1:0-4362 GCA_963575695.1 uncultured Gammaproteobacteria bacterium | reverse complement strand
TTCCGGGCGGCGCCGGAAGCGCAGCACGCTGCCGTCGCGGTGACGCAGGGCGGCGTGAGCGGCGGTGATCTCGGGAATCGTCCAGCCATCGACCATCAGCATCAGTCCGGCGCGGTCGAGCCGGTGCCAGGGCGCGCGCTGGTCGCAGCCGAAGATATCTGCGGCGGTCCAGCCGAGGGCGAACGCCTGCGCGACCTGTCCGTTGCTCACCAGCGCCACCGTGTCGGCGACGATCACCGGCCAAGCGCGACCGGGAATGCCCTCGGGGGCCGGTGCCACCACCAACGCTTCGATGCCTTCCGCAACCTCGTCGGGGATGCCGGCCAGCGGGAGCACGGGCACGGCCGCCGGTGCATTGGCGTTGGCAGCCTGTTCGGCGAGGAAGGCGACCAGGGCCGGTTTGTGCTGGCGCAGGCTGGCCCGCAGCGCCTCGGGCAGCGGCGCGGGGGCTTCGAGCTGGAGGTTCGACCCGTCGAGGACGATGGTGCCGCCCGCGGCGTGGACGGCCTGGATCAGGGCGATGGCGACGGTGCTCATATCGTCTCCTTCCACGTACCAGAGGTTGTTTCGGTGTACCTCGCAGGGACCTTTTTTGAAGGTACACTGCTAAAATCCTTGTCGTTTCCAGGGCTTAATGTAGCTTGTGTACCTAGTGCACCTTTTACGGCCCCCTCACGCGTGTGAGCGTGCGCAGGCGTGTGCGTATACGCGCGTGCGGGTGTGTGCGTATGAGGTAGGGAAAAAGGTACACTAGGTACACAAGGTACATTAACAGATTGATCTTGTGATGTTATTCCCGGTGTACCTTGGTGTGTACGTTCATTGAACATACACTTATGATCAGTGGCAGCCGTGTTTTGTTCGGAAACCGCCTCAGAAGGTACGCAAGGTACACGAGCGCATTGATCTGAATATGTTTTCTTGGGCTGAGGCTCGTCGATCATTGCCAAAGGATCGCAGTTTGAGCCATAGGAGGCGATATCGGGACTGGAAAAGGTACACGAAGGTACACCAACATCTTGATTTGACGTTGTTTTGCCTGAAGCGGGGCGCTCTGGGGCGCGATCCTGCGGCAGCAAAGCCCATTGCTGTAGCCTCTGCCGGCTGCCGAGGGCCTTGAGCCGCACGGTGATTTCGACGATCCGGAACACTCTGTCGCGCAGACGGGTGACGATGATGCCGAGCTTGGTCCGCTGCGACCGCTCGGAACCGTCGCCCAACGGCAACCCCGGATCGCAAGTGACCGCGATGTCGAACAGTTCGGCGGTGCCGACCGGCTGCGGGCCGTGGCGGTCCCACCAGGCGGCGATGAACACGCTCTGAGCCGAGCCTTCGGCGTTGGTGGTCTGGTAGGTCTCCTTGAGGTTGCCGAGAAAGCCGGGCACGCCGGCCACATCGAGCACGCCGCCGACAACATGCGACCACTCCTCGAAACTGCCGATGGTGCGGGCGTGGCGGGGGCTGCCGGCGGCGATCCAGGCGCGGCCGAGGATCAGGCAGGCCGCCACCAGCCGGCCACGGTTTTCACGCACCCAGCCCAGCAGGTTCTGGTGGCGGAACCCATCGCGCAACCAGGGCTGGTCGGTTCCAGCGTCGAGACGGATGCGGACCAGCCGGCGGGCCATCTCGTTGGAGAACTGGGGGTTGTTGCCGGTGGCGATCCAGGTGCAGCGGATGGGAAAATGGACGTTCTCGGATTTACCGAGGATGCGGTCATCCCACACTGGCGCGGTCAGGGCGGCAGCCAGCGGGGCGCTGTCGAGGGTCCGGCGCAGATTGTCGATCAGCACTAGCGACGGGATTTCGCGAAGTTTCGCGGTCAGGCGTTTTCGCCATTCCTCGTCGTCGCGGCCCTCGACCATGACGTTGACGCTGGAACCGGTGGTGACGATGGCGATCGCATCGACCATCAGGGTCGCGCCGGTACCGGCCTCGGGCTTCTCGATCAGGTGCAGCGGCGTCGGCCCCTTGATCATCGGCCGCAGGAAGGGCAGCAACAGCAGCGCCAGGACGTGGGCGCGCTCGGCCTCACCGACGAAGGGGAAGTCGCCCAGCATGTCGTCGAGCAACAGTGATCGAGCGGCGGCGATCTCGGTCGCGCTGGGCTGGTCGGGTACCGGCGGCACCGAGAATCCGGCTGGCGGCAGGTAGAGCAACTCGGTCGCCGGGTGATAGCCGGGGCTGGTCAGCAACTCGCCCGCGGCCCCAAACACCGGCGCGGTGACGATGCCGGCGAGCACCGGCAGATCGGGATCGGGCGTGGCCAGCAGGTTGGCCACCACGCCGGCCGGCGGATAGGCCGGCGCGAGATCGCCGGTCTTGGTGCGGCTGCTCCAGGTGATCAGTTGGGCGAGGACGTGGCGCAGACGGCTGTCGGTGAGGTCTCTCGGCACCGGCTGGCCCTTGTCGTCGCGCTCGATCCAGGCCGGATGGGCGGCGCAGCGGAATAGCCAGGGCGGATCGTTGGCTGCGCGCAAGGTGTCCCAGCAGCGATCGGTGACCTCGGCGAGATCGCCGTTGTCGGCGCGGAGCGCCGGTAGCGTGCCGGCGGGGATTTCGAAGCCGAGCGGCTTCTGCCCGCCGATCCTGGGTTCGGGGACGGGTTCCGCGGCGGGTTCCTGCTGTTCGGCGGCAAGAATCGCCTCCGGTTGCCATTCCCACGCCGTGGCCAGCGCCGCCCGCACCGCTTCCAGCCCCTCGCGCATCAACAGATCGTCGAAATCGTCGCCAGGAGTGGGCGGCATGACGATCCAGACCCGGCGGCCGGCGGCGTGATGGAAGGCAGCGGCGCGGAGCGCGGCCTTGAGACCGGTGCCGCTGAGGTCGTTGTCGACGAAGATGATCACCGTCGTGACCTGCTCCGGTACCACCACCTGTTCGAGATTCCCAGCCGACAGCGCCGACCACAGCGGCAGTCCGGGACAGGCGGGGCGCACGGCCAGGACGGTTTCGATGCCCTCGCCCAGGCCGAGGAAGCTGCCGTCGCCGAGCGGCACCAGCCGCACCGCGCCGCCGGCCACCGTGCCGAGCATCATCCGGTTTTTCTCGATCAGGGCCTTGCCCGAGCCGTCGGGGGCGAGGAAGGTGCGATGGATGCCGATCGGGTTACCGGCGGCGTCGCGAACGATGGCCACCATGGCGGGATAGCCGGTTCCGGTCGACCGGTGGGCAAGATCGGGGTGGAACAGCAGATCCGGGCAGTCCGGATTGTCCAGACCGCGTTGCCGCAGGTGCTGTTCGGCCAGCGTGCCGACGATCGGCCCAGTGCGCGACAGGATGAAGGCGATCTCGCGGGCGGTATCTTCCTCCTTGCGCGCCTTCGCGGCTCCCCGTGCCGGCTGGACTCTGGGGGCGGCCATACCCACCAGACCGGCGGCGTAGTCGAACAGGGCGCGGCCCGACAATCCGGTGGCGTGCTCCAGCGTTTTCAGCGGCCCGCCGCTCTCGCCGGTGTCGAAGTCGTGGAAGCAACCGGCGTAGGTCCCGGTCAGCGGAATGACGCAGGAGCCGGTCTTCCTCGGCCGTTCGCCCTTGATGTTGGCGAGCCGCAACTCGCCGCCCTCCTGGCGACCGTTGGGAAACAACTGAGGCACCCAACTCCCCGCCTGTTCCGACAGCCGCCGGGACAGCTCTTCCAGGTCGTAGCGGCCGGGCGGCGGCGCCACGTCGTTCAGATCGATGACGAAGGGCGATGCCGGCGGCCGGGGCGGGACCTGAAGGGGGGCGTCGTTGAGGTCAATCAAGGATCACCAGCCCTTTCTCGGCGCGGGTGATCGCGGTGTAGAGCCAGCGGGCTCGGTCCTCGGCGGTGCGGCCGAGGCCGTCATCGAAGACGATGACGTTTTCCCACTGGCTGCCCTGAGACTTGTGGCAAGTGATCGCCCAGCCCCAGACCGCTTCGATCAGCGACTTCTTCTTCCAGTGGTCGCGTTGGCCGCGCTGGTGGAGATCGTGTTCGTCGAACAGGCCACGATAGCAGCGCACCGGAGCCGGGGCGCCGTGGCTGTCGCGATCACGGTCGATAGCAAGCAATTCTGTCCGTCCTGGACAGTAAAGCTGAATGCGAAGAACAGCAGCGTCAACTGCCCGATCTCGGTCGGGCCGACCGCGATCTCGCCCCAGGTCTCGAACGGGCTATAGAGGGTCGAGATGTGGAAGCCGGCGGTCTTGCCGTCGCCCTCGGCGGTTTTGGTCCAGCGCCCGCCGGCCAGCATCGCCGGCTTGTCGCGTTCCTCGGCGACGCCCTGGCAGTGCGGACAGACCCGGTGGGCAAGGTGACGCTGGCCTTCCGGCCACTCGATTTGCGCCCACTCGATCACCGCGAACGCGCCGCACTTCGGGCACGGCACCTCGTAGCGGCGC
>CAUYTZ010000115.1:0-16379 GCA_963575695.1 uncultured Gammaproteobacteria bacterium | reverse complement strand
GGGCGAAACAGTGGCGGTGTGTTCGTTCGGCGGCGATCAGGGTGGTCCCGGAGCCGGAAAACGGCTCATAAACCGCATCGCCTTCGGCCGAGTTGTTTTCAATCGGACGGCGCGTGCAGGCGACCGGCTGTTGCGTGCCGTGAACCGGGGCCTGATATTCGTCGCCGGTCGAAATCGGCCAGACCGTGGGCTGAGCACGCGCGCCCTGCCAGTGGCCCGTACCGCCCTTGCGCACGGCATATAAACATGGCTCGTGCTGCCAATGATAATCCCCCCGGCCAAGGACAAAGCGAGATTTGGCCCAGATGATCTGTGAGCGAATAACAAAACCGCACACCTCCAGCCGTGATCTTCCAGCACCGCCTGACGCAGGCGGTCACGATCGCGCGCCGAACGCGAGCGGTGATAGCTGGCACCGTCGCACTCGATGCCGAGGATGTAGCGGCCGGGCCGCTTGGCATCGAGAAAGGAATTCTGCTGGGTAAGGCCGAGGGCGAAGCCAAGGGCAAGGCCGAAGGCAAGGCTGATACGCTCCTGCGCCTGCTTTGCCGCCGCTTCAAAACTGTGCCGCCCGACGTCGAAAGCTGCGTTCGCGCGGCCGACATCGATCATTTGGACGCGTGGAGCGAGCGCTTTGCTGATGGCCTTTCGCTAACCGAAATCTTTGGCCTCGATCTGCCACACTGACCGCGGTTATGGCCGGAGACGATCCCAATCCCATCCGCCGACCCGTTCATCCACAAACCTTTGATCGGGATTTACCTCAAATTTGTCGGAATAAGGGCGAAGTCTCCCCCTATCCGCTTGGTTACGCCCGAAATTTCACGGGCAGGTTGGATCAAGGGTTAAAATTGCATCTTTTAGGGGTGCGACATTTTGTCGCACCCCCTAGCCAATTGACCATCGTCAAATCAAGTTCGCGGTTCGCTCACTAAAAGTACTGCCGATAAATACAAGAGAGAATACCAAGAGCACACCGAGCACGCAAAATGTTCAAGGTAAAACAAACAGTAAATTTGTGGGTATAAGGATATCGTCACCAATTTCCTGCCGTGATGCGGGGTGCCAGTCAGGGTGCCACTTGTGGGTTTTATTGGAATTGTTTCCGATGTCCGATCCATTCCGGCTTGCTAGAGAGAATAAAAGCCGGTTTCTTAGTTAAACCAGACCTTGTTAAATCGCCATTTTGGCGGGAGCGTTAAGTGCATGAATAACCTAGATGGTGTTTCGAGAGGCCAGCAGAACCAGGCCCTCATCATCAGCACCGTTGCCTTCACGGTCTGCTTTGCCGTGTGGACGATCTTCGCCATCATCGGCGTGCAGATCAAAAAAGACTATGGCCTGAGTGATTCTCAGTTTGGGCTGTTGGTCGGAACCCCAATTCTGACCGGCTCACTCAGCCGTCTGGCTCTGGGCATCTGGACCGACCAGTACGGCGGCCGGATCGTCTATGTTGCGGTCATGATCGCGGCCGCGATCGCGACTTTGGCCCTGACCCAGGCCGACAGCTACCCAATGTTTCTGGTGGCGGCGCTGTTCGTCGGCATCGCTGGCGGCAGCTTCGCGGTTGGTATCGCCTATGTTTCCCGCTGGTATCCCAAGGAGAAGCAGGGCACCGCGTTGGGTGTTTTTGGTATGGGCAACGTTGGCGCGGCGGTGACCAAGTTCATCGCTCCGTTCGTGATGGTCGCCTATGGCTGGCACATGGTCGCTCAAGTTTGGGCGGCGGCGATCTTCATGATGGCGATCATCTTCTGGATTTGCACCAAGGATGATCCCGTGTTGGTCGAGCGACGGGCAAAGAACCTGCCACCAGAATCGACCGCGATGCACTTGGCTCCGCTGAAGAACATTCAGGTCTGGCGGTTCGCGCTTTACTATTTCTTCGTTTTCGGTGCCTTCGTCGCTTTGGCCTTGTGGTTGCCGCGCTACTATGTTGGTGCCTATGGTCTGGACATCAAGACCGCAGGCATGCTCGGTGCCGCCTATTCGATCCCGGCTTCGATCTTCCGCGCCTTCGGTGGTTGGCTTTCGGACCGGATCGGGGCACGTAAGGTCATGTACTGGACCTTCAGCGTCTCGGTGCTGTGTACCCTCTTGTTGTCTTATCCGGAGAGTGAGTTCGTTGTGCATGGTGTCCGCGGCCCAATAACCTTCAGTATTTCCACCAGTGTGGTTGGTTTTACTATTCTAACCTTCGTGCTCGGCTTCTTTATGTCGTTGGGTAAGGCGGCGGTTTACAAGCACATTCCGGTTTATTACCCCGGCAACGTTGGTTCGGTCGGCGGCATCGTCGGGTTGATCGGCGGTCTGGGCGGGTTCGTGCTGCCGATCGCGTTCGGCATACTGCTTGATCTGACCGGGGTTTGGACCAGTTGCTTCATGCTGCTGTTCGTGGTCGCGGTGGCCAACATCGCCTGGATGCATCTGGCCGTTCAGCGCATGGAGCGTAAGGAGGTGCCGGGTCTGGCCCACGTGCGCCAGTTGCCGGAGTTGCCCCAAACCGTGACACAGAATTCCTGATATCGTCCTGATTGCGGTGTTGTGCGGCCTCTTCCAGGGCCGTACAACACGGCGTTGTTTCTTCGAGTCCGTCCCCGTCCCCGTCCCCGTCCTCAGTTTTCTATTTTCCCCCGCATGAAGGTTCAAAGATGACAACCGCCAGCGCCGCCGCCGTTCAGCCAGGGCATGTCCTGGTTGAATGGCATCCTGAAAACCCGGAATTCTGGGAAAGTACCGGCAAACGCATCGCCACCCGCAATTTGTGGATTTCCATTCCGGCCCTGCTGCTGTCGTTTGCGGTGTGGATGGTGTGGTCGGTGGTGGTGGTCAACTTGCCGGCGATCGGCTTTAAATTTGACACCGATCAGTTGTTTTGGCTGGCCTCGCTACCCGGTCTGTCTGGGGCGACGTTGCGCATCTTCTATTCGTTCATGATTCCGATCTTTGGTGGCCGGCTGTGGACCTCGCTGTCTACGGCCTCGTTGCTGATTCCGGCGGTCGGCATCGGCTTCGCGGTCCAGAACCCGACCACGCCCTATTGGGTGTTCCTGGTGCTGGCGTTGCTGTGCGGCTTCGGCGGCGGTAACTTCGCTTCCAGCATGGCCAACATCAGCTTCTTCTATCCCAAGAGCCAGAAGGGCACCGCGCTGGGCCTCAATGCCGGTTTGGGCAATCTGGGCGTCTCCGTGGTTCAGTTCGTGGTGCCGTTGGTGATCACCGCTGGCATCTTCGGCGCGTTCGGTGGTGATCCGCAGATGTGGGTCAAGGGTGCGGTCACGAAGCCGATGTGGTTGCAGAACGCCGGCTGGTTCTGGGTTCCGTTCTTGGTCGTTTCGATGCTGGCGGCGTGGTTCGGTATGAACGACATCGCCTCCGCTCGCGCCTCGTTCAAGGAACAGGCGGTCATCTTCGAACGCAAGCATAACTGGATCATGTGCTGGCTGTACCTGGGCACCTTCGGTTCGTTTATCGGCTATTCGGCCGGTTTCCCGATGCTGATCAAGACCCAGTTCGCTGGGATTGACCCGCTGACCTACGCCTTCCTCGGGCCACTGGTCGGGGCGATCGCGCGGCCAATCGGCGGTTGGGTGTCGGACAAGGTCGGCGGCGCCAGGGTCACGGTGTGGACCTTCATCGTTATGGCGTTGGCGGTGGTTGGGGTGCTCTATTTCCTGGGCATCAAGAACCAGCCGGGCGCGTTCTGGGGCTTCTTGGCGATGTTCTTGGTGCTGTTCGCCGCGACGGGCGTCGGCAATGCCTCGACCTTCCAGATGATTCCGATTATCTTCTTGACCTTGAAGCGGCGTGACGCCGACAAGGGGACCATCACCCACGAACAGGGGTTGAGGGACGCGGCCAAGGAAGCGGCGGCGGTACTGGGCTTTTCTTCGGCGGTTGCCGCCTATGGCGCGTTCTTTATTCCGCGCAGCTATGGCACCTCGATTGCGATGACCGGCGGCCCGGAAGCGGCGCTGTATACCTTCATGGGCTTTTACGTCACCTGCCTGGTCGTAACCTGGTGGTGGTATGCGCGCAAGGGGGCGGAAGTTCCCTGCTAGGTCAAACTAAATCTGAAAAGTAATGCGGGGCCAGGGGCCTACAGGCTCCTGGCGGGGACCGGGGGTCGCGCCCCTGGTTCCCGAAGGCAAAACAGAAAACTCTCGTCAATCAGTTCAATCCGCCAGTTCAATCCGCTCGATAAGTTGGAACCCCTTTCGGGGGCCAGATCACCCAATCCGCCCCTCCCGACGGAGCAAGGACATGAGTCACTTTCTCGATCGTCTGATGTTCTTCAAAAAGGATGTCGGTACGTTCTCTAACGGCCACGGCGTGGTCACCCAGGAAGACCGCTCCTGGGAGGACGCCTATCGCAAGCGCTGGCAGCACGACAAAATCGTGCGCTCCACGCATGGCGTCAACTGCACCGGCTCGTGTTCGTGGAAAATCTACGTCAAGGGCGGCATTGTTACCTGGGAAACCCAGCAGACCGACTATCCGCGCACCCGGCCCGACCTGCCCAACCATGAACCGCGCGGCTGCCAACGCGGCGCCAGCTATTCCTGGTATCTGTACAGTGCCAACCGGGTTAAATACCCCCTGATCCGGGCTCGGCTGCTGCGGCTGTGGCGTGAAGCGCGCAAGACCCTGGCTCCGGTCGAGGCCTGGAAGTCGATCGTCGAAGATCCGATCAAGGCCAAGGAATACAAGAGCAAGCGCGGCCTGGGCGGGCTGGTGCGCGCGACTTGGGACGAAGTTAACGAAATCATCGCCGCCGCCAATCTGTACACCGCCAAGGTTTATGGTCCGGATCGGGTGATTGGTTTCTCGCCGATTCCGGCGATGTCGATGATCTCTTACGCTGCCGGCAGCCGGTATTTGTCGTTGTTTGGCGGCGTGTGCATGAGTTTCTACGACTGGTACTGTGATTTGCCACCGTCGTCGCCGCAGACCTGGGGCGAACAGACCGACGTGCCGGAAAGCGCCGACTGGTATTCCTCGACCTTCCTGATGATGTGGGGGTCAAACGTTCCCCAGACCCGCACGCCCGACGCCCACTTTATGACCGAGGCGCGCTATCGCGGCACCAAGACCGTGGTCGTGACCCCGGACTATGCCGAAGTGTCAAAGTTCGCGGATCTGTGGCTCAACCCGCAGCAGGGCACCGATGCGGCGCTGGCTATGGCCATGGCCCATGTCATCTTGAAGGAATTCCATCTGGCCAAGAAGAGCCAGTACTTCGAAGACTATTGCCGCCAGTACACCGATATGTCGTGTCTGGTCCGTTTGGTCCGGCAAGGCGATTACTATGTTGCTGAGCGTCAGATTCGCGCCTCTGACTTCGCCGACAGCCTGGGTGAGGGCAACAATCCAGATTGGAAAACGGTTGCGATCGACGAGCAAAGCGGCAAGATCGTGGTTCCGGGGGGCTCGATCGGCTTTCGCTGGGGCGAAAAGGGCAAGTGGAACCTGGAGGAGAAAAACGCCGCTGGGGTCGAAACCAAGCTGCGCCTGTCGCTGATCGATGCGCGCGATGATGTCGCCGCCGTCGGCTTTCCGTATTTCGGGGGTCGTGCCGCGCCGCAGTTCGTGTCTACGGATCACAACGAAATTCAGCTTCGCAACGTCCCGGTCAAGAAGGTGATGCTAAAGGACGGGGAAACGCTGGTCGCCAGCGTGTTCGACCTGTTCGTGGCCAATCACGGCATCGATCGCGGCCTGGGCGGCGATAATGTCGCCAAGAGCTATGACGAAGACGTGCCCTATACCCCAGCCTGGGCGGAGAAAGTTACTGGCGTTAAGCGGGAGCTGATTATTACCACCGCGCGTGAATTCGCGGATAATGCCGACAAGACTAAGGGCAAGTCGATGATCATCGTCGGCGCTGGCCTTAATCACTGGTACAACATGGACATGATCTACCGGGGTATTATTGATCTGGTGGTGATGTGTGGCTGTGTTGGACAGTCGGGTGGTGGTTGGGCGCACTATGTCGGCCAGGAGAAACTGCGCCCGCAACCGGGTTGGTTGCCGTTGGCGTTCGCACTCGATTGGGGCCGCCCGCCGCGTCAGATGAACAGCACCTCGTTCTTCTATGCCCACACCAACCAGTGGCGTTACGAGAAGGTCACCGCGCTCTCGACCCTGTCGCCGACGGCTGAACCTGGTGACTGGGATTGCAGTTTCATCGACTACAACGTTCGTTCGGAGCGTATGGGCTGGTTGCCGTCGGCACCACAGTTGGAGATTAACCCGCTGCAACTGACCAAGGATGCGGCTGCCGCCAATCAAGATCCGAAAGACTACGCCCTTGCCCAGTTGAAGTCGGGCAAGCTGCGTATGTCGTGCGAAGATCCGGACGATCCCAAGAACTTCCCGCGCAACCTGTTTGTGTGGCGCTCCAACCTGCTCGGCTCATCGGGCAAGGGCCACGAATACTTCCTTAAGCACCTGCTCGGCACCACCAACGGCGTTCAGGGTAAGGATCTGGGTGAGGAAGGCGGGGTAAAACCACGCGAAGTTGTCTGGCACGACCAGGCACCGCAGGGCAAGCTTGACCTGCTGGTCACGCTTGACTTCCGCATGTCCACCACCTGCGTTTATTCGGATATCGTGTTGCCGACCGCAACCTGGTACGAGAAGAACGACCTGAATACTTCGGACATGCATCCGTTCATCCATCCGCTGGGCAGGGCCGTGGACCCGGCCTGGGAAGCGCGCAGCGATTGGGAAATTTTCAAGGGCTTCGCCCGCGAAGTGTCACGGCTGGCACCGGGTGTGTTGGGGGTGGAACAGGATCTGGTGTTGTGGCCGTTGCAGCACGACACCGCCGCCGAACTTGGCCAGGCGCTCGATGTTAAGGAGTGGAAGAAGGGCGAAATCGAGGCGATTCCGGGCAAGACGATGCCGGCCATGGTTGTGGTCGAGCGTGACTATCCCAACCTCTACAAGCGTTTCACCTCGCTCGGGCCACTGATGGACAAGCTGGGCAACGCTTGCAAGGGGTTGGCCTGGAACACCTCGGACGAAGTTGAATTCCTGAAGCAACTCAACGGCGTGGTCCTGGAAGAGGGCCAGACCCAAGGTCTGGCGCGAATCGAGACCGACATCGACGCCTGTGAAGTGGTGCTGACTCTGGCCCCGGAAACCAATGGTCATGTTGCGGTCAAGGCTTGGGCGGCTTTGTCCAAGACCACGGGTCGCGATCACGAGCATCTGGCCCTCCCGCGTGAAGACGATAAGATTCGCTTCCACGATATCGTTGCCCAGCCGCGCAAGATCATCTCGTCGCCGACCTGGTCCGGTGTGGAATCGGAGAAGGTTACTTATACTGCCGGCTACACCAATGTTAACGAACTGATCCCATGGCGAACTCTGTCCGGCCGGCAGCAGCTTTATCAAGATCACCCGTGGATGCGGGCGTTCGGCGAAGGGCTGTGCGTTTACAAGCCACCGATCAATCTGCACACCATCAAACCGATCATTAATGCCAAGTCCAACGGACAGCCGCAGGTGGTGCTGAACTGGATCACCCCGCACCAAAAGTGGGGCATTCACAGCACCTATTCCGACAACCTGATCATGCTGACTTTGTCGCGGGGCGGCCCGATCATCTGGATCAGCGAAACCGACGCTCAAAAGGTTGGGATCGAGGATAACGACTGGATCGAAGCCTACAACGTCAATGGCGCGATCACCGCTCGCGCGGTGGTCAGTCAGCGGGTTAGCCCCGGCATGTGCCTGATGTACCATGCTCAAGAACGGATCATTAACGTTCCTGGGTCGGAAACAACCGGCTTGCGCGGCGGTATGCACAATTCGGTCACGCGCGCGATTACCAAACCAACACACATGATCGGTGGTTACGCGCAACTGGCCTATGGCTTCAACTATTACGGCACGGTCGGTTGCAACCGCGACGAGTTCGTAATCATCCGTAAAATGAACAAGGTCGATTGGATGGATAGTCCGGACAGTCCCGCACTGGCCGCGCTAGCCGCACAGGAAGCACCCGCCGCCGCCCCCAGTCATGCCCATGGCCCCGGCCATGGTCATGATCACTGATCCCGCCGCCGAGTGAAGGAGTACTAATCCATGAAGGTGCGCGCGCAAATCGCGATGGTCCTCAATCTGGACAAGTGCATCGGCTGTCATACCTGCTCGGTGACGTGCAAGAACGTGTGGACGACGCGCGAAGGGGTTGAATACGCGTGGTTCAATAACGTTGAGTCGAAGCCCGGCATCGGCTTTCCAAAGGACTGGGAAAACCAGGACAAATGGAAGGGTGGCTGGAAGCGGACCAGCGGCGGTAAGCTGGTTCCGCGGATCGGCGGCAAGTTCCGGGTTCTAGCCCAGATCTTCGCCAATCCGAATCTACCCTCGATCGATGATTACTATGAGCCGTTCACCTTCGATTATGGTCATTTGCAGACCGCGCCCGAAGGCCGGACTCAGCCGACCGCGCGCCCGGTGTCGCTGTTGACCGGGCAGCGGATGGAAAAGATCGAGTGGGGTCCGAACTGGGAAGAAATCCTGGGCGGCGAGTTCGCCAAGCGCAGTAAGGACAAGAACTTCGACAACATCGAGAAGGAAATCTACGGCAAGTTCGAAAACACCTTCATGATGTATGTGCCGCGCCTGTGCGAGCATTGTCTCAATCCGGCGTGCGTGGCTTCGTGTCCATCCGGCTCGATCTATAAGCGCGAAGAAGATGGCGTCGTTCTGATCGATCAGGATAAATGCCGCGGCTGGCGGATGTGCGTCAGTGCTTGCCCGTACAAGAAAATCTACTACAACTGGCAATCGGGTAAGGCCGAGAAGTGTACGTTGTGCTATCCGCGTCTGGAAAGCGGCCAGCCGACGGTCTGTTCTGAAACCTGCGTGGGCCGGATTCGCTACCTCGGCGTCATGCTTTATGATGCCGACCGGATCGAACAAGCGGCCGGTAAGGAAAAGGAAACCGATCTTTACCAGGCTCAACTCGACATCTTCCTCGATCCCAAAGATCCGAAGGTGATTGAGCAGGCGCGCAAGGATGGCGTGCCGGAAGCGTGGTTGGAGTCGGCGCGCAAGTCTCCGGTCTACAAGATGGCGATTGAATGGAAGATCGCTTTCCCGTTGCATCCGGAATACCGCACCCTGCCGATGGTGTGGTACATCCCGCCGCTGTCGCCGATTCAAGGGGCTGCGGAAAAGGGCCATGTTGGCTTTAAAGATGAATTGCCGGATATCGACAGCCTGCGCATTCCGGTCAAGTATCTGGCCAATATGCTGACCGCCGGCGATATTGTGCCGGTGACTCTGGCCTTGAAGCGCATGTACGCCATGCGGATCTACATGCGTGGCCGTCATGTCGAAGGCACACTAAACAAGGATGTGCTGCAAGTTGCCGGCCTGACCGCCAATCAGGTTGACGAGATGTACAAGATTATGGCGCTGGCCGACTATGAAGACCGGTTCGTGATCCCTTCCACCCACCGTGAATACGCCGAGGATACGTTTAACCTGCGCGCGTCGTGTGGCTTTAGCTTCGGCAACGGCTGCGCCGACGGCTACAGCGGCGGCAACCTGTTTAGCGTTAAGAAGGGTGTGGCGAAATCCGCAGGACCGACCGAGCTGATGGCGGTGTCGGTGGCAGAGGAGGCGAAATGAGTCTCCTTAGCTTCAAGGCTTTGGGGGCGCTGCTGCTCTATCCCGAGCAGCCGCTGATCGACGCGGCGGCGGATATCTCCGCCGTGTTGGAGGCGGAGGGAGCAATCCCACCGCCCCAGCGGCAGCGCCTGCGCACCCTACTCGACCACCTGACCTCGGGCGAACTGCTCGACCGTCAGGAGGAATACGGGCTTCTGTTCGATCGTGGCCGGTCGCTATCACTGCACCTTTACGAGCATGTTCACGGCGAATCTCGTGATCGTGGTATGGCGATGGTCGCGCTGGGGGAACTCTATCAGCGCAATGGATTTGAGATTTCGGTCAACGAGTTGCCCGATTTCCTGCCGCTGTTGTGCGAGTTCCTGTCGCAAATCGACCCCGTCCTGGCGCGGTCGATTCTGGCCGATGCCGCGCCGGTGTTGGCCACGTTGCATCAGCGGCTGAATGAACGTGCCAGCCTCTATGCTGCGGTGCTGGCGTCGCTGATTGCGTTGTCGGGCGTGACGGCCGAACTTGGCCTGGCCGCCACGCCGGAGCACGAAACCGCCGACGAAGCCCAGGCCGCCCGCGAAGCGGCCTGCCGCGCCGAAGGCATCGATCTTGAAGCTCTGGATCGTGAATGGGAGGAAGCGGCGGTGTCGTTCGGTCCCGGGGATGCCCTCAGCGGAACCGCTGGCGGCGGGAGCGGAGGGCCAGGCTGCGGTATGCCGATTCCACCGCCTCGTCGCGGCCTCGCCACCGGTTCGGCCGCTGCTTCCGTCGTCGCTCGTTAGCCTTATTTGTGGTGGAGACCCCCATGTCCTACCTGCATACCGTGTTGT
The DNA here is from genome assembly GCA_963575695.1 of uncultured Gammaproteobacteria bacterium. Taxonomy (GTDB): domain Bacteria; phylum Pseudomonadota; class Alphaproteobacteria; order Azospirillales; family Azospirillaceae; genus CAUYTZ01. The sequence continues at coordinate 5,907 of CAUYTZ010000115.1, read as the reverse complement.
TTGGCATCTACCCCTATGTCGCGGCGACCGTGTTTCTGGTCGGCAGTCTGATCCGCTTCGACCGCGACCAGTACACCTGGCGCAGTGGCTCCAGCCAGATGCTGAACGGCGGCACCAGCTTCGCGATCAGCAACAACTTCTTCCACATCGGTATTCTGTTCCTGTTCTTCGGCCACTTCGTCGGCTTGCTGACTCCGGCCGAGATCTATCACGCCTTCGGGTTGACTGCGGCGGTTAAGCAGAAAGTGGCCATGACCGCAGGCGGCATCGCCGGCGTGCTGTGCTTCATTGGCCTGACGCTGCTGATTCTGCGCCGGTTCAATAATCCCCGGGTCCGTGCGGTCTCCTCGACGATGGATCTGGCGCTGCTGGTGCTGCTGTGGGCGCAACTGGTGCTGGGCTTGCTGTCAATTCCAGTATCCGGTAGCCATCCCGACGGCTCGGTCATGTTGCAACTGGGCGAGTGGGCTCAGCGCATCGTCACCTTCCGCGCGGGTGCCGCAGAGGCCATCGCCGGGGTCAACATCATCTATCTGGTACACTTGGCCTTGGGCATGACCCTGTTCGTGGTCTTCCCGTTCACCCGGCTGGTCCATGTTTGGAGCGCACCGATTTGGTACCTGATGCGGCCGTATCAAATTGTCCGCACCCGGTTTCGGACCCTGTAATATTTGCAAGTCTAAGGGGTAACACGCATCCCTTCGGCGACCCGTGGCCTCTAGGCGTGACACAAACGGACCCCCATCCTTTACAAGGATGGGGGTCCGAATCAATAATCCGAGGATGGAACTCTTCCAAGACGAGCGAGAAACTCTGGTTCGCTATAGTCTCCCGCATCAGGGTCAGATACCTGTCGAACGACTTCGACGCCAACGGCACGGTTGTTCATCATCATTTTTTCTGCTCTCATAAGAGCATTATTCTCATTTGTACAAAACACAGGCGTATCCACAGTTAGTCGGCCTTTAACGAGCTTATATGGCTGGCAAATGTATTTTGTCGTGTTTACCATCGCTTAATCTCCTTGAGTGACCTTGCTTTCATGTTTGTCGGTTGTTAGTCACATCCACCAGAGATAGATGGCTCGGGAGTCTCGATTGGGTGGCAGCCCAATCGAGCAAATGATACATCGTAATACATTTTTAGCCTCTCACCGATTGATCCAGGCAGCATGGCCCTTGTGCCGGGAATTTGATACCATCGCAAGAGGAATGGTTCTGGTTTAGAGTTTCTCCGTGTCGTGGCCGTTCCCTCGCGAATTGTAACTACCCAGGTATGTCAAGAATGGGCTGCCGCCCAAACCCGCCTGGGGGATCCCCCCAGTCCCCCGATTTTTCTGTGAATTTTTAAGCTCACAAAAAAGAAGGGGTCCGGGGGGACCACCCCCCTGGTGGGGTTCTGGGGAAAAGCCGCGGGCGGGGCACCGGGCCGCGCCCGGCAGGCCGGGGAGTGTTTTGTCTGCCACTCCCCCTGCGTGTGTTTCCATCCATTTGATGGCTGTGTCCAGTGTTCCACCACAAAGAAGAACGCAGCAATGGACATCTTTTTATCACAGTGCAGACCTATCAATTTGTACAGATTATCCGCCGCCACCTCCTTCTGCACGATCTACAGATTGAAACACAATCCACTCGCTCAAATCTCTGAACCAGCGTTCCCGCAATACCTCCAGATCTTCCTTTGATTCTAGGTATAATACGACGCGGCTTGAATAGTATTTACTGATGATTTCTGTATCTTTTATTCTGATAAAGTTTCCCATTGTTCACTCCATGTCTGAAAATTATATATCTTCTTTATCGATAAGATGGCCGCCCAACCGCAATCCAGGCTCCTCGACCTTCATGTCGATGCCAAACTGATCGATCAATTCCAGGGAATGAGTGGTGGCAACGAGGGTGAGACCGGGGTTTTCGGCGATGAGGCTTTTGAGTGCCTGATACAGGCGATGCTGTAGCTTTGGATGCAAGTGGGCATCCAATTCATCAATCACCACAATAGAATGGTTGGTCAAATGTAGATGAATGCGGAGCATCAGTTGCATCAGGCTTTTTTCTCCGCTGGAAAGTTGGTCCAGGCGATGTTGTGTGCCTCCACTGGTGATGACGGCGTGCATGTGTTGCCTGTTGACGCGATCCAAAACCTTTCCAGTGCCTGAAAAAACAAAGCGATTGATCATTTCTTGGGCCTTTTCATAACGGCCATCGTCTAGCCAAGTGAGCCAGACTAACAGGTTGTCCAGGCTGTGTTGCCATTGGTCGCCATGCAAGCCAAAATGGTGCAGAGGTCGATAAAACAATTCTGGAGGGATACTGGGAGATTGCCCCTGGTCGGTGATCATGGGAATATCCCGATGGGCATCGAAGTAAAGCAGCGAAGGAGCGTTGATGGCATTTAGTCCGAACGTTTTATAAACGTTCTTCATTTCTATCTGCACCGAGTCGAGCAGCGATTGTTGACATCTATTATAATCTAAGTGCCAGCATCCTAAGTAATTTGACCAAACAATATAGAAATAATGATCTCCCATTTTTAGATTATTCTCTAAATCTTTATGTCCAGCAGACAGGGTAATAAAAAAATTAGAAATTTTTCCCTCCTTACGAACGACGAGTAGATCCAATTGGGCCCATGCCTTTGGGTTAGACCATAATCGTTTGTGGGGTGGGTCAGCCGTTCGATTGAAATCCAACAGTTGCATCAGGCTGGCCATGGCTTCCAACAAGGTGGTCTTGCCGCGTCCATTGGGGGAGATGATCAGGAAAAAATTACACGCATCTCCTTTCTGGTTGGTGAAATCCAGAGTGAAGGGCTTCTCTTGGAATGGACCCATGCCAAACACAGTCAAGGCGACGGGGGTGCAACTGAGTATCTGGAATGTCTCCTCCATGATCTTTTTCCTTCTCCCTTTAGTCTGAGATGTCCTACATTTGAGGCAAACGGAACCACACGCAAGCCTATCAGCAGACGTTGCTTGATTCAAGCGGGCTCCATTTTTTGTTTGGTTATGCTCTGCTGGTAGGTTATAAGATGGGCGAGTAGGGGATGCGTATGTCTGGGATGAATGGTTTCCCGTTTGGAGGTGGGCGATGAAAAGGATCATTGGCTGGCTGGTTGCCATGGGTGTATTGGTTGGTCTCTTTTGGTGGCTGGATGAATCCGATAGGCTTGAGGTGACGCACCATCGCATCGGCGAGGCGGGAGAAGCCAACGCTGCGTTGCGTATTGTGCAAGTCAGCGACTTGCATGTGAAGGGGGGGGCCGTGGTGGAAGAGAAGGTCATACAGGCGATCAACACCGAGGATCCAGACATTCTTGTCTTGACCGGGGATATGGTGGATCATCGTCATAAACTGGCTGCACTGGATGATTTTCTCGGCCAGTTGGGAAAGAGATCAGAAAAATTTGCCATTTTCGGCAACTGGGAGTATTGGGGGGGGGCTGACTTGAAAGCATTGCGGAAACTGTATATCAAACATCGTGTGCAATTATTGGTCAACGAGGCGGTTGTCGTGCAAAAGGGTGGAAAGAGATTCCTGTTGGTTGGATTGGATGATGCCATAGCTGGCAGACCAGATTGGGATCGGGCCATGGCACCCCATGCGGGTTGGAAAGGGCCTATTCTGGTCTTGGCACACAATCCAAAAACAGTCGAACAATGGAACACACGCATCAAGCAGAGGATTGGTGGTGTCGCATTCTCCGGGCATACCCATGGTGGGCAGATCACTTGGTTCGGGCAGCCGATAGCGGCTAACCTGTGGGGTATCCGCTGTGTGGCTGGTTGGTGCCAGGAGGGGGAGTGGCTATTGTATGTGTCTCGCGGTATTGGAACATCCAGAATTCCGTTGCGGGTGGGTGCGCAACCCGAATTGGCGGTATTTGCTTGGGTGTTCTGAATAACAGGAGCGTAATAAACTGGCCATGAATCATGATTCACAGAAGACGTTGCATCATCTGCTGCAAACGGGATTCAGACAGCATAAGGCGGGAGAACTGGCGGCGGCTGAACGGTGCTATCGTCAGGTGTTGCGTCTCCAACCGCATCAAGCCGATGCCCTGTATCTACTGGGCTTATTGGCGTATCAAACGGGACAACATGATCGTGCAGTCTCTCTGATTGAGCAGGCCTTACATCGTGCGCCTGGTTCTCCCGATGCACATCTCCATTTGGGCATGGCCTATCGAGCTATGCACCGCATGGATCGCGCAGAGGCCTGCTTTCGACAGGCACTGGCTTTGGTTCCCAGTCATAGCCTGGCCTGGAACCAGATGGCCTTGCTGCATAAGGATCGTTGTCAACAGACAGAGGCACTGGCCGCTTTTGAACACAGTATGGCTGGGCAACCAGGAAATGTGCAGGCGTTTCGCAACAAGTTACTTTTTTTACAATATCTTCCTGAACTCGACGAAGAGACGCGCTTTGCCGAGCATCGGCGTTTTGCGACAACCTTTTCTGGACAGGTGGCGGAGACGGTGCAGCCATTTGTCAACACGGTGGCTCCCCATCGCCCCCTGCGGGTGGGTTATGTCTCTTCTGATTTATGTGATCATGTCATTGCCTTCCACATGTTGCCCATCCTGGAAAACCATGATCGGCGGCAATTTGAAATGTATGCCTATGCCGATGTGCCCAAACCAGACCCTATTACCCACCGAATGCACACCCTGGTGACGGGCTGGCGGAATATTGCCGGGGTGGAGGATGGACAGGTGGCCAAATGGATTCGCCAGGATGGCATTGACTTACTGATTTTTCTGGCGGGACACTTTGACGGCAATCGCACCTTGTTGCCTATCTATCGAGCGGCACCCATTCAGATCAGTTGGCACGATTGTGCGACCAGTGGTTTTGAACAGATGGACTATATTCTGGTGGATCGTGTCATGGTCCCCCGCCATACTCTGGAGCGTTTTTCGGAACGGGTGGTGTGCCTGCCCACAGTTTTTGCCTACGCGCCCATGGAGGATGCCCCGCCTGTGTCACCTCTTCCTATGACGCAAACGGAGGGTGTGATGCTGGGTTGCTTTAATAATCCAGCCAAGCTGCATGCGGGGGTGTTGCAATGGTGGGGACGCTTGTTGCTGCGCTTGCCAAACGCCCGTCTATTGCTAAAATATCAAAATGCCTACACAGACCCGGTGTTGCGTCACTTTGTATTGGACCATTTTGCCAGTCTGTCCGTTCCCGCCCATCGTATTCTATTTGAGGTGGGGCACCACTCCAGGCGGGACCATTTGGCCCATTATGCACGGGTGGATATTGCGCTGGATCCCTTTCCATACTGTGGAGCTACTACCACCTTTGAAGCCCTTTGGATGGGGGTGCCAGTGATCGCATATCCTGGTCACAACATGATGAGCCGTTTTTCGGCCTCCATGCTGTATGCCTTGAAATTGGATCAATGGGTGGCTGATTCAGAGGAGACCTATCTGGCCGCCGTTGAGCAACTCGCCAGCAATCCGGTCGCACTGGCGGACTGGCGGAAACACCTGCGGGATCGCGTGCGTCTGGCCCCATTCTGTGATGGCAAGCGGAAGACGCGGCAATTGGAAAGGGTACTCCGTTGTTTGTGGCGCGTCTGGTGCAAGTCGCGCTGAACTAGGGTCAACGCGACGGCGTGGGGTTGTATGTCGCATGTTTTACAGTTGACAACTACAGGATATAGTTTTTGGCTCAATGTGGATTCCGGGGGCTTGGTCCCTGGCATGAAATTCGATGGCACGAACGTAACTTCCAAGGTGCTTTCCTTTGGCTGTGATTTACGGTAACCTCGACTTCAGCAGCATCGGGGCAGCCAAGGGCAACACCACCGACGTTGACAACTACAGCACGGAGGGAACAGGTTCTCTCTTTACGTTGCAGGTACCCTTAAAAAAATCGACCAACCTCCAAAATACGGCACC
>CAUYTZ010000114.1:0-1218 GCA_963575695.1 uncultured Gammaproteobacteria bacterium | reverse complement strand
AAACCAGACGCCAAAGCTACCACTGAAATGACCGCTTGTAAATTAAAAAATATTTAGTGATGTAACTTGAAAATCATTTAAAGCTTACTACATCGTTACCCATTACGATACATCGCTATGTTCAATTTTGCAAGAGGCTCCCGTTATTGTCTTTATCGACCGAACTGATCTTGCCAACCGGTTGAACCCAGGCCGCCCAACCATGGGTTGGATCGCCGCCGCTGACGCCGGTGTCATTGATCCCGGTCTGGGCCAGAACCCGGTTATGGTTGGCGCGACCGAGCAGAGAGGTGTTAATCAAGGCTCCGGTCGAAACCGCAGCGTTCGCGGCACCCGCCATAGTGCTGCCGCTGATCTGATCAAACGCGACCTGGAGGCCGCCAGAGTTCAGGCCATAGATGCTGTTCCAAACCAGCTGCGAGTCGGCGTCTGTCGCACGAGTGCCAGACGCGGGGCGAATCGCCTGCAAGGTCGTGCCAACCGCCTTCTGATTGCCGGTCACACCGACGTTTGTATAGTTCGAGGGGGTGACGTAGAGGACTATCGAGTTCGCGTTGTAGGCAACGTCGAAACGGGCCGCCAAGGAATTCATCAAGGTCTGGGTGGCAGCGTTCGGAGTGACAGCTGTAAACGCACCGGTGATGCCGTTGGCAACGTCTGTTCTAACGACCGTGAAGCCCTGTCCGAAGGTGGGGGTGAAGGTCGAATTATAGGCAACGCCACCGATCGTGTAGCCACGGAAAAATGGGGATAGCGTTGAGCTGTTAAGATCGATCGTGGTTGTTCCCGTGCCGCTCAACTGGCCATGAAAACCGGCACCATTGCCCGCTGTGTTGCCATCGAAGTCCGGCTGAAGATCACCAGCAATCGACGATCCCGGAGCATTGGCCCAGGTCAAGATACCAGGCGAGTTACCGGGATGGACTGTACCACCAGCTGCGACGGTGACTCGGCCGTAGACGGTACCGGTACCAGACAAAGTTCCTCCAGTATTCACTGCGGTCGTATTCGTTCCGTTACCCAGAGTTCCCGTGACAGAGAGGGTGCCGGCAGTAACACTCGTAGTCCCGGTGTAGGTCGAACTGTCCCCCGACATTGTTGTGGTGCCCGTCCCCTCTTTGGTGAAGGCCCCAGCGCCTGACATGGACCCACTATAAGCCGTGGAGGTGTTGTCGTTGCCAACCTTCGTCGTGGTGTTGGTGTTGACGACCAGAGCAC
>CAUYTZ010000113.1:0-2842 GCA_963575695.1 uncultured Gammaproteobacteria bacterium | reverse complement strand
GCGATTCATTATCATGATCGGCTGGAGGCGTTCTTGAAGCAGGGCAAACGCGAGAAGTCGCGGCTACCGGAAGGTTATGCTCAGTTGAAGGAAATCCTGGGTGCCGGTCGTGGCTAAAATGATAGGCTTCGCCTATGGCTGATTTGCGCGGCCTAATTCGCTTTCACCGCTGGCAGTTGGATGAAAAGCAGCGAAAAGTCGCCGAGTTGCGGGGCGAGCAGGAATACCTGCGCACTCACATTCAAAATATCAACGAACAAATCCGCACCGAACAGGAAAATGCTCGCCAGTCGATGGAAGCAACCATGGACTTCGTCAATTACCTGAAACTGGCCAAGTTGCGGCGGGCACAGTTTGAAAACCAGGTCGAGGATTTGGAGCGGCAGATCCAGACTGCGGCCGATGCCATCTCTGAGGCGTTTCAAGAGGTCAAACGCTATGAGCTGGCCCAAGATGAACGCGACCGCCAGGAGCGGGCGAAACAATTACGGCGTGAAAATGCGATGTTCGACGAGGTGGCGGTGACCGGCTTCATGCGTCAGCGCAAGGAGGAAGAACAGCGTTGATCGGAACGCTTAATGCTTGAATAGGGCATGGATACTGTATGTAACACCGCATAAGCCGGCGATGATTAGAAACGGCTTCATGTCGCCCAGAAGAAGAAAAACGCCGTTATCAAAAATAGCGGCCAAGGCTAACAGCGAGGTTGAAAACGTGATCGAATCGAAAATTCGATTGACGTAATTCATCGTCTGCACATTTCCTGCCCACAGGCGAACAACACCCCATACGATATAGCTCGCCGCCAGATAGGAGATGCAAAGGATCAGGTAGAGGCGGTAAAGCTCATCCGACGTTTTTGGCATCCAATTGGCGTCCATATGTCGGATGGTATTTCTATTTACCCGCGATAAACCTGGACGTGGGCCACGACGGTGGCTAGAACCCCACCAAGAACAGCGCCGGCCATGGTCAGTATTGCTTGCCGCGTATCCGTCATTTGAAAGCCAAGGACAGGCCCCAGAATCCCACTGGTCATGATGAACAGGAACGACCCGACCACCACTCCCTTGAGGGTATGCTCAAGCGAGCGGAAAGGATTACTGCGTATGATCAGTTCGACACCGATCGAAGCCACCGCGACTTTCCAGCGAAGGAACTCGTGGGTACCCTCGTGGGTATCGGAGTGTTTGGTGCAAGGGTGGGACATTGGCTTGCGCTTCCCGGTTTTTCCTTGAGGTCTGGTACGGCCAGTCCATTATGAGTACAAAGTATAGTCACATATTTGTTCCAGGTCAACCACCAGATTGATAAGAAACGAAAATACGGTCCTGGAGTCTCGATTGGGCGACAACCCAATCGCATAAGCGATCCATTTTTAGCCTCTCACGCGATCAACAGCGCGCGGGCCTCCGGCGGGAAATAACGGTCGAACATAAACGACGGCAACAAGTATTGCGGGAAACAGCGCGACGTATTGCCCTGGTGCAGGATGTGCAAACACAGGCCGCTGGTGTCAGCGAAGTGGTGCAAACGGCAGCCAGCGGCATGGGCGGCGCGGATGAAGCCGCCGTCCTCGTCGAAGTTCTGGTCGGGAAAGCGGACCTGACGCCAGACCGACTTGCGGAACAGATAGCTGAAGCCGAAGCCGAGATGGTTGGTGGCCAGCGCTTCGGCCTCGGCCTCGCCAAACACCGCAGCGGCCATCGCCTGCGCCGACCAGATAAAGTGCAACCCGTGCTTGAGGTTGAGATCCCAATAGCCCAGTGCCCGATAGGCACGGCTGTAGACGAACCAGCCCGACAGCTTGACCAAATCGGCACCGCGCTCCAGCCAGCCGGTCATGGTCGCCAGATAATCGGGGGCATAGTAATCATCGTCATCAAACTGAGCGATGATTTCGGCGCGAGCATTTTCGATCAGCCAGTTGCGTTTGGCCCCGATCGACAATCGCGGTCCGGGATGATGGAAATAACGGATGCGACGATCATCCACCGCCAGGAAAAAGGCCGATGGCTGCGGGCTGTCGTCCAGAATCAGCCATTCGAAATCGGTCAGCGTCTGCCGGATCACCGAACGCAACACCGCACGCAACAGCGGCTCACGACCATAGGTTGGGGTGATGATCGAAACCGTGGGCGTGGCCGGGGTATTGGTCATGGTCAGCCTTTTGGTGAGAATTGGCCGAGGTCGAAACGGTTAGAACTCGGAGCCTGAAAAAGAATTAAAATTACAGTCCAGAAGTCTCGATTGGGCGGCAGCCCAATCGCGTAAGCGATACATTTTTAGCCTCTCGGTCCGCGCGTTTCGAGAGCAAGCAGCGCCGCTGTGGTTTCCTCAACCAGAGCGTCTAGGCTGGCCATCAGCGCGGTGTCGATCTGGCCGGCGTGAACCCCGATTATCAACGTGGTCGCGACCTCAGCCAGTCTTCCGGCACCGAAATTAGCCGCCATGCCCTTCAGGTCATGGGCCGGTCCCGCGAGTTTGCGCGGATGGTCGACGGCGCGCATCTCAGCGATGGCACGGACGGCATTTTGAGTGAACAGAGCCACCGCTTCGGCCCACGGTCCGCTGGAAATCATCGCCTGCAAGTCTTCAACCTGTGATTCATCGACCAGTGGCGTTTCTCTCCCTGCGGCCGGGGTAACCAGGGCGACCGCAGGCAAGGCGACCGCAGACAGCGGTGAGGTCTCCCGTCCAATCGAGGCCAACATCTGGTCGAACTGACGCCAGTCGATCGGCTTGGTCAAAAACCCGGTCAAACCACTGGCCAAATAGCGTGGCCGGTTTTCAAGGATGGCATCGGCGGTCAGGGCGATAATCGGCAACCCACCCAGCGGCG
>CAUYTZ010000112.1:0-2701 GCA_963575695.1 uncultured Gammaproteobacteria bacterium | reverse complement strand
CATGACCATATTGATCATAGACGGCCCGTTTTTTGGGGTCTTTGAGTACCTCATAGGCATTATTAGCCTCCTTAAATTTGGCTTCGGCACCCTTGTCATTGGGGTTCCGATCTGGATGCGAGTAAAATCGACATTTTGATTCAGGTTAACCGTACGGTCGCATCCGGCTTGAATTTGTGGGAACAGGCAGCATCACACCATGGCCAGCGGCCGAGGCCGCCGCCCCAGGCACCGCCGGTGCCGAGGGTGAAGCCGGACTGGTTGAAACTGAACACGTCATTTCCGGTCGCGTCGGCCGAGCCGCCGGTCACCCGCTGGACGGTGAGCGTCGCGCCATTCCAGGCAATATTATCATTCGCCAACGGGGTACGAAAGCGATGGCGCCAACGAAAAGAAGTACTCACGGCAACATCACAGCGCGCTGCCGAAGATTTTACTGTGTCGCCGTCAGAGAGACAATCACCGAATATCAGCCACCACTCTTTGTAGTGCAGTTCGACCACGACTTTTGACTAAAGCTACCGCAGTCCTGGTGAAAAACTCACAGGATAAACAATAAGTTAACCTTGTTACGCCCTTGCCAGCACCAGCAGCCGGACCAACCGCACCAACCGGAACGCGAACCCTGATCTCCCGGCCCATTATTTCCATCAGCACGATTACCCGTTCGGCATCACTCATACTTTGGAAGCGGCCGACCATGTCGCCAAAGGCACCGTGAATCAACCTGACCGTTTGTCCAATACGCAGACGACTAACCAGCGACGTGTCGCACAATTCGCCGCGTTCCTCGTGGATCCTCAGCTCATCAACCACCTCTGCAGGAGCTGCCGAAGATGGATAGAATGGTTCACGCTTCTCTTAATCGAAGAGCTGCCAGTTCAGAACCGCGAGTGACGTTGAGCAGGGACGGGACCAGCACCCGCTTCTCCTCCAGTCCGGAAAGCCTTACGTATTCGATAACCCGTTCAAACGTTTCTTGCGGCGCGACCAGATCCGTGATCATCAGCGCTTGAAGGCATCCCTTGCCTTTCAGCGGTGCCTTGGTTTCGAAACCGGCCACCACCATGGCGTCAATCACGCTGACGATCCGCAGGCCGCATTCCCCGGCGCTCAAGGTCGCGATTTCGGCCAGTTCCCCCGCCCCGACCAGGGCGACCTGATCATGTCCGGCCTCAAGACAATGATTAAATAATTCTCGGCATTGCAGCCGAGCCTGGCGAAAGAAACCAAATGAAGAATTAAGGTATTCGATGGTAAGCTTGCTTTTCTCGTGAAATCCAGACGGCGTCAAATAATAGGCATAACGATTGAGCGGAGCCTGGGTCATTTTAACCAACCCCTTACGGACGCACCGCTTGAGATAGGTATTGATCCAACCTACGGCGATACCCAATTCCCGCGACAAGTCACGCTGCGATACCGAACTGTTGCGATCAATCGCGGACAGAAGATCCAAAAAAATACGCATCTCACGCAAGGTCAGCGGCGCTCCGTCATCGATCGCCACCTCCCCTGTGTCGCTGGCCGCAAAGCCATTCGCCATATCTGGTTTCTCCTGAGCGTTTCGCTCACAAGGTCTTGCATTATGGAATAACCTGTCTAAACCGTTTCGGCGGAGAACGTCAATATCAAAAAATAAGAATATCAAAAACGGGAGGGTGCTGCGCTTCCTGTGTCGTACCCGCTCGTCTCTTGGAACGATGTAAAACGTTTTACATCACTCGCCGGACAGCATTTCATCGATTCGACGGCGTAGATCCGCCAACCTCGACCGTTCCTCCTCGCTCAAGGTAAATCGGATGTCCGCCAGTGATGCCGTGGCAAGTGCGTCGAGGTGCTTCGTGATCCCGGCCACACTTTTTCTGATCACCTGGCTAATTTCCGGTATTCCCTGTGACTTTGGCTCACCCCGCTTTTGGTCCTTAATCTCCCGCACCGTTGCTCCGCCCTTGGCCATCCCCCACAACTCAATCTGCCGCTCTGCCGGTGCCGCCGCAATCTCCTCCAGGGCAGACCGCGTTACCCGCTCGGAAACCGCCAGGTAGTCTTCCAAAATTGCGGCCGGTAGAGAAAGCACTCCCAGCAGGCGGGTTATCGCCACCCGATTCATCCCAACCACATCACCCAGTTGCTCTTGAGTGTAGGCATGTGTGTCTCTCAAACCCGCCAGCGACCGAGCGGTTTCGATTGCATTCAATTGGGTGCGCTGCAAATTATCGATCAGTGCGATCTCATCAGGATCGCCTTTGACCACCCGGGCAAAAATGGTTGTCCAACCAAGTTTCCGACAAGCCCGAACCCGCCGCTCACCGCCAACGACCACATAGTCGCCATCACCCTTACGGCCATCACCCTTACGAACGAGGATCGGATACAACAATCCGTCCTTTTCGATTGAGGCTGCGAGCGCTGTAATCCCCTCATCGTCGATCGAGATTCGGGGTTGGTGCATACCCAGTTGAACCTTGTCGAGGTCAATCTCGATTTCGCGCGCCCGCCCGGGCGTAAGGCCGAACAAATTTACCGGGACGGAAGGGGTTCCGTCATCCACAAGAGCCGCCGCCAGTGCCGGTCGGCGCAAAAACTTACTCGCCATAGAATCTATCCTTGCAATGTGATCGCGGCAGTCCGCGCCGCCGCCGCCACTTCAAAGAATGCGGCCCGCCCGGGGACATCACCGACAGAGAGCGTGATTCGG
>CAUYTZ010000111.1:0-22731 GCA_963575695.1 uncultured Gammaproteobacteria bacterium | reverse complement strand
GACGGGACAAAACCGCAATTACCGCGCCCGATCAACTGATCGGAAGGCCAACGACGCCCCCGCATCATGCCCAACATGAGCCGAATTGTCGCGCCCCGGCACGCCATCTCGCTGCCAGCAACGCTTTTCGGGATGTTACAGGTTTTCCAACGAGGTGGTGTTGGTCTGTACGCACACTGAAGCATTGCGCAGGTCGCTCATCTGGTGAGCCCCCACCGATCGGTGGGCCATAAATCCTTGGCCATCAAAAAAATACAGTCCGACGAAGGTCATGTGCATACCGATGTCCCGGGACAGGGTCCAGGTCGAAGGCTCCGACAGCAGGTCAACCGCCCCCTCACGAAGCGCATCAAAGCGGTTGCCAATCGACACATAGGCGAATTCAACGTTCTCGGCATTGCCAAGTACAGCGGCCGCCACGGCTCGACAGAAATCAGGAAAGAAACCAACCCATTTGCCGGATTGATCGAGCATGCTGAGGCCGCGCCCCTCCTCAGTGATCCCACAACGCACCGCGCCACGCTCCTTGATCTGCTCCAAGGTTCCGGCCCTGGCTGGGGTAAGATCGGCAATCGCAACCACAAGGGCCAGAACCAAGCCAATCGTATGCGGGGCGATGGCGACGACCCGCCGATTCTTGAGCATGGCCGGAACTCCCATCCTGAATTTTACGCTGACGGTGGAACGCCGTCGTTGTCGGAACAAATTCTAACGCTAAGTGTGGCCTGATCGCTATGATTGTCGTGTCCAGTGCCACTCAGAAATGCGAAACCCGCTGTTATGGGATTTGATCACCGTGGTTCAACGACGTTTCGGGGTAGCCCCTCGCCTGATTATCGGCCTGTTCGCGTTGACTCTCCTGACAGTGCTGGCGGTCGCGGTCGCTTTGGCTGGGTTCACCCGCTTTCGAACCGGCTTTGATCGGATCGCGGTTAGCCAGTTCAATGAATTGGTGTTGGTCGCGAAGTTGTCGCAGATGGCGCAGGCGATATCGGTTACTGCGCCGGTTCTCGTGGTCAGCAACGAGCGTTTTGAACTTGATCGCGCGATTCATCACATCGGAGACCTGTTCAAACAGATCGATATCATGATCGACTCGCTGTCAAAAAGCGGGGTACCCGCCTCGACCATGGCCCGCCTGGGTGAGTTCCGCCAACAACTGTTCGACACCCTGGGGCGGCTCAACCGCCTGGTCAGCGATCGCATTGCCACCGAACGGCGATTGAGGGAGGCTTTGCGACGGGTGGAAACGTTGGAGCGTGACATTCGAAGAGTTAAGCTGGACGCCATGAAGGCTTGGTCAGTGGGAAAAAGGGAAGCGGCACAAACGGCACCCGGAGAAATGGCTGGGGATCGGCTGGCTGCGGTCATGACCTGGACCTTGGCGATTGACGACGCGATGACTTCATTGCTGCTAGCAACCATCACGGCCAGACCCGGGGATCTCAAACGGTTGCGCACCGGGTTCGAAAACGGGTTGCAGCTTGGACAGCAGGCGCTTTCTCCCCCACCGGCGGTGTTCGGGGAGCGGGCGGCGGCACTGACCACTGAATTGGCGGGGCTGGCCAGTGGCGATCAAGGCATTTTTGCGACGCGAAGCGCCATCCTTGAAATACTTCAGGAAATTCAGGGAAGCTTAAACCATAGCAAGATTATATCAACGCAACTTATTGCTACAGCGGCCAATCTATTCGTCGAGATGAAGTCAAATATTGAATTGGATAGAACCTCCTTTACTAGTGCCCTTGACCGGGATGAGGTGCTTCTGATCGTGGTCTGCGGTGCTGGCGCCATCGCTGCGATCATGATTTTTGTCTTCCTGCGCTATCGAGTGATCAGCCGCTTGCTAACACTGCGTTCGTGTATGTTGGCGTATGCCAGCGGGGAACGGCCACACATACCCAGCGGCGGTCATGACGAATTAACGGACATGTCGGATGCGCTTCGGTTTTTTATCGCCGAGATCGACCAGCGTGAGTCCGACCTGCGTATGGCCCGGGACCGGGCTGAAAATGCGTTACGCGAACTGAAAGCGACGCAGGCGCAGTTGATTCAGGCAGAAAAAATGTCTGCTCTAAGTGGGCTGGTCTCTGGGGTGGCACATGAAATGAACACACCTCTCGGCAATATTCTGACTGCGGTGTCGTTGCTGGCTGATGAAACGCAGGCCGTGCGCCGGCAGTTTGATCAAAACACCATGCGCCGTTCAGAGATGGCCCGGTTCCTGGTAGTCAGCGACCAAACCAGCCGGATTATTCAATCGGCCACGCACCGCGCCGCCAGCTTGATTCAAACCTTCAAGCAGATTGCGGTCAGCTCAACGGGCGAAAGCCGGCGCACGATCGCCCTGGGCGCACACCTTAACGCGATCATTACCACGATCCGCTCCAGCTTGCGCCCGTATGAAATTGCGGTCGAGTGTCCGTCGAACATTGAAGTCATCAGTGATCCGGGTGCCTTGGTCCAGGTCGTGACACAACTGCTGCTGAACGCCGTCGCCCACGCCTTTCGCAACCGGTCAAGCGGCGAGATCGTGATCAGCGTAGCCCCGGCCGACGATGACGCGGTGCGCATATCGGTGCGAGACAATGGCGGCGGTATTGCCCCAGAGAACTTGGACCGGGTGTTTGAGCCATTTTTCACCACCACCCGTAATGAAGGGGGGACCGGCCTGGGCTTGCACATTGTCTACAATACCGTCACCCAGCAGTTGGGGGGACAGATCACCGTTACCAGCATCCCTGGCGAAGGATCAGCGTTCGTAATTGTGATTCCATCTGGCCGCGAAGAGACCAAGCAATAAGGCAACCTTCCCAGGTCACGGTTTCCAAAGGCCTCTCGGCCTTTGGCGGGTCCAGGGCAGCGCTCTGGTCGCCGAAGGCTTGCGGTTGTTACGCTTACTCACTCTACCGTCACGCTCTTGGCCAAATTGCGCGGCTGGTCCACATCGGTACCTTTGATCACCGCGACGTGATAGGCCAGCAACTGCACCGGGATCGAATAGAGGATCGGGGCGACGAACGGGTCCACCGCTGGCAATTCTATCGACCAGCGCACCCGGCTGGACAGTTTGGCCACCGCCTTCGCATCGCCAATCAGCAGCACCTTGCCGCTACGCGCGCACACTTCTTGCACGTTCGAGACCGATTTTTCGAACAATTCGTCGCTCGGCACCAGCGCGATCACCGGCACTTTTTCATCGATCAGCGCGATCGGGCCATGCTTCATTTCGCCGGCAGCATAGCCCTCAGCGTGAATATAGCTGATTTCCTTCAGCTTCAGCGCCCCTTCCAACGCCAACGGATAACACGCGCCACGGCCCAAATAGAGCACGTCGCGCGCTTCGGCGATGTCATGGGCCAGGGTTTCCAGTGCCCCGTCATGACGCAAGATTTCAGCCGCCCGCGCCGGTACCTCACGCAACGCCTGAGCCAATTCGGCTTCGCGTTGCGGAGTGATGGTATTGCGGGACCGGGCCAGGGCCAAAGTTAGGCAAGCCAGCGTGGTCAACTGAGTGGTGAAGGCCTTGGTCGAAGCGACGCCGATTTCCGGCCCGGCCAGGGTGTGCAAAATCGCATCGGACTCGCGGGCGATGGTGCTTTCGGTAACATTGACCACCGACAGGATGCGCTGTCCCTGACGACGGGCATAGCGCAGCGCCTCCAGCGTATCCAGAGTTTCGCCCGACTGGGAAATGAACAGCGCCACCCCACCCTGAGGCATCGGTGCCTCGCGATAACGGAATTCGGAGGCGATATCAACC
The DNA here is from genome assembly GCA_963575695.1 of uncultured Gammaproteobacteria bacterium. Taxonomy (GTDB): domain Bacteria; phylum Pseudomonadota; class Alphaproteobacteria; order Azospirillales; family Azospirillaceae; genus CAUYTZ01. The sequence continues at coordinate 18,968 of CAUYTZ010000111.1, read as the reverse complement.
TCGACCGGAATCCGCGCGATCCGTTCCAGCCAGTACTTGGCGACCATGCCAGCGTAAAAGGCGGTACCGCAGGCGACAATGGTGATGCGGGTGGCGTTGGCCAGTTCAAAGGGGAGATCCGGCAGCGAGATATGGCCGGTCGAAGGATGGATAAAGGCGCTGAGTGTGTCTCCGATTACCTGCGGCTGCTCATAAATTTCTTTGAGCATGAAGTGACGATAGCCGCCCTTCCCGATCAAGGCCCCCGAAACCGTGGAATTGCGAATCGGCCGCTCAACCACCGCTCCCGAAGCTTCGTGAATCACTGCGTCGTCGCGACGTACCTCCACCCAGTCGCCATCTTCCAGATAGCAGATACGGTTGGTCATCGGTGCCAGGGCGAAGGCGTCGGACGCCAGATACATTTCGCCCTTGCCATAGCCCAACGCCAGCGGCGTTCCGCGCCGGGCCCCGATCATCAGGTCATTTTCACCGGAAAAGATCATCGCCAGCGCGAAGGCCCCTTCCAGACGACGCAAGGTACTGGCTGAAGCTTCAACCGGGCCCAAGCCCTGATTTAGGTACCAAGTAACCAGATGAGCAATGATTTCGGTGTCAGTTTCGGTCTCGAAGACGTGGCCGTGCTGTTCCAACTCGGTCTTGAGTTCTTGATAGTTCTCGATGATGCCGTTGTGAACCACAGCACAACGGTCAGTGGCGTGCGGATGAGCGTTGGTTTCGGTCGGGCCGCCATGCGTGGCCCAGCGGGTGTGACCGATACCGATGGTTCCAGACAACGGCTCCGCCATCAAACGACGGTCAAGATTGGCCAGCTTACCTTCGGCGCGGCGACGCTCGATCGAGCCGTTGACCAGGGTAGCGATGCCGGCGCTGTCATAGCCGCGGTATTCGAGTCGTCGCAACCCCTCGACCAACCGGAGCGCCGCCTCGTCCTTACCGATGATGCCGATAATGCCGCACATGACTGTCCGTCCTGCCTTTGCTGGGCGTGAGGTTACGCCGATTCACCGCCGGCGATATCTTTGCCCGAAAACACCTATCGGCAACAACAGTCGAATCACTTATACATTCCCATCTTGCGCAAAATCGCTCGGAAACAGATTAAGGAACGCCGCATCATGCCTCCCTTCCTGGTCCTGGTCCTGACCTTGTTGGTGCTGGCCGCCGGCCCAGCTTCAGCCCAGAACTCCCCGTTCGGTCCGGCGCGCGGCGCTCCGGCCAGAAACCACCCGGCCGCTCCGGCGACATCAGCCCACCCGGCCGCTCCGGCGGCACCAGCCGGCCCCAGTTCGCCCCAGGACTATTCCGGGATTCAAAACGCTTTGCAGCGCTTGGGGCTGTACGACGGCCCACTCAGTGGCGTGCCCGACACCCCGACCATCGATTCGATTCGCGCCTTCCAGCGCAGTGAAGGCAATCGCGACACCGGCACCCTGACCGCAGCCGAGTTGGCCTCGCTGGGCCATCTGTCGGCGACGGTGGAAAAACCGCCGGAAATGGGCACTACCGATGATTTGCCCCAGGCGCCGCAATTCAGCTCGATGCCGGTTGGCATTGGCGGTTCCTATACCGGGGACACCATGAACGGCGTGCCCGACGGGCGCGGAGTCTGGACCGACAATCGCGGCAACAGCTACGAGGGCCAGTTCAGCAACGGCCAAATGGAGGGCTACGGCAGCTATACCTTTGCCAACGGCGACCGGTATGAAGGTGAGCTGGTGGGCGGGGTGTTCCAGGGACGCGGCAAGCTGGTTGCCTCTACCGGCCACACCTACAATGGCGAGTGGCGTGAGAACCGGTTCCACGGCCGTGGAGTTTACGTTTTTCCCGATCATAGCCGCTACGAAGGCACACTTCAGGATGGCAAAATTCAGGGCCAGGGCACGCTGACTCTGCCCGACGGCCGGCGCTTTTCCGGCCCGTTCGTCAATGGCCGCTACGTCGGGACACCGTAAGCCTTGCGAACCATACCTTGCTTCCCTCATTCGCTCACGGCTATAGTCTACATCTGGTAGAAGGCCAAAACCCTTCCTCTCGCATGTGGTGGCCGTGTGGTGGCCGTGAACTGTGAAATGGTGGAGCCTTGGATTTCGTTACGCTGCGTCTGACTGGGTTCAAATCTTTCGTCGATCCAACCGATCTGCCGATCGAAGCCGGCGTAACCGGCATTGTCGGGCCGAACGGCTGTGGCAAATCGAATCTGGTCGAAGCGCTGCGCTGGGTGATGGGTGAAACCTCCGCGCGCAAAATGCGCGGCGACGAAATGGACGACGTGATCTTCGGTGGCACCGCCAAACGGCCGCCGCGCAACATCGCCGAAGTCGGCTTGCTTCTGCACAACCACGCCCGCACCGCGCCGGCCGCATTCAATGACAACGACGAACTAGAGATCACCCGCCGGATTGAACGCGGCTCCGGCTCTGATTATCGCATCAACGGCCGTTTGGTACGGGCCCGCGACGTGCAATTGCTGTTTGCCGACCAGGGCAGTGGCTCGTCCTCGCCGGCCTTGGTCAGCCAGGGCAAAGTCGGGGCCCTGATCGGGGCCAAACCGACCGAGCGTCGGCTATTGCTGGAAGAAGCCGCCGGCATCGCCGGGTTGCACTCCCGTCGCCACGAAGCCGAATTGCGTTTGAAGGGGGCCGAAGGCAACCTGACCCGGCTGGACGACGTGATCGGCGCGATGGAAACCAACCTGCAAGGGCTGAAGAAGCAAGCCCGGCAGGCCACGCGCTATCGCAACCTTTCGGATTTGGTCCGGCGAGCGGAAGCGGTGCTGATGCACTTGCGCTGGACCGCAGCCGGTAAGGAACTGGATCAGGCCCACGCCAGCCACGCCCACGCGGAGGAGCGAGTCCAAACCCTCATGCTGGAGGTGACTCAACTCACCTCCCATCGCACCGGCAACGCCGCCGGCCTGCCCGAACTACGCCAGGCGGAAGCGGCGGCGGCGGCGGCATTGCAACGGTTGGTGCTGGCGCGCGAGGAACTGGATGCGGAGGAACGGCGGGTCAAAGAGGCGACCGAAGCCAACCGTCGCCGCCTGGCCCAAGCGGCGGTCGATTTGCAACGTGAACGCTTGCTGGCCGATGATGCCGGAGCGGCCCTGGCCCGGCTGAGCGAGGAACAGGAAACCCTGACCTTCGCCCAGGAAGAGGAATTAGAACTGCACGAGGCCGCGACTGAGGCTCTGGCCGAAGTCTGCGAAGCGGTCGAGCGCTTGGACCGAGAGTTGACCCGGCTGACCGAACAGGTTGCGGCGGACGAGGCGCGGCGGACCACGCTGACCCGCCAGGGCCAGGATCTGGACCAACGCTTGACCGGTCTCGACCGTCGCCTGGTCGAGCAGCGCCAGCAGCGCGCCAAACTGGAACAGGAATTGTCGGGCCACGCCGATCTGACCGAGGCCGAGGAAGAGGTGGCCGCAGCCGAGGAGCGGCTGGAACACGCTCGACACGAATCGGAAACCGCCGAACGCGATAAGCAGACCACCGAACACGCCCAGACTCGGTCCCGTGAGGCGTGGCAAGCCGCCGATAGCGTGCGCGCACGCCTGGATGCCGAACGCAAAGCCCTGACCGATCTGCTCGCCGACCAGTATGGCGGCAATCTGTTTCCGCCGCTGATCGACGCGATTACGGTCGCCCCGGGCTTCGAAGGCGCGCTGGCTGCGGCACTGGGCGATGATCTGACCGCACCGCTGAATGAAGCCGCAACGGTGCATTGGCGCACCCTGCCGCCGCTAGCCTTGGTTGCCAGCCTGCCGGATGGCGTCGAACCGCTGGGTAAGAGGGTTAAAGGCCCCCCTGCCCTATCCCGCCAATTGGCTCATCTGGGGGTGGTCGCCGATACCGCCACCGGACAACGGCTGGCCGAAACCCTGGCTCCGGGCCAAACTTTGGTCTCGCGTGACGGCGGTGCCTGGCGCTGGGATGGTTTTACCGTCGCCGCCGGAGCCCCAACCCCGGCGGCAGCCCGGCTTAAGCAACGCAACCGGCTGGAAGAGGTCCGGCAAGAACTGGCCGTAGCCGAAGAAGCGGTGGAAGCTGCGGCCGAGACACTGGATGATACCCGCCAGGCGGTGTCAGAAGCCGCTGTCCGTGACCGGCGCTGCCGGGACGCGGTGCGCGAGGCCTTCACCCGATTGTCGCAGATTCGTGACCAACACACCAAGCTGGCGCGAGAAGCGGCGGCGGCAACTTCACGACTGACGGGACTGACCGAAGCGGTCGAGCGACTGGAAACCGACCGCGCCGAAGCCGAGCGGCATTTGAACGAAGCGCGGACGACGCTGGCGGCACTGCCCGAAGCCGGGCCGGCCCGCGAGCGGCTGGCCGAAGCTCGGGTGGCGCTGGCCGAACGACGCACGATTCAGTCCGAACGGCAAAACCGGGCCGATCGTCTGAGCCGCGAAGCCCAGACCAGGCGTCAGCGGCTGGTGGCGATCGAAGCCGAACAGCGCTCGTGGGCCGGACGCCGCGACGGTGCCGGCGGACGAGTCGAAGAACTGGATCAACGGACGGCGGCAGCCCAGGCCGAACTAGGGCGACTGGCCGATCGTCCCGCCGAAATCGACGCCGATCGCCAACGGCTGTTGAGCAAAATCTCAGAGGCCGACCGGGCCCGCAAACGGGCCGCCGACGCCCTGGTTATGGCGGAAAACGGCCTGGGCGATACCGAAAAGAGGCTTAAGGTCGCGGAAAATGGCTTGGCCGACGCGCGCGAGGCCCGAGCCCGGGCGGAAGCGGCGGTAGCCTCGGCGATGCAGTCGGTAACTATGGTGCAAGAGCGGATTCACGAACGACTGGATTGCACCCCGGAACAGGTGCCGGGCGTCGGCGGCTTTATGCCTGATGAAGAATTGCCCGAACCTTCAGCGCTGGAAACCCGGTTGGAACGGCTGGCGCGTGAACGCGAAAACATGGGCCCGGTCAACCTGCGCGCCGAAATGGAAGCCGTGGAACTGGGGCAGCAGATCGAAGCCTTGCAGACCGAACGCTCCGACCTAACCTCGGCCATCGCCCGACTGCGCGGCGGCATCACCAGCCTGAACCGCGAAGCGCGTGAACGGTTGCTGGAGTCGTTTCATGTCGTCAACCGCCACTTTCAGGACTTGTTCGTTAAGCTGTTCGGCGGTGGCCGGGCCTATCTGGAACTGACCGATGCCGAAGACCCGCTTGAAGCTGGGCTGGAAATCTTTGCCAGCCCGCCCGGCAAGCGCTTGCAAGTGCTGTCGCTGCTCTCGGGCGGCGAACAGGCGCTGACCGCGCTGTCGCTGGTGTTCGCGGTGTTCATGACCAATCCGGCGCCGATTTGCGTGTTGGACGAAGTGGATGCGCCGCTCGACGAGGCCAATGTCGGCCGCTTCATCGCCATGGTCCAGGAAATGGGCCGCTCGGGTGCGACCCGGTTCCTGGTCATCACCCACCACCGCTTGACCATGGCCAGAGTCGATCGCCTGTTCGGCGTGACCATGTCGGAACAGGGCATATCGCAACTGGTCTCGGTCGATCTGCGCATGGCCGAGGCCCTGCGCGCGATCGGCTGAATTCGCGCCCAGGGATTTTATGCCAGGGATTTTATGCCAGGGATTTTATGATTGGGCTGCCGCCCAAACCCGCCTGGGGGAGCCCCCAGAGCCTCCTTATTTCTATGAACACGGCCCGGAGGGCGGCTCGGCCTGCCCCGGGACGCAATACAACTGATGCAGCACCCGGATCACCTGTTCCGCTTGCGGGCTATCGATGACATAGAAAATGGTCTGGCCGACGCGGCGCGATCGCACCAGACGATCCTTTCGCAACAGGGCCAAGTGCTGAGAAACCACCGTTTCCCGCACGCCAAGCAGAGCCGCTATGCCACCGACCGACTTTTCACCATCGATCAGGTGGCAGAGAATTTTAAGCCGGTTAGGGCTGGCCAGCGCCTTAAGCAGGTCGGTAGCGGCCGCAGCGGCTTCGTCCATTCCTTGCATCATCCTACTTGCGTAATAGTGAAGGTGTTCCCATACTGTCAAGGGTTAGGTTCGCGTCTGTGCTGTTCGCCCCGCTCCTCCCTACCCCTCTCCCCCGCTCCGGAGTCCACCCATGAAGCACAATCTTGGATCGCACCATCGCTTGCTCCACGGCGTTGCCGGTATCGCCGCCCTGGCGGCGGTCTTGTTTTATCCCGGCACCAGCGGCTGGCTGGGGGTGATCGGGGTGGTTCTAATCGGCAGTGCGCTGCTGGCTTGGTGTCCGGGACGGGCCCTGTTGGGCCGGATCACCGGTTGCTGCGGTTGCGGTTGCTCGGGCACCAAGACCAAGACCGATTCAGGCCAAGAAACATCCGACAAGGGGGCTCCCGATAAGGAATCTTCCGATAAGGGGCCATGTTGCGGAACGGGTGGAGGCTGCGGCGGCGAAAAAAAGCCATCCTAATAGTTTTGAAGGGTTCCAAAAAACTTTGGGTAACCCTATTTATAGGTCAACTTCCACCGAACCGCCGCTGTGGTTATGGCATGCGGTTTTTATGTGTACCCCCGTTGACTGAGGTTCCTTCCGATGGCTTTCGAACTCGCTCCCCTGCCCTACGCCAAAGACGCACTCGTCCCGGTCATGTCGGCGGAAACGCTTGACCTGCATCACGGCAAACACCACCAGACCTATGTTACCAACCTTAACAATCTGGTCAAGGACAGCCCGCTGGCAGGTAAGACCCTGGAACAGATCATCCAGGAAACCGCAGGCAAAGCCGACAAGGTCGGTGTGTTCAACAATGCCGGTCAGGTGTGGAACCATGACTTGTATTGGCAATCGATGCGTCCGAACGGCGGCGGTGCCATGCCAGGCGTGCTGGAAACGCGGATCAAGGCCGATTTTGGCAGCGTCGAGGCGTTCAAGGATGCCTTTACCCAGGCTGGTCTCACTCAGTTCGGCAGTGGCTGGGCGTGGCTGATCGAAGACAACGGCAAACTGGCAGTGGCCAAGACCGGCAACGCCGATTCGCCGTTGGCCCAGGGCAAACACGCCCTGCTGGTGTGCGATGTGTGGGAACATGCCTATTACGTCGATTTCCGCAATCGGCGCGCCGATTTCCTGAAAGCATTCCTGGATACACTGGTTAATTGGGAATTCGCGGCCTCGCGCTTGCGCGGCTAAGATACTTGCCTTCAGCGACCAGGGGCCCCCTAGCCCCTGGACCCGCTTGATTTTGGACGAAACTCAACGTCATCCCTATGAAACTTGCCGCCGCCCTGACTCTGTTCGCCGGACTGGCGCTGGCCGTCGCCTTGCTCGTCTGGCAAGGCCTCGGCGACATCGCCGCTCTGCTCGCCGTGGCCGGTCCCTGGGTGCCGCTGGTCTGCCTGTTCCACCTGCTGCCGATCACCGCCACCGCTCTGTCCTGGCGCATCCTGCTTTCCGCCGGCGGGCTACCGGGCCAATCCCTGGTTGATCTGGTTTGGCTGCGCTGGCTGGCCGACGCGATCAACGCCTTGTTGCCGGTGGCTCAGATCGGCGGCGAGGTGGTCCGCGGGCAAGCCCTGGTTCGTCGCCATCCCGGAGCCGGTGCCTTGATCGGAGCCGGAATCATCGTCGATCTGACTCTGGGCCTGATTACCCTGGTCTGGTTTATTCTCGGCGGTCTGGCGCTGGCCGCCGCTCGCGACTCCGTCACCTCGCTGCTCCCGATGATCGGCGGCGTGATGGTGTTCGCCCTGGCGCTGGCCATGCTCCATCGCCTGCAACGGTCCGGCCTCCTGCTCAAACTGGCCCATTTCCTGGAACGACAATCGGGCGGCAGTGAACGTTGGCGATCCCTGGCCGGTGGTGCCGCCGACCTCGATCGCGAACTGGCCGCGCTCTATCGCCGCCCAGGGCCCTTGTTGGCCGCAACCGGCTGGCGGCTGGCGGCCTGGGGTTTGGGCGCACTGGAAATGGGTCTGGCGCTGGCGATTCTGGGCCATCCGGTGTCGGTGCTTGACATGCTCATTCTGGAAAGCGTGGCTCAGGCGTTCCGCAACGCCGGTTTCGCCATTCCTGGAGCGTTGGGGATTCAGGAAGGCGGGCTGATTCTGGCCGGCAGCCTGATCGGCGTACCGGCCGAGGTTGCGCTGGCCCTAGCCCTGGTCAAACGGGTGCGCGATCTGGCCCTAGGCGTGCCGGCGCTGCTGGTCTGGCAGGGACTGGAACTCAGGGGCTTGCGGAACCCCGCCTCTGCCCCTGCCCCTGCCCTTGCTGGTGCCACCGAATTAGATCCCGGCACACCTGCTTTGGATGGGTGAAGTCAACTCGGGGGTGACGGAACGGAACCCACTGAAACCGCTGATAGAAGAGTAGGCCGTCATGGGCCGGTCGGGCGTAGTCATAGCTGGCCAGCGGCCGAAATACTTCCCGCCCGGCACTCACGTAGCCGAGATTGCCACGCTCGGAGGCATAAAGCGCCAGCGCCCGCCGCTTCGAACCCTGCTCCTCGACGCTCAACGCCAGCGCGACTTCATCAGCGGACGGGAACGGGAACTCTTGGGTTCGCACCTGGCCGCCACGGAAATTGTATTCAGAGAACTCCCACACCGCAGAACCCGGCAGTTCACGATCGATCAGAGTCGCGGCCAAAACATTGGCGGCGTCGTGGTCCTGATGCCCCCCTTCCCAGGCCGGCAGCCACAGCCGATCGGCCCGGTGGCGCTTGAGCGCCGCCACCGCCGCCGCCCGAGCCGCACACAGGTTCAGGCGCAAAGTCCGAGTTGGAAAGTCAAGAAAACCGGCGATCTCGAAGCCTAGACAGTCTGCCGCAGTCCCGGCTTCGGCTCGCCGTCGGGCTACCCAGGCCGGAAGGCCGCCACGAGACCACGGCCACAGCAGCTCACGCGCCGGCACACCGGTGGTTAGAAACAGCACCGCCACGTTGGCTCCGGCAGCGCGGGCCCGAGCGATCGCCGCCCCCGCCCCGACCACCTCGTCATCGGGATGAGGTGCCAGAATCAGAATCCGCCGGCCGAACACGCCCGCTCACCGCTTGGCGACGGGTCCGAGCGATCCCGAGGCTCGAACAGAATTCGTCACCGCCCCCTTCAAACTCCGACCGCGCGCCCCTTGCTCGGCCACCGTGCGCCATACCGGGGCCAGATCGTGACGAACCACGTCCACCCACGAGGGCAAATCACGTTCGGCCGCCAAAAGCGCCGCCGCCGCCATCGCCGCCCGCCGCCCGCCGTCGCCAACCAGCGGTGCCAACGCTTCGAACCACGGCTGCGGCCCTTCCCCGGCCACCACCAAACCGGTTTCACCGGGCCTGATCAACCGGCCCATGCCGCCACGTTCAGCGACCAGAGCCGGCAGACCGGAGGCCAGCGCCTCCAGAACCACATTCGCGAACACCTCAATCTTCGACGGCATGGCGAACAGGTCGGCTGAAGCATAGACCCGGGCCAGTCGCTCGGCGTCAATCACCCCCGGACAACGCGCCGCGTCGCCGAGCAGGTTAAGCACCGCCTTACACTGATCACCCTCCCCCGCGCACAGCAACACGACCGGCGCGCCCCGATCGACCAGCCCACGCACCGCCTGGGCCAGAGTCATCACGTTCTTACCCACGTTGACTCTGCCGACGCACAGAATCACCGTTCGCCCGGCCGGGATGCCGAACTCATGCATCAGCCAGTTCCGATCCCGCAGGGAGGGCGAAAAGGCCTCCCGATCAATGCCGCGCCGCAACCAGCCAACCCGTCCCGGCGGCAGCACCGCCAGCGCCCGGCGATGATCGTCATCATGCGAAACCAGAGCAAAGGCACAGCGCCGTTGCATCGCGCTTAACCGCGCCAGCATCCCCTGTTCAACCCGGCGATCAATCCGCACCGCCGGCCCGAGCAGAACCCGCGCCAACCATGATTGGCCAAACAGCCGGGTTACGGTTTGTCCGGTAAACAGCCCGGCGTAGCGCGGGGTATCGGTATGAATCGAATTGACCAGCGGCTTACCCAGCCGTCGCGCCACCCACCCGGCGGTACGGGCAAAGGCGAAAAAAGCATCGGTGGTGTGTATCACATCGGCCACAGCCAAATCCCGTGCCAATCCGGGATGAAACGGGGCCAAATCGGTGTGATCTGGAACATGGGACAGAAACGGCAAGCGTTCGGTGCCAAATACCCGACGGTGCGTCTTGAACCGCACCCACGGCCCCAGCTCCATCACCTCCGTCCGCTCGCCAGAAAAATGAACCGTTAGATCGATGCCATCGCCAGCTTCGGCGGTTGCCAGCGCGATTTTCTCCCAACAGCGTACATGACCGCCGGCCCCAGGTCCGCGAGCCAGATCAACCAGCACCGCCACCCGCAAACGGGCCGGAGCGCCCACTTCCCTTATCGATCGAAAATTGGTGTCAACCATGCGCCGTCTTATCCAGCCCAAAACCAGAACCCCAGAACCAGCCCAGCCCAGAACCAGCATAGTGTAGCGCAGACCTGGACTGTTTTGCGCCTGCGACGGTAACGGAGGGTAACTCAACCCTGCGCCGCGAAGCGCTTTATCCATACCGCCGACAACACCGGCCGGTCATCAGTATCACCCCAGTGATTTATTGAACAGTTCGGAACAGTTCGGTAAGCCGCCGACGTTCAATTTCGTTCAGCTTGCCCCACAACGCTTCCAGATTCTTCTTTAAGCTGTCACGCCCAGCCAACACCGCGAACCCGTACAATTCATAAGCCTGAGCAAAATTCTGCGGAATACCGCGTCGCCCTTCAGTGTAGATCCAGGCCAGAAGCTCAAGGGCATCGACGTTGCCGTCAAGTCCCATCCGCTTCATCATCACCAGTTCTTCCTTCGTAATCTGATTGATGCTCGCACGATAGACCATTCGCTTCCAGGCCATCTCTTGCGATTGCCAACGGCCCCGGATTTCCGCCGCCTGCACCTCTGCCCGCGCCGCAGTTTCGAGATAAGCCGTCTGGGCACTCGCCGCCCGCATTGCGGCCTGCCATTGTCCGCACCAGTCCGGCGGCAAACGGCTGTCGCACAAGTCGAACACCCGGCCAACGGTCAACCGCCGCCATTCCGGTTGACCAGACGCGACATCCCGAGGCCGAATCGATTCCAAGGCATTGATCCAGTCGGCGCAGCCAGACTTAAAGGAACTGCCGCTGCATGCGGTCAGATTGGCGTCGAACGGCTGGCGGTACCAGGGCTGATCCCCCGCTCCCGCCTGACCGCCGGTCTGCCCGAGAACACCGCTTGCTCCAGCCAGAACCAGCAAGACCGCAGCCATCGTCCGACGAAAGAATTTCACGACTGAAACCCTGGTCATAGCGGCAACAGCGCCGCCGCCACCCGACGCTCCTCAGCCAGCAAAACATTGTAGGTTCGGCAGGCGGCGCGGGTATCGACGCACTCGACCGCCACCCCAGCCGCACGCAAGCCCCGCCGAACCTCCGCTGGCAGCACGGCCATGGTCGGTCCGGTGCCGATGATTAGCAATTCCACCTTCGGCGTCGCCGCCAGAACCGGCGCGAAGTCGGCGAAGGTCAGCAAGCCATCTTCGGCTGACGGCTGCCAGGCTTGGGCATGATCGGGAAACACCAGCATCGCTTGCTGGTAAAGCGTGCCGGCGATCACGAATTGGCCGGGACCATAGCGATCAATCACCACCCGACCGGCGGAGGGGGTTGGCGTCGGCGTCATCGGCGCTCCTTAAAAAAAAACGGAAGTTGATTACGGCTGCCGCTGGGCCGCACGGGCCCGGGCGACCGTGACCGATTCGCCGTCCATCCCCCAATTATCGGTGTCCACTTCATCGATCACCACCACCGTCGTCTTGGGATTCTTGCCCAGGACATCAACCAGCAACTGGGTTACGCCCTTGATCAGCGCCGCCTTTTGTTCGGTGGTCGCCCCTTCGCGGGTAATCTTGATGTTGACATAAGGCATGGCGGCTCCTCTGGGAGTTAGGTGAGATCAAGGTTAGTCGGCGGCAGCCGGGCACGGTTCGGTTAAATCTGGTTCTGGCGAAATCTGACTTTGACGCTGCCCGAGCCCCAACAGTCCGGCCCCGGCCAGCACCACCGCAGCGGCGAAACTCAGTGCCCAGTCATAGCCGCCGGTGCGGGCCATGGCCATCCCCGCGATGACCGGGCCGACGATCTGGCCGACGCTGAAGGCGATGGTCAGCACGCTGATCGCCGCCGTCGGGTTGACCGGAGCCAACTGCCGGCCCAGTGTCAGCGCTTGACCGCAGATGGCCATGAAGGTTCCGCCGAACAGCAAGGCACCGACGATCGCCGACGTTGGCCCCGGCACCAGAACCGGCAAAAGAATGCCAATCACCTGAGTCAAATGCGCCGCGATCAGGGTGGCCCACAGTCCACGCCGCTTGACCAAGAGCCCCCACAGCCACACCGATGGCGCTGCGGCCAGACCGACCACGATCCAGGCGACTTCGCCCAGGGCTGCGGTTTCCGCAGTCCGCTTCAGGATCGCGACCAGGAAAGTGCCGGTGACGATGTAGCCGGCACCTTCGCAAACATAGGCCAGCGTCAGAAGAACCAACGGTAGGCTGATCCCTGCCGACGCGACACCGCCGCCTGAATTCGATGCCCGAAGCGGTCGCTGGCGCGGCTCGCTGATCCAAAACGGACAGGGCAAAGCCATGACCAGCCCGAGTCCCGCCACCACCAACCAGTCCCGGTCCCAGTCACCGCCCAACAGCCGCACCGCCAACCCCGACCCGGCGATGCCAATGCCGACGCCACCAAACATCACCCCGGCCCAAGCTGCGGCGCCGGCAGCGGCCAACGCATCAAGCACGATCGCGCTGCCCAGGATGAGCAGTCCGGCGCTGGCCACTCCGGAAATGAAGCGTAATGCCATCCAAACCGGAACCACAGCGGTCAGTGCCATCAGCGCGGTGGTGGCAACACTGGTGATCAGGCAGGCGCGAAACACATCCAACCGGACCAGCCAACGACCACTGAAACCGGCCGCGATCGCTCCGACCAAATAACCGGCATGGTTGACCGCAGCCAGAACCCCGGCAAGATCGTCGCCGAAGCCGAACGCACTTTGCATCGCCGGCAGAATCGGCGTGAAGGCGAAACGGCCGATGCCCAACCCCAAAGCCAGCGCCAGCATACCACCCAACGCCGTCCTCACAATGGTGGCACGACCGTGGGTTTCGGTTCGGATTGCGTTCATCACGGCCACCCCAATCTCTGGTTACACATTAACTTTGGCTGATGCCAAGCATGATCTCCAATGAACCTTTTTGCATGGATGGATCGCAATTAGGGCTGAAGCGCTTGATTTGGAGGGCAGTCTCCAACCCGAAGCTCGGTTGCCGTCACATCCGGGCGGTTGCGGGCCCACGACGGTTTCATTTGCATTGGCGACGGCGGCGGTTATAGTCCGGCCGTTCCACCCTGGGCAGGGTGTCGATGCAAGGGAGTGATTGACCATGGCTGACGGACTGCTGATCTCAACCGCTTTGGCCCAAACGGCGGCACCGGGAGCGGGGGGAGCCGGCGACCTGATGTCGCTTCTGCCGATGGTTCTGATTTTCTTCGTAATCTATTTCCTGGTGCTGCGGCCCCAGCAGAAAAAGGCGAAGGAACACAAGGATATGCTGGATGCGTTGCGTCGAGGCGACCGCGTGGTCACTGGTGGCGGCATCATCGCTAAGGTGATTAAGGTCGGCCCAGAAGACGAAGCCATGTTGGAAATCGCCGAAGGGGTTCATGTCAAGGTGGTCAAATCCACGATCAACTTGGTCATGGGCAAAACCGAGCCGGTCAGAGCCAATGACAGCGAGAGCGACTCCGGCAAGCCGTCATTGGTCAAGAAGTAAGCTCTGTCTTTTGGGGCGACAGGAGATTCCGGCAGCATTTTCCGGCGGGTGAATCGATCATGCTCTACTTTCAAAAGTGGAAAATTTACCTGATTCTGGGTGTGTGCGGTCTTAGCATCATCCTGACTCTGCCTAATTTCGCGTCCAAGCGCTTTTTGGACTCGCTACCGATGTGGATGCCACATCGCCAGATCAGCCTGGGGCTGGATTTGCGCGGCGGCTCTTCACTGCTGCTCGAAGTGGATATGGCCACGGTGCTGCGCGACCGTTTGGGCGCGCTGGTCGATTCCACTCGAACCAAACTCAACGGCGCTTCGGTCGGCTATTCCAGCCTCAGCGTGGTCGATCAAGCGGTGCAGGTGCGTTTGCGCGAAACCCGCGACGCCGTGGAAGCGATGCGGGTACTCAAGGAACTGGTGACCATGGTCGGCGGTGGGCCGCTGGGCGGTGGCGAGCCGGATCTGATCGTAACCCAAACCAGCGAAAATCTGGTTGCGCTCAGCTTTACCGAAGTGGCGTTGCGCGACCGGTCCCAGCGCGCGATCGAGCAATCGATCGAAATCGTTCGGCGCAGAATCGATGAAACCGGCGTGAACGAACCGACCATCGCTCGCCAGGGCGATAACCGGATTCTGGTTCAGTTGCCGGGCATCGACGATCCGGACCGGGTCAAACGTCTGCTTGGCCAAACTGCGAAGATGACCTTCCGCCTGCTCGATCCAAACGGAATGAGCGAGGGTGGACGGCCGCCGCCGGGTAGCGAGAGTCTGCCCAGCGCCGAAGGTGACCGCCGCTATGGGGGGGCCCCAACACAATACATCGTGCGACGCAAGGTTGAGGTTGATGGTGCCAATCTCAGCAATGCTCGTGCCGGCCAAAACAACCAGACCGGCGAATGGGTGGTCAATTTCGAATTCGACGCGGTCGGCGGTCGGCGCTTCGCCGAAGTGACCAAGGTTAATGTCGGACGGCCATTCGCGATTGTACTCGACAACAAGGTGATCAGCGCGCCAGTGATTCGCGAACCGATTACCGGTGGCCGCGGCCAAATCAGCGGTCACTTCTCCGCCCAATCGGCCTCGGATCTGGCGGTCCTGTTGCGGGCCGGCGCACTACCGGCACCGTTGACCGTGGTTGAAGAACGCACGGTTGGTCCCGACCTGGGTACCGATGCCATTCGGGCCGGCATCTATTCGGTGATGGTCGGGTTCGCGCTGGTCGTTACTTATATGATCCTGGCTTATGGCTTGTTCGGCATCTTCGCCAACTTGGCGCTGCTGTTCAACCTAGTGCTGATCGTTGCGGCGCTGTCGGTGTTGCAGGCGACACTAACCTTGCCTGGTATCGCCGGCATTTTGCTCACCCTGGGTATGGCGGTAGACGCCAACATTCTGGTCAACGAGCGAATTCGCGAAGAAACCCGCAAGGGTAAGTCGGCGTTTGCCGCCATGGAAGCCGGCTATAGCCGGGCCTTTAGCACCATCTTGGACGCTAATTTGACCGCCCTGATCAAAATGTTTATTCTGTTCGTGCTGGGATCGGGAGCGGTTAAGGGCTTTGCTGTAACCATTTCACTCGGCATCGTCACCTCGATGTTCACCGCTTTGGTCCTGGTGCGCCTGATGATGGTCACTTGGCTGCGTCGGACCCGTCCGGCGATGCTACCGGTCTGACCCTACCGGGCATAAGGAGGACAACACCCGATGTACCGGCTTCGTTTGGTTCCCGACGACACCCGCATCCCGTTCATGAAGGGCCGCTATGCCGGCCTGATTGTTTCGGCTGTGCTCAGTATCGCCTCGGTCATTCTTTATTTTTATCCCGGAATGAACCTGGGTATCGATTTTCGCGGTGGGATTTTGATTGAGGCGCGGACGGCCGCCCCGATCAATTTTGCCGAAATGCGAACTAAGCTTAGCCACATTGGCCTAGGCAAGGCCGGATTGCAGGAATACGGCTCGGCCCAGGACGTGTTGATTCGCTATGAGCAGCAGCCGGGCGGCGAACAGGCGCAGCAAAAAGCGGTAGAGGTGGTGCGAACCACCCTGGCCAAGGAATTCCCCGGCACCCAGCTCCGGCGGGTGGAAGCGGTCGGGGCTTCGGTCAGTGGTGAATTGTTTAACAACGGTATGCTCGCCCTGGGCTTGGCGATGTTGGCAATGCTGGGCTACATTTGGTTTCGCTTCGAATGGCAATTTGGCCTGGGCGCGGTGATTACCCTGCTGCTGGACGTCACGAAAACGGTTGGTTTTTTCGTCATCACCAACATGCAGTTCAATCTCACCAGCGTCGCGGCGATTTTGACCGTAATGGGCTTTTCGATCAATGATAAGGTTGTGGTTTATGACCGAGTACGCGAGAACTTGCGCATTTACAAGAAGATGTCGCTGCGTGAGTTGATCGACCTGTCGATCAATGAAACTTTGAACCGGACACTCGGAACCTCGATGGCGGCGTTTTTGGCCACGCTGCCACTGGCGCTGTTCGGTGGTGAGGCGTTGCAGGATTTCGCGGTGGTGATTCTGTTCGGAATCGTGATCGGCACCTCGTCATCGATCTTCATCGCGGCACCAATATTGTTGTTCCTGGGCGAGAATAAGTTGCGACGCGGGTTGCCGGAGTCGGCGGCAGCGGGCGGCGAGGTGGAAGCTCCAGAGGGGTAATCTCGTCGGGCCTTTCTTTTCGTGGGAGGGGGGCTTTTTCGCCCCCAAACCTCCACCAGAGTGCCTGGAGACCAAGCTGCGCTGCTCCTGGTGACGCGAAAGACCAGGGTAGATCCGCCGGAAGACGCTGCCATGAACAAGATCCTGAACTCTGTCCGTGTCGTTGAAAGTTCCGCCTACGTCGCGGCACCGCTGGCCGGCATGACCTTGGCACAATTGGGTGCCGACGTGATCCGCTTTGATCCGATCAACGGTGGCCTGGACGCCAAGCGCTGGCCGCTGGATCAGAACGGCAAGAGCTTGTTTTGGGTTGGGCTGAACAAGGGCAAACGCTCGATTGCGGTCGATACCCGTAAGCCGGAAGGGCAGGAAATCATTTCGGCGCTGATTACCGCGCCAGGACCGGGCAATGGTATTTTCTTAACCAATTTTCCGGTTTCGGGCTGGCTGGGCTACGAAACCCTAAAGAAGCGCCGCGAAGACTTGATTATGCTTAATCTGCTCGGCAATCCGGATGGAACGTCGGCAGTGGACTACACCATTAATTGCGCGGTCGGGATTCCGTTCGCGACCGGACCGGCTAACACGACAGCCACTCACCCTGTCAACCATGCCCTGCCGGCGTGGGATGCGATCACCGGGATCATGGCCGCGCTGGGCGTGATCACCGCCGAACGCCACCGCCAAATGACCGGCGAAGGCCAGTTGGTTAAGCTGGTGCTGTCGGATGTGGCCATGGCCATGGTCGGCAATCTCGGTTACATCGCGGAAGCCGAGGTCATGCACGAAGACCGGCCGGCGATCGGCAATTACCTCTACGGTGCCTATGGTCGCGACTTCGAAACCAAGGACCACCGCTTGATCTACGTCGTCGCCATCACCGAGCGGATGTGGACTGAACTGGGCAAAGTAACCGGTCTGGCCGAGCGCTTCGCCCTGATCGAGCCGCTGCTGGGGGTTAATCTTCGTCTTGAGGGCGACCGATTTAAGGCGCGAGATGTGATCTCGGCAGTGTTGCAACCGTGGGTGGCGGAGCGAACGCTGGAGGAAATCAAGGCTGTGTTTGCCGGCACTGGGGTTTGCTGGGGGCCGTATCAAACCTTTCGCCAGATGCTCCGCGAAGATACGCGCTGCTCCACCGCCAACCCGCTGTTCCAGGAACTGGATCAACCCGGCATCGGCCGTTTCCTGGTTCCCGGCTCCCCGCTGAATTTCGAGCGTGCGCCACGCCAGAAGCCCGTTCGTGCGCCGTCGCTGGGTGAGCACACCGATCAAATTCTGGCCGAGGTGCTAGGCTTGGGTGATGGCCAGATCGGCCACTTGCACGATACCCGAATCGTCGCCGGGCCGGGTCATCCGTGAGCGGGAGAAAAACTGAGATGTCTGAGGCCCCCAACAGTTATGCCGATTGGATCGGCCGCCAGGAGACGCTGGAGGAAGACATCGCGCTGGCTCCGGTTCAGGCCATGCGGGCGACACTCGACATCACCGACTGCGAACTTGGAACCGGTGATCCGCTGCCGCCGCTATGGCACTGGCTGTACTTCCTACCTCGGGTGCCGGCATCGCGAATCGGCATCGATGGCCATCCCCAGCGCGGCGGCTTCCTCCCGCCGGTTACTTTGCCACGGCGAATGTTCGCCGGCAGCCGACTTAGTTTCCTTCAGCCATTGCTCATCGGTCGCCCGGCCAGTCGTACCGGAATTGTGCGTTCGATCACCGAAAAACGCGGCAGCGGCGGCAAACTGGTGTTCGTTACCGTCGGCTATCGCATTGAGCAGGATGGGCGACTCTGCGTGGAAGAGGAACAGGATATCGTCTACCGCGAACCCGGTGGACGGATTGCCGCGCCGGTTGCGGTTGAAGCGCCGCCCTTGCCTGTGGGGGCGTGGGGCCGAACCATCACCCCAGACCCGGTGCTGCTCTTCCGCTTTTCGGCGCTGACTTTCAACGCCCACCGGATTCATTACGACCGGCCCTACGCCATCGACCAGGAAGGATATCCCGGGCTGGTGGTCCATGGGCCACTGACTGCGGTGCTGCTGCTGGATCTGGTTCGCCGCCAGAGCCAACAGCCCGTGACCGCCTATCAGTTCCGCGGCCAGGCACCGCTGTTTGATCTGGCTCCGTTTCGTCTGGTCGGGGTGCCAGAGGGCGATAGCGTAGCGCTGAAAGCGTTGGGGCCGGACGGAGCGGTGGCGCTTTCGGCCACCGCCACCCTGGGGCCTTCGTCCCCAGCCTCCTGAAGACACCACCCGAGCTAAAGGGTTGTCGGCCTGATGTCGTTCATTTTGTCCAAGCTGCTGTGGATGGTGCTGGCACCATCCAATCTGCTGGTAGCGCTGTTCGTGATCGCGACGATAGCCCGGCTGTGCAACTGGCGACGGCTGCGCCGTTGCACGGAGCCGTTGGCGATGGTGACGCTGGTGGTTCTGGCGCTGGTTCCGATCGGCGACTGGGCGATGGTTGCCCTGGAAAGCCGCTTTCCGC
>CAUYTZ010000110.1:0-1344 GCA_963575695.1 uncultured Gammaproteobacteria bacterium | reverse complement strand
ACCAGCGGTGTGCCCACACCCAAGCCCAGATGCATTAAGCCATTGTCACACGCGATCAGCAACGCCGCCGCTTGAACCGTCGCCGCGCATTCGGCCAACGATACCAGCCCCATCAGGTTGACCACCGTCGCCGGTCGGCTCAGGCCGGCGATAATCGCCTCGCCATGAACCCGCTCATCCGCCGATCCCAGCAGCACGAACCCAACCCCGGCCACTTCACCCCCCAGCCGGTCAATCAGCGCGCTCCAGTGCCTCAACGGCCAGCGCCGAATGCGTGAGGTCGCCCATGGTGCCAGCGCGACCCACGGCCCGGTGATCACCGGCAGCGCCAGAGGAGCTTCGGCGATCAGCGGTGGCAGCCGAGGCGGGATCGGTCCCATCCCCTTGCCGGGAAAATCCCGCTGAACCAAGGCCGCAACGCACACCATCGCGGTATCGGTGTAATGAGACCCGGCCACCGGGCCGGTGGCACCGGTCACGGTATCTTGCCACATCGTTTCATTGAGCAGAACCACAGCCGGCGGCAGCCGCCCAGGCCAAGTCAACAGAACCACCAGCCCGCGCAACCCCAGCCGTGGTACCAGCACCACCCTGCCCTCCCCAACCAACCGCCGCACCTCGGCCACCATCGCCGGCCAGTCGGCCGCCCGCCGCCAATCCAACTCCGTCGCCAGCAGTTGCGACAACCCCGTCACCACCGCCACCGGCCCGCACGCGGCCAGCACTCGGAAGGCCGGGGAAATCATCAGCACGTCGCCGATGCCCAGGCAACGGTCAAGCAAGACCACGCTGCCGCAGGGGGCCGCGATCGGCACTGCCGGAAACACAGCCACACGCAGCCGCAGCAGCAGGCGCAACAGCGCCATCACCGTTCGTTTGGCCGCCAGTTTGATTTGAAACAGACGATAGGTTTTAGACATCGCCGCACCCGGCCCCCCGACCAAGCAGAAACGACAACCTGGCAACCAAGTCGTCGTGCTGCGCCTCGACCACTCGGCGGCGCTCTTGCGCAAAGCCATAGGCCGCCTCACGCGCCGCCGGAGACCGCCCCCAAGCCGCGCCGAACGCCGCGCACCATGCCGCCGGGGAACGGTAGTCCTCGACCAGCCACGACGACTCGGCTGCGTTTTCCGGCAGGCCGCCGACGCCGCTGGCCAACACCGGCACGCCATGCCCCAAAGCCTCAATCGCCACCCGGCCATAGGCCTCGGCCACCTGCGACGGCACCAGCATCAACCGCACCCCGCCATAAAGCCGGGCCGGGTCTTTTTCCCACGGTGCCGCAAAGACGTTGGATGGATAGCCGCTCAACTCGGTCCGCCGGGTGTGAACCCGGAACCGCAC
>CAUYTZ010000109.1:0-2666 GCA_963575695.1 uncultured Gammaproteobacteria bacterium | reverse complement strand
GCAGGTCGGTCATGTCCCCCGAGTCGTAAGGATTGCTGCCGGCGGTGTCGATCAGCAACTGTTCGGTTTCTGCCTGAACCTCGAGCGCGTCGGCCAGTGCCTGGGCCGCGCGCAACATTTCCAGCGCCCCGGCCTGGCCTGGGCCGGTCAGCGAAGAGGCGAAGGCAATGCGCAAGTTGCCGGTGAACGCCGGCGCGGAGCGGCTCATCAAGGCGGCATAGTGGCCCGCAACGGTGACGATCAAAGCGACCACAAGGAAAACAATCAAAAACCGACGCATGACCGTCCCCCTGGCGGCTTATCGTGATGTTTAATTATACCAGCGAGCCTAATGATTTAGAAAGGCTCATAGTTCCGTCCCCAAGAAGTGGGTCCAGGGCAAAGCCCTGGTCGCCGAAGGCTCCGTATGTCATTTTCAAGGCTCGCTGGTCTTACACCTTGAGACGGCACAAGGAGAAGAAAATGCGTAAAGTCTGGATCGCTACGCTGGCTGTCGCAATCCTATGGTCCCCGGTCAGCGTCCAGGCCGATGCCCACGCGCGACCGGCCAGGGCGGTGGAAAACACCAAGCCGTCTTCGGCCTCCGCGTTGGCCTGGCTGGTCGGCGGCTTGGTCGGAGTTGTGCTGGCGAGCGGCTCAATCGGCATCATTCAAGCCGTTACAATGATGGCTGAAGGTGCGGAAGTTATGGAGGCGCTGGAAGCCCGCGCGGCGCTAACCCCACCGATAACCGTGCTGGGTGCGGTGCTGGGCGCGGTGTTCATTCCCGACCTGCTCGGACAAAACCAGCACGCCACCCCAGTGCAGACGCATGAGGGTGCCGGCTCCAAGCCGCCGCCGGCTGATCTCCCCAAACGCCAGCATTAAACACCCAGGAGTCTCGATTGGGTTGACGCCCAAACCTGCCTGGGGCCAAACCTGCCTGGGGAATTCATTCCCCAGACCCCATCTTCTTTTGAGAATTAACAGAAAAAATGGGGGGCTGGGGGTCTCCCTCTCACTACTTGCGCTTCTTCACTTGCGCTTTTTCGCCTTGGCGGCGGCGGCGGCGGCCTTGGCAGCGGCGGCCGCGTGAACGAATTTTTCCTCCGCCGCTTCCTCTACCGTCTCGCCGGCAAACACGGCAGTTTTGGTAATGGCGAGAATTCCAGCCGTTGATTGGACAAGCTGATACGCCCAGCCCCCGGCGAAAGAAATGGCGGTCAAGAACAGCTCACCCACACCGGTTACCTCAATCAGCGCGCCGATCAAGATCACCTCGGTCATAATTCCTAGAAGCTTGGCATTGGCCTTGGTGTCTTCGCCTTGCCGATAAAGCTCGTTAATGTGCTTAATCTTAGGACTCAGCTCGGCAATCTTAACCCCGATCCCGGCCACGCTGGCTTCAGCCGCTTCAGAAAGCAGATCCAGCACGATAAAGGTTTCCGGAGCGGCCTCTTCCGCTTCCCCCCCGTGGCCGCCATGCGCGCCGGCCGGCTGGCCGCCGTGGGCCTTATGCTGCTCGCCAGACCTCGCGCCATGGCTGTCTGCGGCCCCTCCGGAAGTGGTGGCGGAAGCGGGCTTGTGGGGATCGGCGGCCCACGAAGGTGCTGCGGCCAGAACCAGCAGCCCCGCCAGAGTCACAGCAAAAACCAAAGCCACCCTGCGCTTCAACCAGGATGGACTGAAGCGAACCAAACGATACGCCCAGACGACTTGACCGCAAGACCCATCTCTGAACCGCAAACGCACCCTCCCGGCTTACCTCTCAACGTTCGTCCCTCAACTTTGAAGATAACACAAACCGACCGTGCGTCGAGACTGAGCCACCACCCGCTGCGGAAAATGGACACAGAGCCGGGCATCCAGATTTTGGTTTCATAATTTGGTTTCATAATGTTAACGAATGTTTTCCAAGCGAAGATGATCCGCTGATTGCGGCGATGGAATTGAAGGTACGGCATGCTTGACCTCGAAAAGCTCGGCAAGATTTTGGCTCTGGCCGAAAGTCCGAATGATCATGAAGCCCTTGCCGCACTTCGGAAAGCGGCACAGATGGCCCGGTCAGGTGGAAAAACGCTGGGTGAAGTGATTGGAAAGAAGAAGGCGGGTGCAGGGCGATTTTCCCGTGATCAATTTAATCAGGCCTATGCTGCCGGCCATGCTGCTGGCCATACTGCCGGCATGGCCGCAGGCCAAACTAAGGGTGATGCCGCCGGTGCCGCTCCTGATCTGGACTCAATTAGCCGCACAGCGTTTCAAAAGGGGTATGATGAGGGCGTGGCGCAATCTTCTACCGCTGTCCGGTTGGCTTACGCACGCGGCCTTGCTGACGGCAAAAACGGCGTTGATATGCGGGCACGGCCGAAGGGGGCGAGCAAGCGAAAGGCGTGAATGCTGAACATCCACGGTTTCAAGCGCGGCGCGGGGTTAGGCTGAAAAATTCGTCCACTGATACTTGATCAATCGGAATCCGTCGGGACACGCATTTTAGCGTGCGGACCGGACGGCGCGGTTGAACAGTTCGCGCGATATCCCAAGGCTGACGACGATCTCTTCTTTCGTCTCGCCCGCTTGATGCCGGCGGATGATTTCGGCGTTGAAGCCCGCCTCAAGCTGCCGACGCTCAAGGTTGCGTTGCGCCTTCTCTACGTTACGGGCATTCCAGTCCTCAAGCGTCATCACTT
>CAUYTZ010000108.1:0-9192 GCA_963575695.1 uncultured Gammaproteobacteria bacterium | reverse complement strand
GCGGAACCCGCCCTGAACGGTGATGCGGTCACCGGTTCCGGCGATGGCAATGATCAAGTCATTGCCCGAAGCCGAGAACCGCAGCCTGTCAGAGGTGATGCCGGCCCCGAACGCGATTGCGTCAGTGCCGCCGCTGTATAGCGTTGGAAATTGTGAATGCTCGTCGCGGATGACGTCCTGCCCGTCGCCCGAATTGAAAACATAGACATCGTTGTCGCCGCCGCCGTTGACATAATCGTCGCCGGCACCACCGATCAGTCTGTCGGCGCCAAAGTAGCCCGACAGGATGTCGTTGCCGGCCCCGCCGGTCAGCAGGCCGGCATTGTTGTCGTCGAGCAGCGTGTCGTCACCACCCGCCCCTCCTGTCATCAGGGCCATGATGTTATTATAGCTCAACGTCGTGCCGTCGGCGAAGCGCAGTGTCTCGATCCGGTATTTGTCGTCACGGAACCCGCCCTGAACCGTGATCCGGTCTGTGGTCCCGGCGATCGCAATGATCAAGTCGCTGCCCGAAATCGAGAACCGCAGCCGGTCGGCACTGATGCCCGCCCCGAATTCGATCGCGTCCGTGCCGCCGCTGTAAAGCGTCGGCCATTGCGAATGCTCGTCGCGGATGATGTCCTGCCCGCTTCCAAGGTTAAAGACGTAGACGTCGTTGTCGCTGCCGCCATTGAGCGTGTCGTTGCCGGGACCGCCGATCAGACGATCCGCCCCGAACGAGCCTGAAAGCGTGTCGTCGCCCCAGCCGCCCTGGAGCACGTCGGCGCCCGAGGTTCCATTCAGCGTGGTGTTGAGCGCGACGATATGCGGCCCACCGCCAAAATTCTGATCGACCAGGGCCGAGGCCTGAACATTCGTGAGCCGCAGGAGTTGACGGCTGTCGGCCAGTGTCCTGGTGCCGGCTTCGGCAAAATAGATGACCGTATCGGCACCTTCCTGGTGCGCGATCACATCCCCGGCCAACCCGTTGGCCGGCGCGATGTTGAGCACATCGCCGCTCGCCCCGGCGGTGAAGTTGACGATGGTGTCAACCCCTTCGCCCCAGCGCTCCAGCGGCACGAACACCTTGTAATGATTCTGGGTGCCGGTCCCCATCAGGGTGCGCGCCTGCAGGCCGGACCCGACCTGATAGACTTGGCCGGTCGGAACCGGGTGGTTGGGTGTGACCGTCTCGACCGAAAGCAGCTTGACCCTCTGATCGTTGGTCGCGCTACCGGTGGTGCCGCCAAAACCATACCAGACCGTCGTGTCTCCGCCGAACAGCGTTCCCACCACATCATAGGCGCGGCTGCCGATCGCAACGCCGTCAAGGCTGTAAGACAAAGTGGACGATCCGACGATCCACCGGATGGCCACATCGTGCCAGGCACCGTTTTCGATGTTTGCGTGCGCATGATAGGGATCGAAGCTGGTGTCGTCGATCGCCCCGTTCAGCGTGATCTTCGAGAAGTCACCCGGTTGGCTGCCATTGACGCAGGTATCAAACGCAATACCGAACGAATTCGCGACCAAGGCTCCCAGCCCCCCGGCACCGCTGCCGGTGAGCGCCGTCGTGCCGGTGTTTTGCAGAGCAAAAGAAACGCCCTCGGCGCCGCCGTCACTCGCCCCAAAATAGAAGCGGGTATTCCAGGTCACGTCATAGGCAAGGTTGACCTCACCCCAGACCGCGCCGACCTTGTTGGTCGAATTCGGCGTCAGCACATAGTCGCCGTTGCCGAGATTGCTGGCTGTGCCGGCTATGGCCAGACCGGTTATCGGGAGCGGCAACGGGGCAAGTTCCGCAATCGCGATCGTCGATCCACCGGCGATTGAGCCTCCTCCCGCCGTTCCCCCGGCAAAGACCGAGGCCGCGAAAGGATCTCCCCCCGCGGGGTGCAGCCTCGCTTCCGCGGTTGCCTGATCGACAATCCGCGTCCGTAGTGTGGTGGCGTCAAGCTGGGTTCCGTCGGCGAACCGCACCCGATCGATCGGCGCCAGCGACGCGATGGCCCCGCGCGCAATCGTGATCCGGTCATCGCCGCCCTGGAAGCGCAGCACAAGATCATCGCCGGACTGGGTGATGACCAGTTTGGCCGGGTCAAGACCCGCCGCCAGGTCGAGCACGTCGAACGACGTGGCACCGTCAACTTCGCGGATGGTGTCGCGGCCATCGCCCGGCGCGAAGCGATAGACCGTGTCGCCGTCGCCGCCGACCAGCAGGTCATCGCCCTGGCCGCCGCTGATCGTCACCGTCGCATGGCCGATCCCATTAAAATCAATGGCATTGTCGCCGGCGTCGCCCTGGCTCAGGCGGGAATAGAGATCGTCCAGCGTCCACACCGTGCCGTCGGCGAACGCGACCTGCTCGATCGACAGATCCTGCCCGTTTGGGTTGCGCGCCAAAAAGTCGCGCAGCACCACCCGGTCCCCAGTCGTTCCAAGCGCAAGCGCGACGTCCGACCCGCCAGCCCGCAGCACGCGAACCTCGGCCGGCGCGATGCCGGGTCCGAAGCGGACCCGATCCGCGCCATCGGCCGAGGCACCGCGGTCGTCAATCACATCCTGGCCGTCGCCACGCTCGAAATAATAGGCGTCGCCGCCGTCACTGCCTTCCAGCAGATCGTCGCCCTTGCCGCCGGTCAGCACATCCGCGCCGCGTCCGCTCTCAAGGTGGTCATTGCCGAGACCGCCGAAAACCTCGACGCCGGCCCAGGAGCCATTGGCGGCCTTGGCCGCCGGGATCACGATGTGATCGTCGCCATCGGTGGACGGAACCTCAAGCGCATAGGCGGCAAAGGATCTGGTCCGGCCATCGACGAAGCGTACCGTGCCCAGCGTCCCATCCGGATCACCGGCGAGATCGACGATCGTGACGCGATCGCTGGTCCCACGAATGGAGAGCACGAGATTGCCGTCCACATCGCGTTTGGCGACGATATCCTCAAGCGCAACGCCGGAGCCGAAGTTCAGCGTGGCCGTACCCTCGGCGTAGCTGCCGGCCTCGATCCGGTCGATGCCGTCGCCACGATTGAAGACATAGGTGTCGGTGCCGCCCTGGCCGATCAGCGTATCGTCGCCGCGACCGCCGGTGATGGTTTCGGCGCCGCTGGTCCCGACAATCCGGTCATCCCCGGTATGGCCGGCGGCATCGGCCAGCGCGAACAGGGCATCCTTGTTGAGTCTGGTACCGTCGCCGAATTCGACCGTATCAACTCCCTTGCCGCTGCTGTCATAGCGCAGCACCACCTGATCGCCGTCAGTCCCGAAATTCAGCACAAGTTCCTGACGATCAGGAGCGGTGCGGGCGACGCGCAGTTCATCCGGCCGATAGCCGCTGATTTTCAGGGTATCCGTGCCGCTTGAATCGTCGATGACGTCGCGGCCGTCGCCGATGACGTAAAGGTAGGCGTCGTCCCCGGCGCCGCCGCGCAACTGGTCGTCACCGGTCCCGCCGCGGATCTGGTCGGCCCCGGAACTGCCCAGAATGACGTCGGCGCGCTCGCTCGCCTGATCATCGACCGCCCACTGGACCAGCGCCGCCTTGTTCCAGACCGCGCCATCCGCAAACTCGATGCTGGGCGCGGCGCCACCGGCCAGCGCACCGACAACAGTCACCTGATCACCGGTCGTGGCGAAATCGATGATCAGATCATTGCTGTCGAGCGCAGACAGCCGAACCTTGGCGTCGGCGGCGTTGAAATCCACGAAGCGTACCGCGGCCGTGGTCACGCCGGACGGCATTTCAACCCGGTCGAGACCGTCGCCGGCCCGGACGATCAGGCGGCTGTCGGTCGCCAGGATCACCCGGTCGTTGCCCCGTCCGGCGGACAGTTCGACATTGCTGCCGAACTCGCGCAGGTCGATGATGTCCTGCCCGGCATTCGAGGCGGCGGCGCGCAGATCGGCCCGCACCTGCTCGATCGACAGCGAGGCGCCGTCGGCAAAGACGAAGCTTTCGACTGGCGTCGTTTTGTAGCCGCCCAGGATCGCCAACTTGTCGGCGCCGGTCGCAAGCGTGATCAGCAGGTCGCCATCGGCATTCTGGAAGGTCACCCGGTCCTGGGTGACGCCCTCGCCGAACACGATCCGGTCGATCCCGTTGCTGTCATAAACGCTGTCGCTGCCGTCGCCGAAGCCGAAGCGATAGCTGTCGTTGCCGCCACCGCCCGCGAGCGCGTCCGAGCCTGCTCCGCCCACGAGCGTGTCGTTGCGGGTGTCGAAACCCTGCAGATCATCGTCACCATCGGTTCCGGTCAGCAGACGATCGAGCACCGAAGCCAGCGTGACGGTGCCGCCGTCGCCGGAGGTAAAGCTGGTCGCCGCGTCCAGTTTAAGGGTGGAGCCGTCGGCGAACTGAAACTCCTCGATCCGGATGGTGGCGAGGCCGCCGGCGATGGTCAGGATGTCGGCGCCATTGCCCAGATCGACGATCAGATCATTGCCGTTGCGCAGGAAGCGCAGGTCTTCGCGTGCCACTGATTCCCCGAACACCACCCGGTCGGTTACGCCGGCATGGTCGGTCTTCTCCTCGATCCGGTCGAAATCATAGCCGGTGCTGAAGGCATAGGTATCGGCCTGATTGCCGCCGATCAGCCGGTCGTCGCCCTGGCGCCCGTCCAGGGTATTGGGCAGAGTGAGCGAGCCGGTGATGACGTTATCGGCGCTGTTGCCGCCCTCGATCTGCAGCAGTTGCTCGATGTCGCGCACCGTGTAAACGCTGCCGTCATAGAATTTGAAGCGCTCGACCGCGCTTTCGACGTTCAGGAACTGGTTGCGGATACGCAGGCTGTCTGGAAACGCCATTCCCTCCGGACTGCGGATCGTGATCACCAGATCGTTGCCGCCGCGCTCAAAGGTGATGTTGTCGCGGGTGATGCCGGCACCGAATTCAACCGTGTCATCGACCGCGACGTGCGCTCCCCGCCGATCGCCCCAATTGGCGCGGGTGCGGCGATCGACGATCACGTCATCGCCATAGCCGACGTCAAACTTGTAGCGGTCGCCGCCGTCGCCGCCGATCAACTCGTCATTGCCGCCGCGTCCGTCGATCAATTCGCCGAAATCGGAACCGCGGAGGATATCGTCGCCACTGGCGCCGACGAGATCAATGTCTTCCGGATTGACATCGGTGAAACTGACCGTGCGATCGCTGAACTCAAAGTATTCGACCGCAAAATGCTGGCCGTCGTCGCGGACATACTGGTTTTTTAGGATGAGTTGTTCACCGGTATCCTTGACCGTGATGATCAGGTCAAGCGAAGTGCGCGAGAAGGTCACGTCGCCCGACGCGATCCCCTCCATTCGTACGGTCTCTTCGCCTTCGGTATCGACAATAGTGTCGGTGCCATAACCACGTCCGAACACGTAATGATCGCTGCCGCTCAATCCCTCAAGAAGATCGTTGCCGGCACCGCCGTCGATCTCGTCATGTATTTCCTCAAAACCATAGATGTGATCGTCGCCCGTGGTCTTGGCGACATCGACATAATGCTGGAGCAGCTTGAGATCGGACCAGTTGGTGCCATCGGCGAAGGTTATGGTCTCAACCAGATTTACATAACCGATGAAGAACAATTTCTTAAGGTAGTCCTTCAAAATCACCTGGTCGGTGGTGCCCTTGACCTGCAGGGTCAGGGTGTCGGAGGCGCCATCACGCAGGAAATCGAAGTCGGTCCAACGTAAATCGTCGGTAAAACGCAGGACATCGTTCTTGGGTCCGAACATCGAGGACGAATAATCCGCGTCCTCAATCAAGTCCCGTCCGTAACCGCGGCCATAAACATAGGTATCGACGCCTTCGCGTCCGCTCAGATAGTCATCGCCCGCGCCGCCGTCCAGCGTATTGTCATTGAGCAGGCCATAGATCGCATCGTCACCGCCGGTTTTGGCGTTGGTCAGTACGCGCCCGACGATCTGTTGAAAATCCAGGCTGGTTCCATCCTCGAAGATCAAGCGCTCGATCTGGTTCGGCGCGACATAGTCGAGACCGGCATTGCCGCCCAGCGCATCGCTGAACACTCCAAGATTGACCCGGACCCCGCCGAACTGGCCGACCACCTCGATCGTGTCACCGGTCTCGTGGCCGTCTTTGTCCAGCACGATGATCTTGAGGTTCTCGCTGTCGCCGTCGCGGACCAGCTTTAAATCATCGGCGGAAATGTCGCCGTTGAAGCGCATGAAGTCGAGACCGGCCTTGACCGGCCCGAAAGAGAAATTGCCCAGATCATCGACGACATCCTGGCCGTCGCCGCGTTCGAAGACATAGATGTCGCCGCCGGCCCCGCCCGAGAGGTAATCGTTGCCCTTGCCGCCCCACAGCACATCCGCCGAGCCGGAACCGGTATAGGGATCATTATAGTTCCCCGCCGCCCGCTCGCGATCGACCACCTCCAGCATCATCCGCTTGCGGTCCCAGAGGGTGCCGTCGGCGAACACGATGGTATCGACGCCCGACTGCAACTGCTTGCCGTTCATCAAATAATCGTTGAGTTCGCCCAAGAACTGGTTCTCGATCCGCACGCTGTCGGTACGGCCCTTGACCTGCAACAGCAAATCCTGGCCGTCGCGGCTCGCCGTGACGTCGGCGGCCTTGACATCGGAGAAGCGCAGTTCATCGACATCGCCGGTATCGATATCCCGGATCAGATCCTGCCCGGCATTGCCGCCGACGAAGTAATAGTCGGAGCCATACCCGCCGTCATAACTCTGATTGCCGCCAGTCATGTAGAAATAGTCCGTGCCGGACGTGCCCGTCACCTCGCCCGCGTCGGCGCTGTGGGTGCGGATGCGGGTTTCGTCGATCGACAGCGCGTGCGCGGCGGCGAAGATGTCGATGTCAACCCCGGCGCTCTCGAACGCCGGCAGCATCATCTGGAAGATGAACGCCTGATCGAGCGCGACCGTCGCGCCCCACAGGTTGCCGTCGCCCTTCATCTGATAGTCGGGATAGATCTGCCACAGCACCTCGTTCCAGTCGCTCAAATAATCGAACGCGGCATCATTGGCGTTGCTCTTGGGCGCGCCCGCGAAGATCGCCTCGAACAGCGGCGCCAGTTCGCGATCGGTGGTCGCGCGGTAGGTATTGCTGGCGACATCATAGCCGATGCCCTGCGCGAACTCCGCCAGACCGCCCTGCAGCGCCATCCGCACCGCCGTGCGCCGGCTGACCACGATGTATTCGGCCATCGCCGAACCGATCAGATCGATCATCGGCTTGATCGCCGAGGCATAGCTTTCCGGCGGCGGGTTCGCCTCCCCACCGGCCACGACCGAATAACCGAGATGGCCGGTCAAGTCGTCGGCGGTCGCGGTCAGCATTTGGGCATGAAAATCGATCCCGCCCAGACTGGTCGCGAAATGAAACTGGGCCGGAGTCAAGATCTCGACCCGATAGGCGGAATCATCGCTCGATCCGGCCTCGTCCAGATGATCAAGGTCGATCTGGTAATCGCGCAAGTTAAACTCGCGGTAGTCCCCAGTATTGGCCTGGAGTTCGAGCGCGCGATCCAGATTGCGCGCCCAGACGTAAAAACCGCCGTCGCGATCGGTGACCAGAACCGTGTAATCGACCGCGATGCCGTCGGTGAAGCGCACCCCGATCCGATCGACCGGCAAATCGCCCAGTGGATTATAGCCGATCGCCTCCAGCCGCCATTCCCGCCCAGCGGCGTGGGCCTGAGCCAGCAGGTCGTCGCGGGTCGGGGCCGCCACCGGCTGCCCGTCCGTGCCCAGCACCGGCGCGCCCGAGGCCAGTCGCCACGAGCCGTCATCGTTGCGGATGCCGTAATCCAGCACCCGCGCGCGCCCATCAACGATTTCAACCAGATAGGGCGCATCCTGCCGGTGCTGAACCTCGGCGCCGCGGGTCGCCGGCGACCAGGTCTGCTCCAGCCGCCAGCCCGCACCAACCGCCAGCAGCTGCTCCAGGCTGGGGCGGGCGATTTCCACGCCGTCGGCGGTTCGCACCGGCGCGCCCGAGGCCAGCGTCCAATAGCCGCCCAGGGCGTCCTCGACATAGACGCCACGGTCGAGCAGCACAGTCTTGCCGTTGGCGCCGGCGCCGGTCAGCACCGGGGTCAACTCCCGCGTCCGCTCCAGCGCCTCGCCCCATGCCCCCAGCACGTCGCCGGCCTGCGCCGCCAGCGTCTTCAGCTTGGGCGACGTCATCGCCGCCGCGCGGGCGCGCGCCAACTCGCCCAAGCCGATGTCGTTGGCCATGGCCACGGCCAGATTGGTGATCGAGCCGAAGCCCTTGACGTCGAGCGTCAGACCCTGTTGCCAGTCCGGCTGGCCGCTGTCCCCGGCGTAACGGGTGTCGAGGTCGCTGGCGCCGAGCACGGTTTCGAACATCCGCGTGGTCGAGCCGTCCGCGAAACCCACGGTTGAACGCCCAGTCAGAGTCACCCCTTGCGGCAAGTGGGTATCCAGCGCCTCGCCCGCAAGAGACAGCGAAACAATCCCCAGATCGTCCAGGCTCGCTAGTTCGCCGCTGTCGGTCACGCCGTTTTGGTTGGTGTCGCGCCAGATCCGCAGTTGCGACCACACCGCGTCCGCAGCCGTGATCCGGCCGTCGCCGTTGGTGTCGTAATGCGCCAGATCGTCGAAGCCGCCGCCGAAGCGCGCCCCGAACATCTCCGAAATATCATCGATCCGGCCGTTGTTATTGCGATCCTGGACCAGGAAGCCGTCGTCACCCTTGATCCAACTGGTCCGCTCCGCGAACAAATCACCGTCGAGATCGAAGTAAACGCTGGAATCCTCCGAAGAAACCGTCTCGATGCCGTCGCCGTCCAGATCGATGGTCAGCGGATCGGCGCCCAAGGCCCAGGCGGTGCTCTTGGCCGCCCGACTAAGAGATGCGAATAACATTGCGATCGAGTCAAGTGCCATCAATGACTGCAACAGGATTCCGAATACCCCAGATCCCGCGATCGATGGTAATGCCGCTATCAAGTCAGCCGCCTGCCCTAAAGGATTGCCATCCTTGAACACCATGTTCATGGTGCCTTGAGGCATGCCGCTTTGGCCAAGACCCTTGCCGAGGTCAAACTGTTTGTAGCCCCAGATATTTTCGTGAACGCTCAATAACCGGTGGCGTTCAAGCCCGTTGCGGGACTGTCCGTTTCCGAATTAGGTTCGACAGGGAGGCCACGGTGCCAGGGTTGATGCCGAGGCGATCACCGAGATAGGCCCAGAAAGAGATCACGTTTTTCT
>CAUYTZ010000107.1:0-10315 GCA_963575695.1 uncultured Gammaproteobacteria bacterium | reverse complement strand
TGGGTGGCGGCGGTGGTCGGCGCGGTCGAGCTGTTGGCATGATCATTGGCGGCGGCTGCGGCACCGGCTGCGGCCTGCGTCGCGGCCTGGGCCGAGGCACCGGCCGACAGCGCGGCGGTCAGCGCGGCGACGAACGCTTGGCTGGCGTCACTGCCAGAAGCTCCGGCGGCGGCAGCGGCGGCGGCCACGGTTTGCGCCGCGTTGGTGCCGCTGGCCAGGGCCGCAGCCAGCGCGGAGGGTGGCGGCACGCCGTTGGCGGTGGTGGCGTTATGGTTGGCTTCAGCCTGAGCGGCGGCGGTTGCGGCGGCGAGAGCCTTGCCGGCGTCGGCCCCCTGGGCCAGCGCTTGAACCAAAGCTTGGGCGGCGCTGCCGGACAAGCCATCGGCTCCACCCATGCCATTGGCGGCCAGCGCGGCGGCGGCGTTGCCGTTGCCGGACAAGGCCGCGACCAGTTGGTCGGCGGCGGAGGTGGCCACCGTTTGATCGGCATGAGTTTGATTGAACGCCTCCACCGCGCCGCGCCCGGCGGCCATCGCCTGAGCGGCCGAAGCGCCGCTGGACAGCGCCGTCATCAGGCCATCGGTGAAGGTCGCGGCCTGCTCGGGACTCATGCCGTGGGTGGCGGTGGTGATCGCATGGGCGGCATCGGCCCCACCCAAGGCCAGGCCGCCGATTATGGCTCCGGCCTCGCCGACCGCAACGCCGCGTGCCGCTTGAATCGCAGCCGCTTCCAGGGCGGCCCCGCCGGCCAGTTTCAGCGCCGCATCGGGCGAAGCGCCGTTGGCCAACGCGGCGCGCAGGGCGGTTTCGGCCGCAGCCAGGACTTCGGGCGCGTGCGCCCCGCCCAGTTGACGCACCAGCAGGTCATGAACCCCGTCCCCGCCCCGCGCTAGGGCCGCGCCCAAATCATGTCCGGCACCGGTGTCCGGCACTTCAGTGGCTTGCAGGGCATGAAGCCGGGCGGCGATCTCCTTGCGCGCGGCCTCGATTACGAATTGAGGCGAACCACCGCGACCCAGCTCAATGACAATAGCTTTCATCACCTCGTGGGCGATGGCCGCAGCCTCCTCCGCTGGCTGACCAATTTCGATCAGCATGCGCGCGATCGAGCCGGAGGCTTCGCGCACCGCCCCCTCGGCCTCGGCCGCCTGGCCGGAGGACAGATCTTCCAGGAACTCCGGTGACGGAGTCCACGTTTCGACGGATGTAGTCATAGCCTCACATATAACTAAATTTCAGGCTTTGGCCAGGGGGGTAGTCAAAGAATCTATATCTGATCTGAATGGAGTGGGGCATGGGCTGAGGGCGCAATCCCATGCCATCCCATGACCTAAGCGTCCGGTCGGTCCGAAACCCCTGATTCCGAGTCTGGGAACAGCCCTCAACCGACCGGAACTGAAACGAACTAACTCTTCTTGGTGACGGGAACACGAAGTGAACGAACTAGTTCCCGTTTTGTTTTTTGAATTTAACATAAACGCTAACGCTAGATGTAGAGGCTCTGAAGCTGTAGATGGTGTAATCGCTGTGACACTTGGGCCCTAGTCGGGCAAATTTCTTGACCATGATCGGCCAGTATTGCAGGAGTAGGCCAACTGGCTGGATTTCCGCTTGCTGGCCCATAAAACCCCATGCTATCCCATTAGTGCCCAGTCGCGAACCGGTGGCCCCTGAATGGAATCCCCAAACGGAACCAAGGGGGGATCCGTCGGATGGCGATGTTGGGGTAGGTGGGGACCGATGGCGGTTTTTCTGTCCACATATGTCAACAAGATTGACAAGAAAGGACGAATTTCGGTTCCAGCCGAGTTCCGCAAGGTTCTTGCTGCCCAAACTTATCAAGGCGTGGTGGTTTTTCGTTCACTTCATCATCCGGCACTCGAAGCATGCAGCGCCGAACACTTGGAACAGTTGAGCGAAAACATGGATCGACTCGATCTGTCACCGGAAGAGTATGAAGTGATTGAAACCACCGTTTTCGGCGGTTCGGTGCCATTGCCGTTCGACGGCGAGGGCCGGATCGTTCTGCCCCAGCACTTGGTTGAGTTCGCCGGCTTGGGCGAAGAGGCGGCGTTCGTCGGCCGGCGCAAGACCTTCCAGATCTGGAACCCGCCGATGTTGCGTGCGCATGAAACCGAGGCGCGGGAAAAGGCCCGGGCCCGCGACATTTCCCTGTCCAAGATCATCGCCAAGGCGACCATGATCGGGGGGTCACCATGAGCGGCGACCTCAGTTCGAATCCTGCTCTGGTCTTGCATGTGCCGGTGCTGTTGGCCCAAGTGCTGGCCGGGCTGGAGCCGCGTGAGGGCGGGGTTTACGTTGACGCTACTTTTGGTGCCGGCGGCTACAGCCGCGCCATTCTGGATGCCGCACCCAAAACCCGGGTGCTGGCGATCGATCGCGATCCGGAGGCGATCGCACGTTGTCATGTCCTGGCCCAGTCATTCCCGGGCCGATTGACCGCGCTTCCCGGTAGCTTTGGCGACCTTGACCGCTTGCTGGCGGACCACGGCATGGCTACGGTCGATGGCGTGGTGTTTGATTTGGGGATGTCTTCGCCGCAGATCGATACCCCGGAACGTGGGTTTTCGTTCCGTTTCGAGGGTCCGCTTGATATGCGGATGGGGGCTGATGGCCCGACCGCAGCCGATCTGGTCGGCTCCCTCGGTGAAGTTGAACTGGCCAAGCTGATCTTCGAACTGGGCGAGGAACGGCGTGCGCGCAGGGTGGCGCGGGCGATCTGCGCCGCCCGCATCGAAGCGCCGATCACCACCACCACCCGATTGGCGGCCATCGTTCGTGCCGCAGTGCCGCCGTCGTTCGACGGCATTGATCCGTCCACCCGCACCTTTCAGGCGCTGCGCATCGCGGTCAACGATGAACTGGGCCAGTTGGAAGCGGCTCTGGCCGCAGCCGAGCGGGTGCTGACCCCCGGTGGCCGGTTGGCGGTGGTCGCGTTCCATTCGCTGGAAGACCGGATGGTCAAGGATTTCTTGCGTGACCGGGCCCTGGTCGCGCCGCAACCGTCGCGTCACTTGCCGATGGCCGCCAGTACTGGCCGCGTCGTACGCGCACCGACCTTCACACTTGTTACCCGCCGGCCGGTGATGGCCGAGTTTGCCGAAATTACCATTAATTCGCGCGCGCGCTCCGCCAAATTGCGTGTCGCCGAGCGGACTGTGGTTCCGGTAGCAATCCATTCTCCGTTGAAGAGGGAGGCCGTCTGATGCGCAAGACGTTTCTATTCTGGCTGGTGATGTCGGCCATCGCGGGCGGGGAATTGTTTCACACCAGCTATCAGGCGCAGGGTGTGGAAGAGCGTTTGGTGACGCTCAATCGCGGTATTATTCTTGAGCAGCAGACGATCCATGTGCTGAAGGCGGAATGGAGCTCCTTGAATGCGCCATCGCGGCTAGATGACTTTGCCCGGCGTAAGTTGGCTTTGCAGCCGACCGCTTTGTCCCAGGTGTCGAGCGTTGAAGCGATGCCGGTGCGGCCGGTTTCCCCGATCCAAGCTGCTGTCGCCGCTGCCGCTGCCGCTCGTCCGGCCCCAGCGCAGTTGGTGACGATGGTTGCCGAAGATTTTCCCGCCTCGCCGCTGATGCGTCCGGAAGCTGGTGATCTGGTCGCCGCCCTTCCCCGCGCCGTAGCGCCGCAGTCGGTGTCCGACACCCAGACACCGGCCCAGGCTCCAGTTCCAGCCCAAACACCGGCCCAAACACCGGCCCAAACTCCAGCCGCACCGGCTAAGGTTGTTCGTTCGGCTTCGGTCGCCGCTCGTCCGGCACCGGTGGCCGTTCGCGCTCGTGTTCAGCCGGTGGCTCAAACTCAACCTGTCCCTCGGGTGATACCGGCCAGCATGTCCGCCCGGACTGCGGGTGCCTCACTGGCAGTGGTACGGGGATCCTCGCATACCGATGAGATCGGTATGCTGCTGACACATCTGGGAGGGGTGCAATGATTCATTATTCCCCCGGTTCGGCCACTCCTGGTCTGGCTCCCGCCGGTCTTGCTCCTGATGGTCCCCGCCGTCCACCCCGGACGGGCGGGGTTGCGCGCGTTTCGGCTACCGCTGCGCTGGAACGGGGTCGCAATCGGCTGTTGTTCGTCGGCGTCGGCATTTGCTTTGCGTTCCTGATCGTGTGCGTCAAATTGACCATGGCCACGGTGCTCGCTCATCACGGCGAGCAACATCAGGCCGTGATTGCGGACACCACACCCAAGGTTTCACGTGCCGATCTGGTTGATCGTAATGGCGAGTTGC
The DNA here is from genome assembly GCA_963575695.1 of uncultured Gammaproteobacteria bacterium. Classification (GTDB taxonomy): domain Bacteria; phylum Pseudomonadota; class Alphaproteobacteria; order Azospirillales; family Azospirillaceae; genus CAUYTZ01. Next base: position 6,051 of record CAUYTZ010000107.1, on the reverse strand, counting down.
TGGCGACCTCGTTGCCGACCGCCTCGCTCTACGCTGATCCCAAGCTGGTGATCGATCCGCGTGAATCGGCGCGCAAGCTGGCGGCGGCGTTGCCGGACCTGGAATACGCGGAGGTGCTGGAAAAGCTGTCGTCTGGTAAGAGGTTCGTGTGGATTCGTCGCAACCTGACCCCGCGCCAGCACCAGCAGGTTCACCGGCTGGGGCTGCCTGGGCTGATGTTCCAGGACGAGGGACGACGCTTCTATCCCGCCGGCTCACTCACCGCCCATGTCGTCGGCTACACTGGCATCGACAATAACGGTCTGGCTGGGCTGGAACAGCATTTTAATAAGCGGTTGAAGGAAAACTCTGAACCGCTCAAAACGTCACTCGATTTGCGTGTCCAGCATATTTTGCGGCGCGAGCTTCAATCATCGATGGATGAATTCCGCGCCATCGGTGCTGCGGGCCTGATTATGGACGTACGCACCGCTGAGGTGCTGGCGATGACCTCGTTGCCCGATTTCGATCCGCACGACCCAGTGACCGACGACTCTGCCCAGGCCAAGGAGGTAATGTTTAATCGCAATACCCTGGGCGTGTATGAAATGGGTTCGACATTTAAGATCTTCAATTCGGCGCTGGCGTTGGAATACGGCGTGCGTCTTGGGCAAATGTTCGACGCTTCTAGTAAACTTCATTTCGGCCGCTTTACCATCAGTGACTATCACGGAAAGTACCGCCCACTGTCGGTGGCTGAAATCTTCATGCATTCGTCCAACATCGGTTCGGTCAAAATGGTCCAACACGTCGGCGGGGCTAAAGCCCAGAGCGCGTTTATGACCAAACTTGGGTTCACCAAGCCGGCACCGATCGAATTGCCTGAATCCGGCCGACCGCTGATCCCCACGCCGTGGCGAGAAATTAACGCCTGGACCGCCGCTTATGGCCACGGTATTTCGGTCAGTCCGATGCATGTGCTGGCCGCGACCTCGGCGATCATCAACGGCGGCATTATGCACAAGCCGACCTTGGTCAAGGTGCCGGAGGGCGAGATCCTAGCCGGCGAGCGGGTGGTGAGCGAAAACACCGCGCGGGAGATGCGTCGGCTGTTCCGGCTGGTGGTCACTGATGGCACCGCTAAGGGGGCTGCGGCTCCGGGCTATGTCGTCGGCGGTAAGACCGGTACCGCCGATAAGCAGCGCGGTCGCCACTATGCTCAGAACGCGCGGTTGTCGTCATTTGTTGGCGTGTTTCCGATGCACGATCCCAAGTATCTGGTCTTCGTCATGATCGACGAGCCGCAGGCTTCAGCCGCTACTCACGGCTTCGCTACCGCCGGCTGGACCGCCGCGCCGGCGGTTGGGCGGGTGGTCAAACAGATCGCGCCGCTCCTTGGGGTTGAGCCGGTCGATGAGGCCTCGCCGCAGTTGTGGCGGGAATTGGATATCGAACCGCTCAGCACTCATGTGCCGCCACCGTCGCTGCTGCGTTCGGCCAGCGCCTCCTCCACCTCCGGCACGGGACACGCCGCCGCTCCACACGCCGCCGCTCCGGTTATCGCCAAGCCGGTAGGGCAGGGCGGGCAGGTTCCGGCTTCGATGCAGGGTCGAGCGGCGGTGCCCCCCGCGATTCCGGCCACGACAACGCCGGCCCGGACCTTGAGCGCACGCACGATCTCCGCCCCGGCCATCTCAACACCGGCCATCTCAACTCCGGTCCGCTCGACACCGGTACCCACTCCAGCCGTGTACCGCGCCGATGCCCGTTGAGTGCGTCTCCACCAACGGTGCTTGCGCCGTTGTCGAACGAACGTTAGGCCGGACCCTCACCGGTCTGACGGCGGATTCGCGCGCGGTGCGGCCGGGCATGTTGTTTGCGGCGCTGCCTGGGGCCAAGGCCGATGGCTGCGGTTTTATCGCCGATGCCATTGCTCGTGGGGCGGTCGCGGTGCTGGCACCCACCGGCACCCGCTTGCCAGCAGTGACGCTGCCAGCAGTGATGCTGATCGAGCACGACCAGCCGCGCCTGCGCTTCGCTCAACTGGCGGCGGCATTCTATGGCCGGCAGCCGCGTTGCGTGGTGGCGGTAACCGGCACCAACGGCAAGACCTCCACCGTTCATTTTGCCCGTCAACTCTGGGCGGCGCTGGGCTACCAGGCGGCGGCGCTGGGCACGCTGGGCTTGACTGCGCCTGGTCTGGATCGCTCTGGGGCCATGACCACACCCGATCCGGTTAGCCTGCACGCCGATTTAGCCTGCCTCGCCGAAGCCGGCTTCGATCATCTGGCCTTGGAAGCCTCCAGTCACGGGTTGGATCAGTACCGGCTGGACGGTGTGACTTTGGCTGCGGGCGGCTTCACCAATCTAACCCGCGACCATCTCGATTATCATGGCGATATGGCGGCCTATTTTCAGGCCAAGGCGGCACTGTTCGAACGGGTATTGCCGGCTGGAGCGGCGGCGGTGCTTAATGCCGACAGTCCGGAATTCGAACCGCTGGCGATGATCGCTGCTCGGCGCGGCCAGCGTGTGATCGGGTACGGTTTTGCCGGACGTGAGCTGCGGGTCGTGGCGGTTGAACCCCTGGCTCACGGTCAGCGGCTGGCGTTGGCGTTGTTCGGGCGCAGGGTTGCGGTGGATTTGCCCCTGGTCGGGCGGTTTCAGGCCTGGAACGCTTTGTGTGCGCTGGGGTTGGTGCTGGGCGCGGGGGATGGCGTGGCGGGGGACGGCGTAGACGTGGACGCCGTGTTGGCTGCTTTGGCGAGCCTTGAAGGTGTGCCCGGGCGGATGCAATTGGCAGCGCGCCATGGCAACGGCGCGCCGGTGCTGGTGGATTATGCTCATACTCCGGATGCGTTGGAAACGGTGCTGACCGCGTTGCGTCCGCACGCGGTGCGCGGCCGGCTGGTGGTGGTGTTCGGTTGCGGTGGTGATCGCGATCGCGGCAAGCGGCCGGTGATGGGCGCGATCGCCGCTCGTTTAGCCGATCGGGTGTTTGTGACCGACGATAATCCGCGCGGCGAGGTGCCGGCGGCGATTCGGGCCGAGGTGCTGGCCGGGTGTCCGCAGGCGGAAGAAATCGGCGACCGCGCCGCCGCCATTCGCGTGGCGGTGGCTGGGCTGGGTGTGGGCGATGTGCTGCTGATCGCCGGTAAGGGCCATGAACAGGGCCAGACCATCGGTGCCGAGGTGCGCCCGTTTGATGATGTCACCGAGGCGCGTGCTGCTGCTGCGGAGTGTCAATCATGACCACAGACCACAGTTCATCTCCCTTGCCGCCGCTGGTACTGTGGTCGGCCGAAGAAGCGGCTCAAGCCACGGAAGGGCAGGCCTTCGGCGGGTGGTCGGTGTCGGGGCTGTCGATCGACAGCCGAAGCTTGGCTCCTGGCGACCTGTTTGTGGCCTTGCAGGGACCGAACTTTGACGGTCATGACTTCGCCGCTGCGGCGCTGGTCGCCGGGGCCGGCGCGCTGTGTCTGGCGCGGCCGGTTGCCGGTCTGCCGGCCGATGCGCCGCGGTTGATGGTCCAAGACACCCTGACTGGGTTGCAGGATCTGGCTCGTGTCGCCCGGTTGCGCGGAAAAGCCAAGGTGATTGCGGTCACGGGTTCGGTCGGTAAGACTGGGGTCAAGGAAGCGCTGCGCCACTGCCTGGATGAACAGGCACCGACTCATGCCTCGGTTGGCAGCCTCAACAACCATTGGGGGGTGCCGCTTAGTCTGGCCCGGCTGCCGGCCGAGGCCGAGTTCGCCGTGTTCGAATTGGGCATGAACCATGTCGGCGAAATCGGACCGTTGTCGCGGTTGGTCAAGCCGGATGTCGCGGTGGTCACCACCATTGAGCCGGCCCATATGGAATTTTTCGCCACGGTTGAGGCGATCGCCGACGCTAAGGCAGAGATCTTCGAAGGTATGGCCCCAGACGGGACTGCGGTGCTGAATCGTGACAACCCGTATTTCGCCCGGCTGCTGGCTGCGGCACGCACGCGCGGCGTGGCTCGGGTGTGGAGCTTCGGCGGCGACCCTGCTGCCGATGCCCGTCTGATCGGGCTGGTCGGCGATGCCGATGGCAGTGTGGTTTCGGCGGAATTGTTCGGTCAGCGGCTGGAATACCGGCTGTCGTTGGCCGGACGCCATCAGGCGTTGAACAGTTTGGCGGTGCTGCTGGCTGCGGCCGCAGCCGGGGCCGATACCGTCGCCGCCGCGCGCCAGATGGCGCGGCTAACGCCGGTCAAGGGCCGTGGTACTCGGCGCGCGGTTGCTCTGGCTCGCGGTGGGACGCTGACCCTGATCGATGAAAGCTACAACGCCAGCCCGGTAGCAATGGCTGCGGCCTGTGCGGTGCTGGGCGCGGTGATGCCCGGGGCCGGTGGGCGGCGGGTGGCGGTGCTGGGTGATATGCGCGAGTTGGGTGAGCGTGCGGACGAGTATCACGCCGCCTTGGTCGAGCCGTTGCAGGTGGCTGGCGTTGAGCGCGTGTACTGTTGCGGTCCGCACATGGCGGCATTGTTCGAGCGGCTGCCGGAGACGATGCGTGGCGGCTATACTCTGGACAGCAAGACTCTGACGCCTTTGGTTGTGGCTGGGGGGCGAGCGGGTGACGTGGTTCTGGTCAAGGGTTCGGCCGGTAGTCGCATGGCGGTGGTGGTCGAAGCGCTGGTCGCTTTGGATGGCGGTGTGGCGGCGATGGGTGCTGCGACTGGGCCAACAACAACGATTCGGGCGGCCGCAGTTGCCGGCCCGGCAACGTGAGTGAAGGGCTGCGGCGGCGATGTTTTACAACCTGCTATTTCCGCTCTCGGATGAATTCGGGCCATTCAACCTGTTTCGCTACATCACCTTTCGTACCGGCGGTGCAATTCTGACGGCGCTGACCATCAGCTTCGTGATTGGGCCGAAGCTGATCCGCTGGTTGAAGGCTAAACAGGGTGAAGGTCAGCCGATCCGATCCGACGGTCCGGAAACCCATTTTAAGAAAAAGGGCACGCCGACCATGGGCGGGCTGATGATCCTGATCGCGGTCATCATCTCGACCTTGCTATGGGCTGACATCACCAATCCCTACATCTGGATTGTGCTGATGGTCACGGTTGGTTTCGGCGCGGTTGGTTTCGGCGATGACTATCTGAAGCTGACCAAGCGCAATCCCAAGGGTCTAAACGGCCGTTTGAAACTGATCGCACAAAGTACGCTGGCGCTGATCGCGGCGATTTTGATCGTATTGGTCACGCCCGAGCCGCTGGCGACCAAGCTGGCGGTGCCGGTGTTTAAAAATGTGCTGATCAATCTGGGCATCTTTTTTGTGTTCGCTGCGGCGTTGGTTATGGTCGGTGCGTCCAACGCGGTTAACCTGACCGATGGGCTGGACGGGCTGGCGATCGTGCCGGCGATGATGGCTGCGGCCTGTTTCGGCTTCATCGCTTATCTCTCTGGCAACATAAACTTCTCTAACTATCTGCAAATTCACTACATTCCCGGCACTGGCGAACACCCAATTGGATGGTTTGGGCTCGACGGCTCTCTCTTCTCTGGCCAGTACCCAGTTGGATAGTCTCAACTCGATCGCCCTCTCCACTCTGGCGGGCACGCAGTTGGATGGCCTGTTGTCGACGGCTCTCGCCGCGTTGGCCAGCACACAGTTGGACGGTCTCAGCTCGACGGTTCTCTCCACGCTGGCAGGCGTGAACCACTACCGGGCGGCGGCTGAGGAATTCCCGGTACCAGAAGGCGACCACCAGAGCCAACAGGGCATCCACCACCCACAAGAACAAGGAGACAATGACAACCATGCCGAGTATAGACCATCCAACTGAGTGCTAGCCAACGCAGCCAGCGTGGTTGAGACCACGCTATCCAACTGGGTACCCGCTCATATACCTCAACCTTGACCTGGGAGGAACGGAACCAGGCCATGATCCGTTCGGCAAATTCCCGGCGGTGATATAATCGTAGCGGACGCCAGCTTTCTCATCGGCACCCGACTGATCGGCATGCAGGGCAACGACCCCAATGGAGCCCACCGCACCGGTTTGCGTGACGTAAAAACGCTCGGCCCCGCAGGCCAAAGCGT
>CAUYTZ010000106.1:0-6564 GCA_963575695.1 uncultured Gammaproteobacteria bacterium | reverse complement strand
GTCACGATGGACGGGGCAGGATGTCTTGGAGAAGCCGTTGTTTTCCTGAAGCATTTTTCAGGCTTGGCAGATCCTCGGCAGCAGGGCAAGGTGGTTTATCCGCTTGACGAGGTGCTGCTGTTGAGCCTGCTGGGTGTCCTGGCCGGAGTGGAAACCTTCACTGACATCGCCCTGTTTGGCGACTCGAAGGCGCCGATACACATGGTTTCGGCATTTGCCGCCCGGCAGCGTCTTGTGCTCGGCCAAGTCAAGGTGGCTGATAAATCAAACGAAATCGTTGCCATCCCCAAATTGCTGGAGATGCTGACCATTGAAGGGGCGATCGTGACCATCGACGCGATGGGCTGCCAGCGAGACATTGCCAAGAAGATTTTGGAGAAGAAGGCCGATTATGTGCTTGCTCTCAAGGGAAACCAAAGCTCTCTTCGCCAGGATATCGAGGAGTTCGTGACAGAACAAAAGGCCAAAAGTTTCGGGGATACCAAAATCAGTCAGGACGAGACTGTCGATGGCGATCATGGACGTATCGAAACTCGTAAAACGACAGTGATCCACGATGTAGACTGGGTGCAAGACCGCCATAACTGGCCGGGAATGAAAAGCATCGTTATGGTCGAGAGCACACGGGAAATTGGCAACAAAATCGAAACTGAGACGTGGTTTTACATAACATCATTAGCACTTCTGGCTATTCTTATTGGACCGATAGTTAGAAGTCACTGGGCAATCGAGAATAGTCTGCATTGGGTCATGGACATGATTTTCCGCGACGACGAATGTCGGGTGCGAACCGAAAATGCTCCTGCAAATTTCACGACCATAAAGCATATGGCGCTCAACCTGATCCGGAAAGCTCCGGGAAAGGTTTCTCTACGCGCTCGTCGCAAGGTGGCGGCATGGGATGACGATTTCCTCGCAAGCCTCATCTCTGGTTGATATTTTCACCCGATTCCCCTGCAAGCTTGGCTTTGACATTGGGCTCGTATGGCAGTTCCCAGAAATCGCGGTACTCGGACTCCATCGGAATACGTACGGCGGCGACATGCGGTTTTCCGCTTCGGAGAAACCCAGCTTGCTCCAGCGCGGCTGCTAGCGTTCGGTTCGTTGGATTGGTCTGGTCTTTCAGGATCGTCTCGACCATCCTGAATTCCGCGAGCGTGGCAAGCATGGTCTTGCCGCTACCAGGTGCGCCGATAATGCGCACCGGCACTTCGAACATGTCGTCTTTGTGGTGGTGCGTCGCGAGAAACGTTGTGAGCGGCGCGGGGCTGACGATCGAAAGGAAGGTTTCCTGGTCACGCACATACTCTGTTGCACGGCGGAGGAATGGGTTGGCCATGGTCGGTCAACCGTGCCGGTCGCGGCGCAGGAACAGGGAGTCCATCTTTACTCCTGATTTGCCGTCGGTTTCTGCCCAGAGGAGAGGTATCGAGTTGTTTGGAGTGTTGTGCTCCAGGACCAGGGGGAGCGCACAGTTCGCGTATCCATACCGCATGTTAGCCTGGCCTGCCTCCTCGCAGTATTTTTTTAGACGAACGAACAGGTCATGGTCGTAGTACCTGTCGCACAGAGTGACGATCGCCTCGTCGGCAGGTGCCGTGGAAACGATCTCCTTTTTTTCTTTGTCGATCGTCCCGATTACGATATTTGCGGGGAGAAGCATACCCTCTGTGATTAGGGCACTGCTGTAGCTTTTACTCTTCATGTGCTCATCGGCCTCCTTGATGCGGCCATCAAGCGCAACGCGAGCCTGGGCGGTCGAGATGTAGTGATGTATGTGGAGGGTGTATCCCGCTGCAAGCGGAAAATCACCTCTCAGCCGTTTCCTGGCGTCCTGAACGATGCTCTCAAACTTGGCAAGTTTGCCCTTGGGCACGCCATCGGGGAAGCGGATGAAGGTGGTGCCAGAGGCAGTGAAGTCATCAATCAGATAAACGTCATCAAAAAAAGCGCTGTCCCCCAACTCCTTTCGCAGATCACTTGCCAAGCCCTTCCACTTTTCATCGTCGATGTTCATCATTGGAACCACCTGTTCCTGTGAAATGCGTCCTGAGTTCGCGCGACGCAGGACATCGATGCGACTGCCATCGCTGAGACCAATGAAGAGACAACGCCGCAGGCGCTCGGCGAAGGCCTTGGAAGCCTCGCGCGTCTTCCAGACTTCATAGGACTTGATGCTGAGCTGGACCGCGACCGAGCGACGAAGATAAGGGGTGACCGTCTCGGGGACGAAGGCTTCGATAACCCGCAGCATTTCGAGGCCTGAAATATATACAAGCCGGGTCTTGATGAATTCGTAGGCCGCAGGGCGGTCGCTTTCCTCAAAATGCCGCAGCCAGGACACCAAATTTTCGAGGAAGCGAACACCGGCACGAAAGTCTGAATAACCATCGTACTTCATTGACGACATAAACTGCAGCCAAGCATATTCTTTGGTGGCGACTTCGTTGTCCCATTTCATTACGGTGGCAATGAGATTGAGGGCAAGTGTGTTTATCATTGTCATTTTATACCCTGATTGACGACAGAGGAGACATCGTCACCCCACCTGTCTGTAAGAATTATTCGATCACTTTGTCCAAGAACCCCAATGTGTTCGCATTCTCGACGAGCGTCCTAACCTTGGCCCGGTCCAGGCCCGACGGCACCTCCGCGTCGATTTCCAGCTTGAGGGAAACCTGACTGCCGGAAATAGTGGTCAGTTGCTCCACGATGGCTTCGACAATCTGGTGGATGTCCCGAGCGGGGCGCTCCGAAGAAATCATCACCGTCCCGAAAAAGCGCGTCGGCTGCTTTTCGGCCGAACCGCCAGACGTTCCGCCACCACCACCACTGCCACCTACGGGAGGCGGGCCGGGCCGCGAACCATTGCCAGCGTCTCCAGTGTCGGGCTGCGGTCCGCCGGTTGGACGGTTGGCTTCCGCGATAGCCGCCTTCACGATCACGCTGTCGCTGTCGATGACCACCGGCGCATTGGGCGCCTTGTCGATGACCAAGCCAAGATACGCCTGCGTCTTCTCATCCCAGCGCTCGGCGTACGCGAATGGGCCGGGGATCATGCTGCCGACCGCTGCCTGAACCGCTTTCACCAGGACAGACGGCCCCTTCAGCCGGGGCAGGTAGAGGTAGCGGTTCAGATACTCCCAAAGGTCCTTGAGAGAGAGGTGACCTTTGCCGTTCCAGATGTACTTCTGGAGGTCCCGATCCAGGCGCGTCGGGCCAAGCTCGGGTAGCAGCCCCTCATCGCTCACCAGCTTCTTGCTAGCCCGAGACAATACTCCATCCTGGGCAGGAATCTTGCCAGATGTCCATTCGACCTCGGCTTGGGCACTCTCCTGCACGGGATAAAGCAGGTAACACCAAGCTTCCCTGAGCCGGGTCTTCATAGTTTCGTTCGCCTCGGCCGCCTTCGCCTTTGCCAGGGCGCTATCGCTCTGGGTAAGGTTCAGGCGGTCGGTGTCACGGACGATCTCGCCCCAGGCGATGCCCGACCTCACCGCGTCTTTTAGATGATCAAGTTGGCGGGTTTCAGCGGCCAGGAACACCAGCATGTTGCGATAGACGCGCGGGACATTGCCGCGCTGCATCAGGATATCCTTGGCCTCTGCCATCGCCGGGGATGTGTCGCGGCCGGTGTGGGTATGAGCAACCCCCAGCACCACAGCGCGCACGCCACCGGCTTCATCCGGCACCTCGGCCGAAGAGGCAGGGGCCACCTGCACCGCATCAAAATGCCCGCGGTCCGCAATGCCGTTGATGTATTTCTTCAGTTCCTCATCGATCCGCATGAGGACAAGCGCGTCCTCAAGTTGGCCGGCGCGGTCGGCGGCAACCCGGTTGAGGCTGGCGGACATGGAATACCAGTAGCGGCCCATGTCGGCGTGCATGAACTTGGCTTGGTTGGCAAGCCGACGCAGGGCATCACCGAAGATGGCCGGGCGCTCACCGGGTTGCACGACCCCCAGGTTGATCTGCTTGTCGTCGAGACCTTTATTCTGCTGCTGCCACGTCGGCGCCGTGCCGAGGAAGATGGCGCGGGCGATACGGCGGGTGGCCGAATAGCGGTTCAGGTTGGGGGCCGCCTGGTCGATCTTGTAAGGAGTGGCGGCCACCCCATCCACATCGCCGGCAATGATCGACTGCCAGCTGACATCCAGATAGTGCAACAACTCGGGTTCGACACGCGGCGAACTGATCGCAACACTTCCCGGCATGATCATGACGGAGGGGTCGCTGTTCATCCAAAGTTCGTGGATGACCTGGGCCATCAAGCGCAGTACGCCGCGAGTGCGCTGGAATTTTTCAAGCGATCCCCAACTCGTGTAGAGCTGGTCGAAAAGTTCGGGATGGATGGGGTAGGCTTTTTCCAGCTTCCGGCGGTAATCCTCATCGGCGCAGCCTTGAGGGAAATCGTTGCCGTTTTCCCGGTAGAGCTTGGCGAATTGCTTCAGGGTGTTGTCCCGATGATGAAACCGGTCGCCGGGAATTTCCTTGAACAGCCGCCGACGGACGATTTCATAGCTTTCCTCCTGCGAAGCCGGCCGCCAGGAAGATTCCACGCGCGAAAAGGTCTGCTTGAGCCGAGCCAGGGCTTCCTGGCCGCCTTCTCCGCCCACCTCGATCTGCGACGCCGGCAATGAGGCCACCAGCAGGGTTCCCGGGCTGGCCTTGACCGCCTCGGTCAGGGATTGGACAAAGGACAGGTTGGCATCAAACGAGCCGGAGGGCAGGCCCTCGACACGGTAAATCTGGCGGAGATAGGCGACCCATTCGTCGATCAGGATCAAGCAGGGGGCGCATTTCCGGAAAATCGCCTCCAGCAGGTTCGAACCGGGGGCGATGCCGTTGGCGTCATTGTCGGCGATCATGTCGTAGGCTTCGGCGCCGCCAAGCTGCCAGGCCAGTTCGCCCCAGGTGGTGCGGAGCTTCCGCCCGCCCTCGACGTTCATCACATCCTGCGGCCCACGCGAGGTGCCAACCAGGACGGCGCGGTGGATATTTGCCGGCACGGTCAGGCCGTGTTTCGTGAGCAGTTGGTCGAGACCGGACAGGTCCTGGGCGCGGGTGCCGCCGGCCATGTGATAGAGGGCCAGCATGGAGTGGGTTTTGCCGCCGCCGAAATTGGTCTGCAATTCCACCACGGGATCGCCGCCGGCTTGCGACAGCCGTTTGGCCGCGCCCACCAGCAGGGCGCTCAGGCCCTCGGTCAGATACGTGCGGCTGAAAAATTCCTGCGGGTTGAGGTACTCCGAAGCGGCGCTGCCGGCATGGACCTTGCCGAGATCAGCTGCGAACTCGGCCTGAAGGAATTCGCCGGTGGCTACGTCCTGGTGCGGCTCCACCACCTCACGCCATGGCAACAGGCCGGCTGTGGTCTCGACCGAGATATCGAGCCGGGTCTTGCGGCGCTCCTCGTTGCGCTGAAGTTCGGTGAACTTGGTGCGCAGGATGGTGTCGCGCATCTTGCCAAGCTGGTCGGCGGTCTCTCCGGCGCTGATCGCCTCCATGAGGCGCCGCATGGAATCCAGCGCCCGTTCGGCGTCGTCATAGCTGAAGGTGTCATTGTGGGCGAGCTTGTTGCGGACATCGACCAACTCGTTGACCAGCGCCCGCTCGGCGCGTCCCAGCACAGCCTTGAACGCTTCGGCCCAGAAACGATCCATGGCGTTAAACAGCGAGGATTGGTCCCAGCCGATTTCGCCTTTGCTGTTCGGGCGCAACCCCTGAAGCTTCTCGACAACCTGTAGCTGCCAATGCCCGGTCAAAGAGCTTTCCAGCCGCTTCTCGACAAAGGGGACCAGTGCGGCCGGAAGAAGCTCCATGCCCTCGAAGACAGACTGGCGGGTGCTTTTGGCCATGCCTCAAATCCCCCCTTACAGGTTCAGGCTGCCCTGAACATTGGTGCGCGTTGTCATGGATCGCCGCCGCTTGGCGGGTCAGCTCGGTCCAGACCGCAATCAAGGCGTTATAGGACGTTGCCTCCTTTGCGTCCTTCCGCTTGTTTGAGCAGATGTCATAAAGGCAGTAGGCAAGGTCCTTGACCGCGTCGGCCTTCTCCGGGCCGATCTTCTTGAGGAGTACGGCAGCGTCATATTCACCCTGGGTCTCCAGGGCACGGATCAGGTACTGGCAGCATTCCCAGATGGTCAGATGTGGGTCGGTTGTCGGGTCCCAATCCGGCAGCAACTCCTCGCGCTTCAGGATACGGACCTTGCCAGCGGCGCTTTCCACGATCCCGGCATGCTTCACGCTCTCAACAGAAATGCCGCGTGCCTGGGCAATGCTGTTCGCCGTGCCGTAATCCCCCTTGGCCATGCCATTCTGCTCGAACCAAGTGATGGCGAAACGCGTCTCGGCATCGAACTCGCCTTGGATGCCGCCCAGATATACCCTGACTCGCTCAGAAGGCGAAAAATGCTTGCGTTTGGCCTGGAATTGGATTCCCCTCGTTACATGATTCGCGGCGGCTTTTTGACGGCAGAGGATCGGAAAGACCTTATCGAGTTGGCCCGAGACGGGTCAGCCGAGCATCGTCTTGGCCGCCGCGCCAATGCGCTTGTGCTC
>CAUYTZ010000105.1:0-14265 GCA_963575695.1 uncultured Gammaproteobacteria bacterium | reverse complement strand
ATCACCGTCTTGCGGGGCTTTGCCCCGAACCCCACCAAGGGCTTTGCCCCTGGACCCCACCAGGGGGATGATCCCCCTGGACCCGCAATTATTTAAAACTACACATCCCAAGATGGTCGCGGTTTAAGGAAAGAAACATGGCCCAGAAAATAATTTTTCTCAACCGTTTTTTTGCTCCAGACCATTCGGCCACCAGTCAACTGCTCACGGACTTAGCTTTTGATCTGGCCGAGCAGGGTGCCCTGGTGCATGTGATCAGCAGTCGTCTGCGCTATGATGACCCCCTGGCCTGTTTGCCCCGCAACGAAACGCTGGATGGCGTGCAGGTGACTCGTGTTTGGACCTCTCGTTTTGGCCGTTACTCTTTGCCGGGCCGTGCCATGGATTCGCTTACCTTTCACCTGGGGGCTGCTCTGCATCTTTTCCGGTTGGCCAAGCGGGGGGATTGGGTGGTGGTGAAAACCGATCCGCCTTTGTTATCCGTCACCTTGTGGCCGGTGATTCGTTTGCGGCGGGCGAATTTTCTCACCTGGAACCAGGATCTTTTCCCCGAAGTGGCCGTTGCCCTGGGGGTGCGCGGTTGGGGCACTGGCATGCTGCGTTGGCTGCGCAATCGCTCGTTGCAGCACGCCACCTGCAACGTGGTGTTGGGCCAGCGCATGGCCGCCCACCTGCGGGCGGAGGGGATTCCAGACGAGCGGCTGCGCATTATTCATAACTGGTCGGATGGTCAAGCCATCACCCCGATTGCCGCCGAGGACAACCCCTTGCGCCAAACATGGGATTTGGTCGGTCGCTTTGTGGTGGGCTATTCCGGCAATTTGGGTCGCGCCCATGAGGTGGATACCCTCCTGGATGCCGCCGAACAGCTCAAACATCGCTCGGACATTTGTTTTCTCTTTATCGGGGGGGGGGCTGGTCAAAACTATTTGACTGCGCAGATTGCTGCCCGTCAACTGACCAATATTACCCTTAAACCGTACCAACCCCGTGTCAATCTTGCGTATAGCCTCAGCCTGCCTGACCTGCATTGGATCTCTTTGTGGCCGCGTTTGGAGGGCTTGATTGTGCCCAGCAAATTTTATGGCATTGCCGCTGCTGGCCGGGCCACCCTCTATATTGGCGATGCCCAGGGCGAGATTCCGACCTTACTGCAAAGCGGCGGTTGTGGTGTCACCTGTGCCATTGGTGACGGCCAGGGGGTTGCCAGACAGATTGCCGCTTGGGCGGATGATCGGGCGGCTTGTCATCAACTGGGCCAAGCAGCCCGTCGCTTGTTTCTGGAGCGATTTGATCGTCCCATTGCCTTGGCCGCGTGGCGGGATCTGTTGCGGGTATAAAAAAATAAATAAAAAAAAAGGGTGGGGGGGTCATGGCGGCTTCCGCTAGTCAAGACAAAACGGGCGGGGAAAATCCCCGCCCGCCAAGTTGGTATCAGCCTGCCTTATGCTTGGATGCCTAGGCGCGGTTCATGCGGTTGCCGACCAGATCGGTAACCACGGTTGGATCGGCCAGGGTCGAGGTGTCGCCCAGCGCTTCATACTCGTTGGCCGCGATCTTGCGCAGAATCCGGCGCATGATCTTACCCGAACGAGTCTTCGGCAGACCCGGTGCCCACTGGATCAGATCCGGCGTGGCGATCGGACCAATTTGCTTGCGTACCCAAGCAACCAGTTCCTTGCGCAGCTCTTCCGACGGGGATTCGCCCGCGTTGAGCGTGACATAGGCATAGATGCCCTGGCCCTTGATGTCGTGCGGGTAACCGACCACGGCCGCTTCCGCGACTTTGGCGTGGGCGACCAGCGCGCTTTCCACTTCGGCGGTACCCATGCGGTGACCAGAAACGTTGATCACGTCATCAACCCGGCCCGTGATCCAGTAATAACCGTCTTCGTCGCGACGGCAGCCGTCACCGGTGAAGTACCTGCCAGTGAAGGTCGAGAAGTAGGTCTGGCTGAAGCGCAGATGATCGCCATAGATCGAGCGCATCATGCCTGGCCAAGCATCGGTGATGCACAGATTGCCTTCGCACGCACCTTCCTGCGGGTTACCATCATTGTCGACGATCTGTGGCTGAACGCCAAAGAACGGCTTGGTCGCCGATCCCGGCTTCTGGCCGATGGCACCAACCAGCGGACTGATCAGGATGCCACCGGTTTCGGTCTGCCACCAAGTATCGACGATCGGGCAACGGCTGTCGCCGATCTCGCGATGGTACCACAGCCAAGCTTCCGGATTGATCGGCTCGCCAACCGAACCCAGCAGACGCAGCGACGCGCGGCTGGTCTTCTTGACCGGGCCGGTGCCTTCACGCATCAGCGAACGAATGGCGGTCGGTGCGGTGTAGAAGATGTTAACGTTGTGCTTGTCAACCACCTGCCAGAAGCGCGAGAAATCCGGATAGTTCGGAATGCCTTCGAACATCAAGGTGGTGGCACCATTGGCCAGCGGACCATAGACGATGTAGCTGTGACCCGTGACCCAGCCGACATCGGCGGTACACCAGTAAACTTCGCCGTCCTTGTAATCGAACACGTACTGATGGGTCATCGCGACATAAACCAGATAGCCGCCAGTGGTGTGCAGCACACCCTTGGGCTTACCGGTTGAGCCGGAAGTGTAAAGGATGAACAGCGGATCTTCCGCATTCATTTCTTCCGGCGGGCAATCCGCCGACACCTTGGCGATTTCCTCGTCATACCAAAGGTCACGGCCGGGAGTGAAGGCAACCTTACCGCCGGTGCGACGGACGACCAGCATGTTGCGCACGCCGGGGCAAGCTTCGGCGGCCTTGTCGGCGTTGGCCTTCAACGGCACCGAGCGACCACCACGCAGCCCTTCATCGGCGGTGATGATGAACGCGCTCTCGCAGTCTTGAATCCGGTCCTTCAAGCTGTCCGGGGAGAAGCCGCCGAACACGATTGAGTGAACCGCGCCAATGCGGGTGCAGGCCAGCATCGAATAGGCCGCTTCCGGAATCATCGGCAAATAAATGGTAACCCGATCACCCTTTTTAACGCCATGAGCCTTGAGCACATTGGCCAGCCGGCATACCTGCTCATGGGCTTCGCGATAGGTGATCTTCTTGCTTTCGTTTGGGTTGTCGCCTTCCCAAATGATCGCGGTCTGATCACCACGGGTTGCGAGATGCCGGTCGAGGCAGTTAGCCGAAACATTCAGCGTGCCGTCGTAGTACCAACGGATATGGACGTCGCCGGTAAACGACACATCCTTAACCTTGGTGTACGGCTTGATCCAGGTGAGGCGCTTGCCGTGCTCACCCCAGAATTCTTCCGGGTTAGAGATCGACTGTTCATACATCTGCTTGTAGCCGGCTTCATCGACCCAGGCGGCCTTGGCAACTTCGGCGGAAACGGGAAAGAAGGTATTGGTGCTCATGGCCTTGGGAGTCCTCCGTCGTTCTAATCTGCTTAAACACGATTTCTTGGGCGGTCCCCTTTCCCCCAGGGCCAAGCCGCCGCGACAGTGGTGGATTAAACACCGCCAGCCGGCCTCAGATCAACCACAAATCAACGTGATTTTTCGTATTGCGCTGCAGCATTACTGCTCTTTTCCTAAAATGCGTCTAATACCAATTTGTTTGGGACCGTGATGGCTTTTGAGTCGAGTTTTGTGTCAAATAAAGTGGGTCCAGGGCCAAGCCCTGGCCGGGGGTCTTGGGGGTGAAACCCCCGGCAACCGGCGCGCCAATCGTTGGTGCGCAGGTCTAACTCGGGGGGACGGATCAATGCCGGTTTACAAGGCGCCGCTCGACGACATCCGATTCGTACTCGACGAAGTGGTCAACGCCGCCAGTCTCGTCGCTTTGCCTGGATATGAAGAGGCGACGCCGGAGCTGATCGAGCAAATTCTGACCGAAGCGGCTCGGCTGTGTGAGCAGGAGTTACTGCCGCTTAACCAGAGCGGTGACATTGAGGGCTGTTCGTTCGCCGCCGGGGCGGTGCGGACGCCGGCCGGATTCCGCCAAGCCTATCAGACCTATATCGAGGGTGGCTGGACCGGGCTGGCCTGCAATCCGGCTTATGGCGGCCAGGGCTTGCCGCTGGTGCTGAATGGGGTTTTGGAGGAACTGATCTGCTCGGCCAATCTGGCCTTCGGTATTTATCCTGGCCTGTCGCACGGTGCCTACAACGCAATTCACGTTCACGGCAACGACGACGTGAAACGCCGTTTCCTCCCTCGGCTGGTCGATGGCTCGTGGGCGGGCACCATGTGTCTAACCGAACCACAGTGCGGTACCGATCTGGGCTTGATTCGCACCCGAGCCGAACCGGACGGGAGCGGAGGTTATCTTCTGACTGGAACCAAGATCTTCATTTCGGCCGGCGAACACGATCTGACCGAGAACATTATCCATCTGGTTTTGGCTCGGTTGCCGGGAGCGCCGGTCGGAATTCGCGGCCTTAGCCTGTTCGTGGTGCCCAAGGTGCTGGTCAATGATGACGGATCGCTGGGGGAACGCAACGCGGTGAGTTGTTCCGGTATCGAGCATAAGATGGGCATTCGCGCCTCGGCCACCTGCGTGATCAACTTCGATCGCGCCACCGGCTGGTTGCTGGGCCAGCCGCACAAGGGCATGCGCGCGATGTTTACCATGATGAACGAGGCGCGACTGGCGGTGGGTATTCAGGGCCTGGGTATCGCTGAGGTCGCCTATCAGAATGCGTTGGCCTATGCCCGCGATCGGTTGCAGGGCCGGTCCCTGGGTGGTCCCCGTTATCCCGATCGATCCGCCGACCCGCTGATTGTTCATCCCGACATTCGGCGGATGCTGCTGACCATGAAGGCCTACACGGAGGGTTGCCGGGCTCTGGCTGGGCGGGTGGGGGTGGCGCTGGATCGCCAGGAACGCGATCCCGATCTGAAGTGTCGGCAAGAGGCTGGCGAACTGGTGGCATTGCTGACACCCGTGATCAAGGCGTTGTTCACCGACATTGGCTTCGAAGTGGCCAATCTGGGCATGCAGATCTGGGGCGGTCACGGCTATATCCGCGACAATGGCATGGAACAGTTCGTGCGCGACGTGCGCATTACCCAGCTTTATGAAGGTGCTAACGGCATTCAGGCGCTGGATTTGGTTGGGCGCAAACTGCCGCAGGACGTGGGGCGGTCCCTGCGCCGCTTCTTCCATCCGCTGGCCGCAGAACTGGAACGTGATGGTGCCGATTCGGTACTGGCACCCTATGTTCGCCCTCTGGCCAAGGCATTCGGCCGCCTACAGCAGGCGACCGTGGTCATTGCTCAACGCGGATTGGCGAAACCGGTTGAGGCGGCGGCGGTGGCCTCGGACTATTTGCGTCTCTTCGGGCTGGTGGCGCTGGGGGCCTCGTGGCTGACCATGGTCCGGGTGGCGCAGGCACAAGTCGTGGCTGGAACCGCGACGCCGCTGCACCGGGCCAAGTTGGACACCGGACGGTTCTTCATGGCCAAGCTGCTGCCGCAAACCGGGGCGCTGCTGTCGTCGATTATGGCCGGGGCCGAACCGGTGATGACACTGGACGAAGCATTGTTTTGATTTTGGACGAGACACTTTTACATCGGCGGGGCCGGAACTTCCATCCTGCGCGACAGATCGAGTATCAGTAAATCTCCGTGTACGCGCAAGGTCTTGCGCGCAGTTCGCGCGATCGGTATCCGCTGCTGACGGCAGTAATACAGAATTACGGTGATAATTGTTGCCTCGTCCAGGATCACGGTTTTGATCGTACCGCCGATCTTTTGGATATTGGTCGCCAGAACCAAAGGTTCCTGCTTTAATTCAACATTGGTTACCAGGCCCAGGGGCAGGTTTTTCTGCCCCTGGGCCTGGCTAAACCAGCGCAGCATTTTGATCAGCGCCGAAGGTGAAAAGGCGATCTGGCGCGTTTCGAGGATCATGAGTTTGTTCCATTATCACTGCGAAGCGCCTCTTCACCAGGCCAAAAGTCCGCATCCATGATTGTCTCGAACGACCACGGGCAGGTTGTCGGAAAGGCGTTCTCAGGAAGCCCCGTTTCGCGTTCCGCCTCGATCAGAGCATCGCCGAAGGCGTCGGCGATCACAGGGTTCAATTCCGCCTTCAGGCTTGGATTTTGCTCAAGGTGTCGGGTGAGCTTGCGGCGTTGCTCCTTGATCGTCAAACGCCAACTGTTGCCACGGAGAGACGGCTGGAATCGCCACTTCAGCAGGTGGAGCAGCAAAACGTCGAGCCGGCTTTCCAGTTCTCGCTTCTCGCTCCGGCCCATGCTCTCGATCTCCTCCGCGATTCGCTCGATCTCGGCCGCAGCCAAATTGCCGGAACGGAGCAGCGCCGCCTGTTCGTTAGCCCAGGCGTAAAAGTCATGTTCGTAGAGGCTTACGTTCATGATCCGTCCCTAAATAAAGGGCGACCAGGGCAAAGCCCTGGCCGCTGAAGGCATGGGTATCAATCATTGGAAACAACGGCACTACACGGCGCGATCATTTTTCTCGCCCATCCCGAGTCGGGAACCGGTCCGGCCCTTACCCTTGCTGCGGCCAGCCGACTCCGGGGGATGCGGGCGGGGAGGACAGGGCGGCCCGCCGGCCTCGACCACCAGACGATCGGTGGCCGCTTCCAACCGCTGTTCCAGTTCGATCATTGCGGCATAGCGTTCCAGTCCGGGTGGAATCGGCGGCAAAAATTCGATGACGATCGTGCCCGGGTATTTGATGAACGAACGTCGCGGCCAGTACAACCCGGAATTGAGCGCCATGGGTACGATCGGCACTTTCAGCCGTTCGTAGAGCAGGCCGATGCCGACCCGATAGGGATGATTGGTGCCGGGAGCGGTGCGGGTGCCCTGAGGGAAGATTACGATCTGGCGGCCTTCGGCGGCAACCCGCTGGGCACCTTCCATCAGCGAGGACAGGGCTCGGGTGCGGGCGGCGCGATCAACCATGATCATGCCGGTCTGACGGGCGTAAGATCCCCACAGCGGCATTTTCAGCAGCTCTTTTTTTAGCGCCACGGCCGGATCATCGAACAGCAGGAGCAGTTTCATCGTCTCCCAGGCCGACTGGTGCTTGGCTCCGACCAAGTAACAGCCCCCTTTGGGGAGGTGTTCGCGACCGCGAACTTCATAGCGGATGCCGGCCAAAGTCCGTTCCAGAAACGCAATCGAACCCAGAAACCAGCGCATGATCGCAAGCAGGTGCGGGCGCGGCAGCAACAGAGAAAACGACAGCAGTACGCTGGCCAGAGCCATCCAGGTGAAGAACGCGATGTTGAACGCCAGGGAACGCAGGAAGACGATCATCTCTTATCCGTATGACTTGCAGCGGCATCCAAGGCGGAAATCAACCACACCCGGAGCAGGGCCAGAAGGTATTTATGGTACTCATTGATGATTAGGCTGGCGGTACCCCGCCATAACCACCAGTCATCCAGGTGAACAGTGTTGGGCGCTACCGGATGAGGAATGATCTCCACTCCGGGCATGACCATGGTAAACTCCAGGATGCTTCTTCGCATATGATAATTGCCGGTGACGAGACGTAATGAGGAATATCGCTCCGTCCGCATCCACTCCGCAGTTTCCTCGGCATTGCCGGCCGTGCTTTCAGCGGCATAACCCAGGACGATGCAGCATTCAAGCTTGCCGGGCGAGGCCTTGGTCAGGCGCAGCAATTCGCGGACATCCACGCCGTGGTAGACCCCGGACACAAACAGCTTATCGGCGTGGCCGGTGGCCAGCATTTCAATTCCGGCCGCAAGACGTTCGCTGCCGCCGGTAAGCACGACCACGGCATCAGTACGGCGCGTGAGCGCGGCCGCCGCCGGTGGCTCGCGGGGGATGGTTTCGGCAAACCAGATCAGGCCCGCAGTCCAGACGGCGACGCACAGACCAACCACCGTAGCGATACCGGACAGTCGTGAGTGATTTCGGCGCGGATGGAATGAACTGGTCAGCATGTGGTCATTCCGGTGCCTCTTTTCGGCTCAAGGCAGCGCCGCCAGTGACTTGATTACCGTCCACTGCGCCGTGACCACCGCCAGAACTCCGGCTACCAGCGGGACCAGAAGCAGCAGCAGCCATTGCCCGGAACCCAAGGTCAGAGTCGGCAGCAGTCCAGACCCAACTTCGCCCCCGAACAGCGACATGACGATCAGGGTTAGAACGGCCAGCACCAGCCCGCCGCTTCCGCCGCGGGTGGCCAGACCCAGAATGTGGCCAGCAAACTGGTGAGCGACATAGCCGTCGGTGGCCCCCATGACGTGAAGCAGGTTAATTACCTCCTGGTGGATGGCTAATCCGGTGCGGACGGCGAACACCACCGCAGCCATGCCCGCGCCACAAACCAGGGCGACGATCAACAGCGCGATCGCACGCATCACCCCGGCCAGGGTGCGCAAATCGGCCAGCCAGCGGCCATGGTCGTCCAGTCTGGCTCCGGGCACAGTTTCAGCCAAATGGGCACCCAAGGCCCGGAGATCCAGCGCCGGTGTGCCGGTCAGCACCACATCGATCAGGGCCGGGACCGGCAGATCATCCGGCAGCGCGCCGTTCAGCCACGGATCGAGCAGTTTGGCGACCTCGGCCAGAGGCACCACTTCGGCCCGAATCACCCCGGGCGTGCCGCGCAGCATGGTTATCACCGTAGACACTCGGGCGGTCAGTTCCGCCGGTGTCGGTACGGGTGCGCCGGGAGCACTGGCTATCGGCAGCACCTGGACCGTGACCCGGCCCGACAGCCCGGTTTCCCAGCGCTGGCCCAGATCGGCCAAAGCCATGGCTCCGGCCAGCGCCAGCATGGCCAGATAGACCATCAGGCCGATGATTAGGGATAGGAAGCGACCGGTGGCGTCGTCGGCCAGCGGCAAATCGAGGCGATAGCCAAACATCATGCCATCCGTGTGCCGCGGCGCGGCAGAACCCGGAGCGAAGAACTTTCCAGATGCAGACGCGGATGATCGAAATGTTCAATCAGGGTTTGATTGTGGCTGGCGATGACCACGGTCGTACCTAGCTTGTTAAGCTCCTCAAACAAATATATCAGGCGCATACCGATGCCGTCATCAAGATTGCCGGTTGGCTCATCGGCCAGCAACAAGCGCGGGCGGTTGATCACCGAGCGGGCGATGGCGATGCGTTGCTGCTGGCCGCCCGATAGGGTTGAGGGGCGGGCGTTCAGGCAGTCGCCAAGGCCGACGAAATGCAGTAACTCACCAACATGGGCTAGTATTTGCCCTTCATTGAATCCGGCCATGCGGAGTGGTAGGGCGACGTTATCGAAGGCCGACAAGTGATCGAGCAGGCGAAAATTCTGGAACACAACCCCGATTCGGCGTCGGATCGGCGGCAGCGCCGTGCGCGGCAGTTGGGCGATATTCTGGTCGAACAAAATTACTGTGCCACGGGTTGGGCGTAGGCCCAGGTACATCAGGCGCAGCAACGAGGATTTGCCGGCACCACTGGCACCGGTCAGGAAGTGGAACGATCCCGGCGGCAGCTCGAAAGCGATGTCGCGTAGAACCTCAGGGCCGTTGCCATATCGCAGACCAACGTTGTCAAAACGGATCATGTCGCCATCAGCACGGTTGGGAGCCGACCAGGATTGCGCCGCCACCCGACTTGCATTATGCCCGGTCAATTCCTATAAGACAATTTGCGCTTTCCGCCAGCGAAATTCCATTCTCAATGATCCTGACTTGCCCAGCTTGTTCGACGCGCTATGAAATTCCTGCGGTTCCGATTGGACCGGCCGGGAAGAAAGTCAAGTGTCGGAAATGTGGGCATGTTTGGAGAGCCATGCCCGAGGCCGATGCCGATTCCGTACCAGCGTCGATGCCGGACTCGTTCACGCAGTTTGAAACCCATCGCGAGCCGCAACGGTTTGGTGGCGGTGAATTCCGGCCGTCGCCGCCGCAAGATGGTGGCGGGGACGACTCCGATGACATTCTAGCCCGACTCAGCGCCGCAGTCGCTGTCGGCCCGGGTTCGGCCTCAACGTCCACTTTCGCCGTGGCCTCTGGTCCCGGTGCCTCTGGTCCCGGTGCCTCTGGTTCCGGTGGTTGGCGGAGTCGTCTGCCGCGTCTGCCGAGTTTGGTGCAGGTGCTGGCTTGGGGGCGGTCGCCGAAGGTGCTGTCCGGGGTTGGGCTGGCGTTGGTGATGGTGATGCTGGTCGTGTTTCGTGGCCCGGTGGTCTCGGCATGGCCGCCCAGCGCGCGTTTGTTCGAGGCGATCGGCTTTCCGGCCGAGCCGCTCGGCTTCGGGCTTAGGATTCAAAACGTTCACGCCGAGCGGCGGATGGAGGACGGTGCCGTGGTCCTGGTCATCGACGGTCAGGTGATCAATATTTCGCAGACCGAGCGCGAGGTGCCGCAGTTGCGCGCCTCCCTGCTTGGCACCGATGGCGGCATGTTGCGCAATTGGCGGGTCAAGGCTTCTCAGGCAAGGCTGGCACCAGGAGCGATTGCGGTGTTCCAGGTTCATGAGTCGAGTCCCGGTGCCGCAGCCAAGGTGGTGGTGACTTTCGATGGCGGCTAGGGCTAGACAGTTAAGTGATTTTGCGCTCAGATGCGCTGGAGTGAAGCGCCCGAGTCAATCGCTGGGGTGAAGCGCGGGCGGGCGCTGGTGTCCGCATGCGGTCCGGTCCAATCATGGGGTAGGAGACTGGGTTGATGCGTGTGATCGTTGTCGGTGGGTTCGGCTATATCGGCTCGCAGGTGTTGGAAAGCATCGCCGAGCATCCTGATTTGCATGGGGCCGAGGTGGTGGTGGTCGATAACTGGTCGTATGGCCGGGGCATGGCACCGTTGCAAGCCTATTTCCAGCAGAAATTGCCGCGCATGGTCTCGCATTGTTTCGACATCAGCGAAGACACGCCAAAGCTGCGCGAGTTGATCAAGGGTGCCGACTATATTATTAACGTCGCCTCGCTGACCCAGATTCCCAACAGCGATTTGCACATTAAATATATTCTAGGTGGGGCGCAGAACCTGTCGCGGCTGATCCTGGAAACCGGGTGCAAGCTGAAGAAGATCATCGATATTTCTTCGACCAGCATCTATGGTCCGGTTCAGACCAAAATGCCGGAGGTCGCCGAACCCTATACCGAACAGGTTTGGCCCGATCCCGAGATTGCCTTGCACAACTACGCCGCCAGTAAGCTGCGGGCGGAAAAGGTTTGGGCTGCGGCTTATGCTCAAGGTGTGCCGATCACCGATTTGCGACTGAGTACCGTGTTTGGCTATGCGGTCGGTATGCGCTATAACCAGTTCATCAACCAGTTCTTGGTCGATGCCGTGGCTGGACGGCCGACGGTATTGCCAGGGTCGCCCGACAACTACCGCCCGTTCGTCCATGTTCAGGATGCGGTTGGGGTCATGTTGCACTTGCTCGACCACGATCCCGAGACCAACGGCGAGGTGATCAACGTGGGGGCGGAGCGGCTCAATCCGCGTCTGGGCGATATGTATCCGGTGCTGGCGGCGATGCTGGAGCGGCGTTTTGGCTTGAAGCCGGACTATAAGTTTGCCTCTGAACTGGGACAGAACACGATTCAGGAATCGTATAAGGTCGATTACTCCAAGCTACGGCGGATGGTGCAGATTCCGATACGCTGGGATTTTGAAGCCGGTGCCGAGGATTTGGTCCGGCGGGTGATGGGCGGTTAATTTCGCCAATCTCGCCTAAGTCCTGGTTTCCAAAGGCCTCCCGGCCTTTGGTGGGGTGCAGGGGCAAGGCCCCTGCCCGCCGGAGGCTTGCTCACCGCTGGTTGGCCGTGCCCCTTAAATTTGGTCCAACCTTACTGGCCTTACCGCTGGCCCCTGCCGTTTGGGCGCGGCGCACGGCGCACGACGGCGCTATCCTCCTGCCGACCTTCGACGATCAACTTACCTTCCAGTCCTTGTTCCTTGATCGCCTTTAAGAGTGCCAGGTAGGTGGCCACATCCTGGGGATCGTCACCGGGAGGCTTGGCTGCGGCAGGTGGGAATCCGGGTGGGCCGGGGGCCGGGGTCGTGCCGCCGCCACCAAGCCCACCTTCTCCGCCGCCGCCGCCAGCTTTGGGCGGTCGCGGTCGCGGTGGCGGTGGTGGAGCCGGGGACGGGGCCGGTTTGGGAGCGCCGACCGCTGGCGGCGTGGACGGATCGACGATATCGGAAGCGGTGGAGCCGGGTGCTGGTTCCGGCGAACCGCCGAGAGCTGGTTGTTGCGGCGAAGCGCCGGGCGCGGGGACGACCACAAACGGTGAGGGTTCGTCGTCAGAGGGCGTGATTGGCTTGCCCGTCGGCCCCACCGGGCCAGCGGCACCAGGCTTGATCACGATTTCCTGCGGTGCCCACAGTTTAAAGCAATCGACGAACAGATCCTCGCTGCAATAAAGCAGCACGGATTGCGCATCGGGCGCACGCGGCTTGCCCGCCGGTACCGGCTCACTTCGGGCGGTACCGCCTGCGGCACCAACCAGAGCCACGGCCACCAGCGCGGCTTGGACCGATTTCCTTCCCACGGCTCGCACCACTCGCACCATCCGCTCTATCAGGTACCATATGGGCATCAGTCAGGGGCCACGCCAGGGTTGAAGTTTGCCTTCGGCGACCAAGGGCTTTGCCCCTGGACCCGCAATCATTTCACCGCCCAAAATGATCACGGTTTATTTCCCAATACAAAATTGCGCAAAAATACGGTCCAGCAGATGATCGTGACAGGTTTCTCCGGCCAGCTCCCCAATCGCCTGCAAGGCCGTGCGTAAGACCAGTGCTAAAATCTCCTTGGGTGCATGATTACCCAATAACACCTCCGCCTCTTGCACCGCTTGCATCGTCCGTTCCATCGCCTCTCGTTGTCGGGCGAGCAAAATAATACTACCCTCTTCCCCTCCAGGTCGCGGTGCAAAATGGCGGACAATTTCCTCGCTCAGCGTTTCCAACCCTGCACCAGTACGACAGGAGAGCAAAACTTCTGCATATCCACCGAGACCCCCGACCGCCCCCTCCTGACACAAATCCACTTTATTGCCCACCAGAATAACACGCTTGGGGCCTAATTCCTCTGCCAATTGCCGCCCATCCACCCCTATCCCATAGCGGGCATCATACAGCAAAAGAACGCCATCTGCTTGGTCAATCCGTTCTCTCGCACGACGTATACCCTCTTGCTCCACCGTATCGTCTGTCAGACGCAACCCTGCCGTATCCACCAATACAATGGGCATGCCCTGCATCTCTAGGCGGTGTTCGTTTAAATCACGGGTGGTCCCAGGCACCGGGGTTACAATGGCCTTTTCCCGACCCACTAGGCAATTATAAACACTCGATTTGCCCACATTAGGCGGACCAGCAATCACCAAGTCTAAACCATCCTGCCAGTGTTGCCCCAAGGTCGCCCCTTGCAGCAAGGTTTCGAGACGGGCGCGGAGCGCACATAGACGGTGCAGCATCCCCCCATCCCCAGTCAGCTCCAGCTCTTCGTCGGCAAAATCTAGTTCGGCCTCGACCTGGACCAACAGCTCCAGTAGCGACTCCCGCACCGCACCCACAGATACCGCCAACGAACCTTGCAACTGCCGTGCGGCTTCACGCGCCGCCCGTAAGGTGGAGGCATGAATTAAAGCCATCAACGCCTCGGCGCGGGTCAGATCCAGTTTGCCATTCTGATAAGCCCGGCGGGAAAACTCCCCCGGTCGTGCCATGCGTACCCCCAATGTCGATAGGATGGCCAATAGACGGGCTATCACTACCGGCGCACCATGGCAGTGGATCTCCATCTGCGCTTCACCGGTAAAAGAATGCGGAGCGGGAAAATAAACCACCAACGCCTGGTCCAACAGCGCACCAACCTCTGGGTCAAACAGATCCAAACGGTGCAACAGGCGCGGCTTAAACCAAGCAGGGAAGAGGGGAGCACCACGGGGATGACGCAAGACAGGTAGAAGGGCTTGAGGCAGACTGGGACCGCTCAGGCGTACAACAGCCACCCCGGAGGAACCAGGGGGGGTGGCTAGGCCAGCAATGAGATCAGATTCCAGGGCAAGTGGCGTGTGCATGGCTAATAAAAAAAAGGGGGAAGGGGGTTGGGCAATTGCCCAGCAATCAGTAAAAATTATTAAAAAAGAAGGGTGGGGGGTCTGGGGGGCGGTTATCCGCCCCCCCGGAAGGTATTTTATTTCTTGGGAGTTGCCTTATGTCACCAACCATGGTCGATGGTCATCCAACCACTGCCGATGGTGCGTGGTGGACGGATCTGCCCAACGCATCTTTAAACCAATACATCCAGCAATTGGCTTACTCTTCCGGCACAG
>CAUYTZ010000104.1:0-2642 GCA_963575695.1 uncultured Gammaproteobacteria bacterium | reverse complement strand
ACAATCGTTCGTCAAGGCCGCAGACGGGGTTGGGTTGGAGGTGCTTGCCCAATGGTGGGTTGATGCCAAGGCCGCAGACTTCGAGACCGCAGTCGAAGCGGCGATCACGGTCCTGCGCGCCCTGCCAAAAGAAACCGTCCTGTTGATGCCGGCGTATATCGACCCTGCGGTGAAAATGCTCCGCAAGCTCCGCGATGCCGGATTGACCAACCGGGTTCTTGGTCCCGATTCACTCGGATCGGCCCGCTTCGCGCAAGCATTTTCGGGTTTTGCACGCGAACAGGCGCGCCCAGGCTTTTACTCCGATGGCGTTTTTGTCTCGGTCCCCTTCCTCACAGACACCGGTTCAAAGGAAGCCCGCCGCCTGATTGAGCGGCTTGAAGCCACGGGCGGGCCACTCAAGACCTGGGGGGCACCTTTCGCCTATGATGCTGCCAAACTGATCATCACCGCCGCCCAGCGTGCCCAGATTGGTTCCAGCGGGATCACGGGCCCTGAGGCCCGCGTGGCCGTGCATAACCAACTCGAGGCAATGCACTCGCGGGCAGCCGCCCTGACCGGGGCCACCGGCACGCTTCAATTCGGCGCGGAGAACACGCCTTCCAAGCCCCTGACCATCGGCCAGTTCAGCGGGCGGCTGATTTCTTCTCTTATCCAGCTAACCTTTGATCGTGACGCCGACGACCAATCGGGTATTGTCAGGCTACGCAAAACCCCGGTGGTCTACACCGGGATTATCCTTGATACCATTGATGCCATTGATTTGACCACCAGCTCGGCGCGGTTGTCGTTTGACTTGTGGTTTCGCTTTCAGGGTAGCCCACCGGTAAACGACATTGTTTTCGTTAATGCGATTGACCCCGTAAAGCTTGGCGACCCGGTCGAGTCGGCCAGAGTCGAGGATGTTGAATACCGGCTCTATCGCGTTACCGGCCGCTTCAAAATGAACTTCGAGGATCACCGCCCGCCGCCCGGGAATCTCATGGCTGGGATTCAGTTCATTCACCGCACGCTGTCGCGGGACCAGTTGATTTATGTGGTCGATCCCTCCAGCCGGCCGACCGAGGGTTCCTCCCAGGTTCGGCCCCAGGTGGTGAGTTCGGATTGGCGCGTGATCCGCAACGATGTCACGGCCGACATCGTTGATCGTCTGACCAAGGGCAACCCGCTTCAGACCAAAACCGGAGAAGATCGGCGCTCATTTTCCAATTTCATCTACCGGGTCGAGTTGGGACCGCGCGAATTGGGTTTGCGCCGTCAGCTCACAGGCGAAACCGTGGTCTGGGCAGAGGTGGTGTCCACGCTGGCCCTGATCGCCTGCCTGATCCTGGATGGAGGGGGAAAAAAACGGCGTTGGGCCAGGGCCTGGCTGGTTCTAACCGGCCTCGTCGGCGGCCTGTTCCTGATTACCTCGGAGTCGGCTATTTTTGACACGGTTTCCAGTGCGGGAATTGAGTGGGCGCAAACCCTTGTCATAACCGCGTATGACCTGCTGTGGTGGTTGGTTGCGGGGGTGATGGTCAATATGGCCATCCGCCGTTTTGCCTGGGAACCGCTTGAACAGACCAGCGGTCGCCGCGTGCCACAGGTCATTCAGAACTTCGCTTCGACGATTATTTACTTTGTAACCTTCTTTGGCATTTTCGCTAACGTTCTGCAAAAAGACATAACCGGTTTGGTTGCCACCTCTGGGGTTCTCGCCATGATTCTCGGTCTGGCACTCCAGGGTAACTTGTCGAATATCTTTTCGGGGATTGTGCTCAATCTTGAACAGCCCTTTAGGCCCGGAGACTGGGTTAAGATTGGCGACGCCCCAATGGGCAAGATTATCGATATATCGTGGCGTGCGATGAAGGTTCAGACCTTCAGTAACTCGGTCTTGAGCATACCAAATACGCTAGCCGCCAGCAGTCGGATTGAAAATTGCTCTTATCCAAATAATAGATACTTTATATTTCAAATACTGTACTTTGACTCACATTATGATCCGATCCGGATTACGGGACTGCTTAACGATGCCTTGAAGCTGACGGAATGCGTCGATGGTCGGCGTCGGCTTGATTTGATATGGGTTAAGTTCAACGGTGTGACCGAACAAGGGTTGAAATTTCTTGTGGCGTTCGATGTCAACGACCGCGCGGTCATGAACTCGCAAGAGCATGCGGTGTTGACCAGCATCGCCCGCGTGTTCAAGAGTGCCGGTCTTAGCTTGGCGCGCTATGTTTACCATCGTGATCAGATGCCGTGCGAAGCGGCGCTGGCGGCGGCTGATGTTGTCGGTGATTTGCCGTCAGAGGTTCGGGAAGTCTTGTCGGCCAAAGCGATCATGCGGCGCTTCGAACCTGGCGACGTGATTTTGCAGCAAGGGGAAGCGGTGTCCGCGTTGTACGTGCTGGTTGAGGGCGTGGTTGCGGCCAATATCGCGGCTCCCAACAATGGTACTGAACGCGAGGTCGAACGTTTTGGCCCTGGTGACTATCTTGGCGAGGCCCTGGTGTGCGATGAGCCGCAGCCCGTAACCCTTCGGGCAACCGGGCCGGTCATTGTCTATGAACTACCGGCCGAGGCGGTGCGCTCTGTGCTGGTTGATCACCCGCCCTTTGCCCAACATCTGCGGACCCTCCACCTTGACCGCCGCGCCC
>CAUYTZ010000103.1:0-2736 GCA_963575695.1 uncultured Gammaproteobacteria bacterium | reverse complement strand
TCGTTCCGGTCATTCTTCGGTTGATCCTGAGTGATCGCCGCCACCTGACGATCGAAGACGAAATCATAAAGATAAGCGGCACCGAAATAGGGCTGAACCGTCTCCCACTGATAGCCGGCTTTGCCACCAACCCGGCCTTGGCCCAGGGTGGTGATGGTGCCGTTGACTTGGCTACCGTCGCTTTCGGCAAAATGGGTGTTGCTCTGCTTGGTCCAGGTGTAACCGGTGCGTCCGGTCAGTACCCAGGCATCAAACTGCTGGGCATAGTTGACATTGCCGCCGACCATAAACCGGGCGGCATCGTAGCGGCCATTAATCTTGCCGATGTTGCGATCCCGGCTGGTGGCGGTGGAGACCATGCCGTATCCGGCCATGCTGTCCAGGGTCAACTGTCCGCCCAGGCCCAGCCATTCGGGTGGCACCACCCATGCGATATAGGGGGTAAAGCCCAGGCCCTTGCTGTCGAGCGTGCCGTCGTTGAACTTGGTTTCGACCATGACCCGTTCCAGAGACACCGCGATTCCGGTCAGGAACGACTCGCTGACTTTAACATCCGCGCCGGTGATCATGGTGAACAACGGGCCATGCATTTCGGTGGTGTTCAGGGTGTTGTGCATCCGGCTGTAGCCAGCGGTGGCCCACACCCCCAGACGCGGCGCATCATCGCCGGCCCCCAATCCAACCGAAGAGTCGACCAGGGACAAGGCCGTGCCGCCGTTTTCCATCGTCGTGCCGCCGGACAACCCCAAACGGGCCCCCATGCCACTGCCGCCGAACACCTGCTGGCCAAAGTTAGCCAGATCGGATACGTCGCCGCCACGGCTGTGGTAGGACGAGTCGCGCTTGCGGCCGAATCCCGAATCTCGCTCCAGCCATCCGACCATGCCGCCAGCTTTGTTCGGATTGGTGCCGAGCGGGGAGCGTCCGATCAGTTCGGCCTGATTGCCGGTACCGGCACTGTTGGTCTTTTTACGCTCCGACCCAGGCCCGCCGGCCGGAGAACCTGACGAACCCTGCGCATCGGGGCCGCCGCTGGGACCGCCTGGACCCCCTGGACCGGGGGTGCCGGGCGGAGTCGGTTTAACCCCCGGAGTTCCGGGCATTATGATCTGTGGCGTGATCACCTGGGAAATCCGGGCCGAAATCAGTCCGGCAACCTGACGAGAGGTTTGCGCAACCACTTGCGGGGTGATGAGGGCGGGGGCGGAGGTGTCGGAGTTGCGATTGCCGGTAACAGTAATGTCAAATCGCCACGACTGGCCACCAGTAAATATAACGACATCCTGTCCAGAAGTGTATCCTGAACTTGATGTATAGAAATAATTAAGTACAGGACGAGTGCAAGTGTTATTATCAACGCGAGTGCCATGAGATGTGCTAAGGCTCCCATGCGCAGGTTGCGTCGATACCGTTACAGATGTTGATGGTGGTACTCCACCCTGATTGACGCAGGTTACATTCAAATTCGTTTCATCGAACGACATTAGAAAACTTGTCTCACCGGTTGTTACATTTTTTGAATTTTGAGGCGGCATCTGAGACCAGCACGATCTTGAGTTAATTAACAAACAAATAAAAAACATAAACAGACCGAAACGTCTTAGATCACGCTGCGGGGGGGGGGGGGTAGGCACCGCGTTAAAAGCAAAACAACCTTCGATCATCGTAATTTCCTCCGTTGTTCGATCCGGTTCGAAGCCTGCACCGAATCCCTTCCCGGTGCTGAAAATAGGTATTCGCAAATGCTATGATAGCGTAGATGTTGATAGGGACGGATACCCACGGCTCCGCGCAGCTAATCCAGAGGCTGGGTCTTTGCTCCCAGTGCCTCAACGGTTCTGCGGCAGCCGAGATAATTGCCGAGTTACTTGGTGGCCGCGCCGTGAACGGGGATCAAACCGTGCTTATCGGGTTGATGCAGACACCCACTATGGATAGATGGTCGAATGGTCGAGATATGGCGGAAACATAGGCGATTTTGCGTGAGACGCTCCCCACATCTGGTAGGTGTCTGCGTCAACCCGATAGGCATGGATCAAACCATCATCCCACAGCGCTCCTAGCCAATGAGCATTTATACCACCGCTCGGAACGTGTCAATAAGTAACGCTATCATAGCGTCGCCTATTTTGATTCTTACCCCGGACGGTGCGGTACAGGTGCCGTTCAAGGTTATGGTGTTGACGTCAGCTATCGACGGCGCTGCTATAATCAAGCTTAAGGCCAAGCAATTTTTGACCAGTAGTGCGATGTGCCGCGAGGGGGCATCTCGCCGCCGCCCCCTTGAACCACGCTACTCAAGCCCACGGCACTATCTTTGTTGTTTTTCGGCCGGGATTCCCCGTCCTCGCCCCAACCCAATCTTGACCGCCAGTTTCGAGCGCTGTTGAGCGTAATTGGGGGCGATCATCGGGTATTCGGCCGGCAAGTCCCACTTGGCGCGGTAGGAATCGACTGAAAGACCATGATCAGTTGCGATATGGCGCTTGAGCATTTTTAGTTTTCTGCCGCAATCGAGACAGGTAATGCTGTCGGGCTGGACCGATTTGCGGATCGACACCGCCGGAGTCGGGACCGGTTGTGGTTCCGGCGTCGCCTGCATGGTTCCTGCGCGACGAAGCGAATCGTAAACCGTGGCGATCACACCGGGCAGGTCGGCCGCCGCAACCGAATTGTTGCCGACATAGGCCGAAACCACGGTCGCGGTCAGGTTCAGGGTGTTTTCGCTCATGAAGT
>CAUYTZ010000102.1:0-4734 GCA_963575695.1 uncultured Gammaproteobacteria bacterium | reverse complement strand
CGTCATTTTCCAGATTAAGCGTCACCTCGCCCACCGGCTGCCCTTCGGGCGGCAACGGAATGCCGGCCAGAGCTTCGACCGACAGCATTACCGCGACCTTGACCGTTTTGACCTTGACTGACACGGTGATGTTCTCCGGCTTGATGGGCTTGACTTTAATGCGCTTGGCAAACGGATCGACCAGACCATCCAGGATCGCCTGGGCCCGGGCGGCATGTTCTGGCCGCACCGGCTCGAACGGGTTGCGATCCAAATCGCACCGCATCGCACCCGGTACAATCATCGCCTTCAGATAGGCGGGGCTGGCGGCATAAACCGTCAGCGCCCGATTGAATTCCTGGCGGCGGAGTTCCTCTTCCAACCGGGAGGCACCCTCGGGAACCATCAGCAGCGGGCGCAGCTTCTCCGCAATTCCGATCACCATCGGCACCGGATCGCCAGTGAGCAGAGCAGGCACCTGACGCAGAAGTGAGGCAAGTGAAGCCGTCATGGATGGATCGGACCTCTATGAGCATAAGCCAGGGCAAAAGCCTACCAGATAAAAGGCTATAGGCCATGTTTACATACCTTGTCATCGTTAGGCAACCAATTCCAACCTCACATCTCCTCACCGCCGCGACCCTGACGGGTGAGATGGCTAAACGAGGGATCGTAAAGCAGGCTATCGGGAAATGACTTGGCATCCAGTACCCGGCCGACCAAAATCAACGCGGTACGGGTAAAGCCGGAGGCGCGTACTTTGGGCGCGATATCGGCCAGCGTGCCGCGAATGATTTCCTGATTGGGCCAAGTGGCGCGATAGACCACCGCGACCGGGCAATCCTCACCGCGCGAAGGAATCAGCTCGCTGACCACGGTTTCAATGTTTCGTACCGACAAATGAATGGCCAAGGTCGCGCCGGTGGCACCCAGCGTGGCCAAATCCTCACCCTTAGGCATGGGTGAGGTGCGCACGCTGGTCCGGGTCAAAATCACGGTCTGGCTCACGAAGGGCAGAGTCAGTTCCGATTTCAGCGCCGCCGCAGCCCCACAATAGGCCGGAACGCCGGGGGTAACATCGTAAGGAATACCCAGTTTGTCCAACTGGCGCATCTGTTCGGCGATCGCCCCATAAAGCGAGGGATCGCCGGTGTGGACCCGCGCGACATCGTGCCCGGCCTCGTGCGCCCTCTTCATTTCGGCGATGATTTCATCCAACGCCATGGAAGCGGTGTCGCGCACCCGGGCATCGGACCGCGCACCGGCGATAACCTCACGCGGCACCAGCGAACCGGCAAAAAGAACCACCGGGCAGCGCTCGATCAGACGCTGCCCACGAACGGTGATCAGGTCCGGAGCGCCGGGACCGGCACCGATAAAATGAACGGTCATGTCTTTGCCCCAGTCAACAGATCCAGGGGGTTCACCCCTGCACCCGACCAGGGGCGCTTCGCCCCTGGACCCGATTCCTTATCATGCCTTAACCTCACGCATCCCGGAACTGGCCTTGCCGGAAAAACCACGCGGAGTATACACCCATTCGCCACCGCGTGGACGAGCCATGCGCCGGGTTTCCGACGAACCGATCGTAACAATCGAAAGCATATCAAGCAGATCCGGGGTCAGATCGCCCAGCCGAACCACGGTCACGCTCTGGTCTGGGCGACCCAACTGTCGACCGATCACGGCCGGCGTCTCGGGCGAACGGTGGCGCAAGAAAATCTCGACCGCAGTTTCCAACTGATGGCGACGGCCGCGCGAAACCGGATTGTAGAGCGCCACCGCCATGTCCGCCGCCGCCGCCGCTTCCAGGCGACGCACGATCAACTCCCACGGGGTCAGCAAATCTGACAACGAAATCAAGCAGAAATCATGAGCCAACGGGGCCCCGATCAGCGCCGCACCCGCCTGGAACGCCGAAATGCCCGGAACCACCTCGACCTCGACTCGCAACCAGTCCGGACGCGAATCGTGATCGAGCAATTCGAACACCAGCGTGGCCATGGCGTAAATTCCAGGATCGCCGGAAGTGACCAGCACCACCTTGCGCCCCTGAGCCGCCAAGTCCAACGCCTTGCGGGCCCGAATTTCCTCGTCGCCCATACCATATTCATAGAGTGTAACGTGCGAAGCCAATGGCTTGGCCAGATCCGTGTACAGCTTATAGCCGACCAGATCATCCATCGCCGCCAGCGCGGCGACAGCGTTGGCGGTCCGCCATTCCAGCCCACCCGGCCCTAGCCCAACCACCGATAGCTTGCCGCGCGGACGGCCGATCTTGGTGGCGTCGAGCGGTATCGGGGACCGAGCGATGGCACAGGTGGCACCCCGGCTCTTGGCCTTGGCCACGATCAACACGCCTTCCGGCCCAGACGCAGCCAGCGCCGCCCCTTCCGAAACCCCATGGCAGCCGACGTTGCGGAACACCACCTCTGAGGGCGTGACCAACCGGGGCGCTTGGGCTTCCAGGGCGACAGCGTCGAAGAACCGCGCCGGCACCCCCAGCGCGGCGGCAGCGGCATGGACCGCCGGTTCGTCGGACTTGACCTCAATCGAAAACAGCCCGGCCACCGCCAGCGGCGACAACCCATGCGCGGCCAGCGTTTCCGCGATCAGCGCCTTCAGCTCCTCCGCCGAGCCGTCGCGCTCAACCCCAACCCCAACCGCCAACACCGCCGGGTGATAGACCAGGGCTTGCGCCGATCCGGTCAGCGCTTGTTCGGTGGCATGGATGGTCAACCCACCATCAGCGGCCAGCGGCAACCGCGAGCCGGTCAGCCACGGGGCCTCACCCTCTAGCCGGACCGAAGCCCCGGCCAACAGCGCGCCAGCGAAAGCCTTGGCGTCGGCTGGATTGGCCAGACACCAGCCAAGCGGCGGATCATCCAGAGCCACACCGAAGCGTACGTCTCCAGCGGTGGTGATCGCAGGCTGTACGTTCAGCGCCTCGCCATACGTACGGGCCAAAGCGTGGGCACCATGATGGCCGCCCAGCAGCGGGATGACCGCGCTACCGTCCTCGGCCAGCGCCAGCACCGGCGGCTCGCTCCACTTGTCGCCCAACAGCGGTGCCAATGAACGAATCAGCACCCCGGCGGCGCAGACACCGACGATTGGCCGCCCCGCCCGGAACAACCCGCGCAGATGCTCGGCGGTGGCGGTAAACAGCCGGTCGGCATCGCCCTCGGCAACACGGCCAGCCAAACCATGAATCTCACTGCCGGGGACCATCGCCTTCAGCCGGCGGCACAGCGGCACCCCGCCAGGGGTTAGGGTGATCAGAACCGGAGCCGCTTGTCCGTTTGGGGAGCGATCGTTCAACGCCATTCGGAGGCTTCCTTGAACACCAAAATGATAGAGAAGTAGGTTGCGGTCTCTGGGTCCACCTCGGCCAGCGGCAAAACTCTCTCGCTGGGCAGGGACGCGCGTTCGACATAATGAGCCCGGCCGGTTAGCCCCATTTCGTCGAGCAACCGCCGAACCCGGGTGAAGTGGCGACCGACCTTGACCAGAGCAATGCTCTGCCCAGCCGCAATTCCGGCACGCAAGGCCTGATCAGACAGTGGGCAGGGCAACACGACCAGGCTTTCGTCGCGTCCAACCAGCGGTGCCGGCAGCGCGGCGGCGCAAGCGGTGATCGAAGTCACCCCTGGCACGACCGTGACCGGATACCGGCCCGCCAGCCGCGACAGCAGATAGATGAACGAGCCGTAGAACAGCGGATCACCTTCGCACAGCACCGAAACATTGTGGCCCTGGTCGAGCAACCCGGCGATGGTCAAGGCGGCGCGATCATAGCCGGGCTGGGCGGCGTCGCCGCCGGTCATCGGCGCGTCGATTGGAATTTCGACCGGATCGTTGCGCAGATGGGGGGCGATAATCGCCCGAGCCAAACTTTCACCCTTTTGCACCGGATAGGCGATGGCGCTGGACGCCTTGAGCAGCCGTAGCGCCTTGAGGGTAATCAGTTCTGGATCTCCCGG
This sequence comes from uncultured Gammaproteobacteria bacterium, assembly GCA_963575695.1. Lineage (GTDB taxonomy): Bacteria > Pseudomonadota > Alphaproteobacteria > Azospirillales > Azospirillaceae > CAUYTZ01. The sequence goes on along the minus strand of CAUYTZ010000102.1, from coordinate 772 downwards.
GCCGATACCCAGGCCATAGACGGTGCCGGTGGTCATGGTTGTTCGTTCCGTCCCAATAAAGTGGGTCCAGGAACCTCTAGGCTCCTGATGGGGGTATCGAGGGTAAAGCCCCCGTGTTACCCGCAGGGTGCGGGGATTAATTTCTCTGCTGTGCGCTGCGCCAAACACGAAGAATACGAATTAATTCATAATCAATGTCATAAACCAGAACATATGGCCGCACGACCGTCAATTCCCGATATTCTCCCATCATGGCAAGTGGTCCCCGCTTCGGAAACAAAACCAAGCTATTCCCAGCTTCAAACAACTTTGCCGCCAAACGTTCGCTTGCCTGAGGGGAGACCAGATTATGCGCACGGCGGCGGCTTTCGTATGCCGACGGCCAAATCTCTGAGCCACTCACTAACCTTATCGTGGGGCACACCTTCCCCGGCGTCAAGGCTGGCGCGAGCTTCGGCGATGGCGCGATCTTTCGCACCTTGGTCATCGATACCGAACAGCAGCTCAGACCGCTTAATCGTGCGGCCACCCCCTGTTCTTCTCGCGATAAACGAGGTCATTTGTGGTCTCCGCGATCGTTAACCAGCAAACCTACATAATTGACACTTAGCCTTCGGCGACCAGGACTTCGCCCTGGACCCACTTTATTTGGCCCATTTTTTAAAGACAACTCACACCTTAATCCCTGTCCACTGAACCACCGGCATCAGCGGCCGCCAGCCCGTCATGGAGCCGAGCGGGCCAGCGCGACCGATGGCGATTTGCAACATCT
>CAUYTZ010000101.1:0-4229 GCA_963575695.1 uncultured Gammaproteobacteria bacterium | reverse complement strand
CCGAGCACATTGGGGCAGTCGCGCGAGAACCGTTTTTCGACCTGATCCCGGTCGGTGAAGCGGTTGGGGTTGGCTTGTACCGCCATTGGCTCGATGGTGCGGCCGGTCTTGGCGTGGCGTCCGGCCTGGGTCGGGTCCGGGGTGTGGCAGGAAGCGCAGGCGCTCATGCCCGGCTGGCCGCCGCTGTGTGGACCGAGGTACAGCGTCCGTCCGCGCTCAACCGACAGGCCGGTAAGTCCCGGCTCTGCGGCGCGCGCCTCGGCCAGATAGGCGTCCAGCAACCGGTCCTGGGCCGGGCTGGCATGGGCTGGGGCAACCAGGGCACCGCCGATGCCGGCGCTGCCCGCAGCCACCATCACCAAAGCAACCAGGGCTGTCCGTACCGGCTTGCGCATCGCGCTCACCAAGCGGCCGCGCAGCCACAGCGCCAGCGCGAACAGGCTGTGAGCGAGCGCCGCCGCAAGCGCGATCTCGCCCAGGGCTTCGTGCATGTGTTGGAATACCTTGCCCCCGGACTGATCGGCAGCGACCCCGGAAGTCGCAGCGAGGAAAGCCGCCCCCAGCAGCAGCGTGGTCAACCACGGCATCGCCGTCCACGGCCTGCGCACCAGTTCACCCAACGGTCCCGGCAGGGACAGGGCAAGAGCATGGCCACGGCGGACAAGGCTGGCGATACCCACCCGGGCGGTCAGCGCAACCAGGGTCAGGTAGCCGGCGGCCAGGTGCATGGTATAGGTGTCTTCGTCGCCGGTGGCATAGGCAACCAGGAATGCTCCAGACAGCAGCGCGTGCAGCCCGAGGCGGAACGAACGCGCCTGCGGAAAGCGCCATGACCTGCGAGCGGCGGCTTCAGTGGCTTCAGCGCTCATGACTGTCCTCCTCCCGATCCGCAGTCGGATCGAACTGTTCGGCGAGCTGGATTTCCTCAGCCGGCGGCGTGGTGTAGACTTGTAGGGTGCCGGCCAGACCGGCGATCACCGCTGCCGCGGCCAGGGTGTGAAGAAACATCTTCGGGATCATCGAAACCTCCTGCGGTGGTGAGTCGGGGCGATAATGGCTAAAGCGGTCTGAACTGTTCCTGAGCGGCCCGTTCATCTCCGGTTCAGGTTGGAAGGGTTAAGTTTGTGGCCATGATCTCTCGCCCCCCCCGTTGCGGACTGATTGTTGTGTGCCTGCTGGCGGCTTGGGCGGCCGGAGGGTCGCCACTACAGGCAGGGGCAGAAAATGACCATGACCGCGCCCGGGCGGCGCGCGAAGCCGGGCAGGTGCTGCCGCTGGCCGAGATCCTCGAACGGGTGAGGCGTGAGTTCCCTGGCGACGTGCTCGATGTCGATCTGGAAGCAGAGCATCATGGCCACCACGATCACTGCGGCCAGACCAGTGGCGGAGGCGAGTGTCAAGATGGGCAGCCGCTCGTTTATGAAATCAAGCTGCGCATGTCCGACGGCCGCATCGTCAAGCTGATCTATGATGCCCACAGCGGCGCGTTGCTGGCGCAACGGTGGAGATAAGCGGCATGCGGGTGCTAGTGGTTGAGGATGATGCCGCTTTAGGCCCCCAGTTGCGCGAAGCCCTGGCCGGTGCCGGCTATGCGGTTGATTGGGCCGCTGACGGCGAGGAGGGCTACTTTCATGGCGAAACAGAACCTTATGACGCAGTGGTGCTCGATCTTGGTCTGCCTAAGCTGGATGGTCTGACCGTATTGCGTCGCTGGCGTAAGGCCGGGGTGGCCGTGCCGGTGATCATGCTGACCGCCCGCGGCCACTGGCACGAAAAAGTGGAAGGGATCGATGCCGGTGCCGACGACTACTTAACCAAACCGTTCCGGATGGAGGAACTGCTGGCCCGGGTTCGCGCGCTGATACGCCGCGCACATGGCCATGCCTCGGCCGATCTTGCCTGTGGCCTGGTCAGGGTGGATACCCGCACCGCGCGGGTGACGATGGACGGGGCGCAGGTCAGCCTGACCGCCCATGAATACCGCGTGCTGGTCTACCTGATGATGCAAAAGGGGCAGGTGGTGACCCGCACGGAACTGACCGAACATATCTATGCCCAGGATTTTGAACGGGATTCCAACACCATTCAGGTGTTCATCGCCCGGCTGCGCAAGAAGCTGGGCGAAGGGCTGATCGTGACCGTCCGCGGTCTCGGCTACCGGATGGACGCTGGATGAGCGCCGGCCGTTCTCTGCACCTGCGTCTGCTGGCGGCGGCGGCGGTGTCGGTGACACTCGCGCTGGCCGTGGCCGGAGTGGTGCTGTCCGATCTGTTCGCCGGCCATGTCCGTGCTCGCCAGGAGCGGGAACTGGCCAATCATCTCGACCAGTTGGCTGCCGCCGTAGAGCCGGATGCATCCGGGCGTCCGGCCCTGATCCGCCCCTTGAGCGATCCCCGTTTCCAGCGTCCGCTGTCCGGATTGTACTGGCAGGTGTCGGCCGGGGATCTGGCCGTGCTCCGGTCCCGGTCGCTGTGGGATGCTGCGCTGGCTCTGCCTGGCGATGGTCTGACCGATGGCGATCTGCACGTCCACCAAACCCTGGGGCCGGAAGGTGCACCAGTGATCGTGGCCGAGCGCCTGCTGCGATTTGCCGGCGGCGATGACGGCCGCTTCCGTTTGGCGGTGGCCGAGGCCAACGCCGAATTGAACCGGGCCGGGGGAGAGTTCAACCGGACCCTGGCGTTGTCGCTCGTCGCCCTGGCCGGCGTGCTGGTGGTGGCAACGGCGGTTCAGGTTTCCATCGGCCTGCAACCGTTGCGACGATTGCGCTCAGAGCTAGCCGAGATCCGGGCCGGTCGGCGCGAGCGGTTCGAACTGGGCTTGGCTCCGGCGGAAATCGTGCCACTGATCGGAGATCTCAATCACTTACTTGAACATAGTGCCGAGGTGGTGGCGCGAGCACGGGTTCATGCCGGCAATCTTGCCCACGGGCTGAAGACCGGCTTGGCAGTGATTGGCAACGAACTTGACCTCCTTGATCCGGTTGCGGCCGCCACCTTGCGTCCACGCCTGGATGACATGCTGCGCCAGATCAACCATCACCTCGGCCGCGCGCGTGCCGCCGCCGCCGCCGGCCTGCCGGGATGGCGGACCGAGGTGGCACCGGTGGTCGTGGCACTTCGTCGGACGCTGCTTAGCCTGTACGCCGACCGCCCTCCCGCTATTACCATCGAGTGCTCGTCGTTCCTGACCTTTGCCGGCGAAAAGGAGGATCTGGAAGAGGTGCTCGGCAATCTGCTCGACAACGCCTGCAAATGGACCGCTGGCCAAATCCAGGTCTCGGCACACACTACCCATGATGGTGATGACGATGAAGGCAGCGTGGGTAAAGCCGCAAGCCAGCAACAGTGCGACACCTGGATCAAGCTGGAGATCGAGGACGACGGCCCCGGTCTGCCGGAGGGAAGAGAAGCCGAAATTCTTAACCGGGGCGTCCGGCTGGATGAATCCGTTCCTGGCACCGGTTTGGGGTTGGGCATCGTCCGGGATCTGACTGCACTTTACGGCGGCAGAGTGGCGTTTTCCCGCTCCAGCCTGGGTGGCCTTAAAGTCACCGTTCTGCTGCCAGAGAGTTACCAATGTGCAGCGGCATCAAATTTTAGGCCACCCCAAAATTGGATCTATCCAATTGATATTATGTGATTATTGCAGTATCAGGGTGGCCTTCCATCGGCGCCAGTGATAGACCACCTAAAATTAGATATAAGGCAATATTATCAATATAATAGCCGGATATTAACTGCCCTTTCTAGCCACCAGGCTTGCGGCCAGATGGTTCACGCAAACTCATCGTTCGCGGCTTCTTCTTCAGTCCATCTCTGGACGGCGGCTTGCTACTGTTTGAACTGTTCAGCCCAAGCTGGCACTCCAACTCCGCCACACGCGCCACCAATTCCGTGACAGTTTCTCTCAGCGCCGCATTCTCGGCACGCAAAAACACCTCTGTCTGAATTGGTGTGTCGGCAGAAACCTCAACGGGACCATCACAGAGTGTTTTGTCAGGGCCAGAGGTCGTGGAATACCATAGAATCCAACCAGGGATCCATGTCAAGTTTTTTTCGCAGGCTACCTGGGCAGTTACTAAAATCTTCGCTCTTATTGCGATTTTTATTGGTCTGAGGTAAGATGAGGCGTTTTAGCGGGGGTGGTGAAGATGGATGAATTTTCAGAGTGGCTAAGTCGGGTAACGGATTTAACTCTTGAACAACGTCAGATTGTGTTCTACGCGC
>CAUYTZ010000100.1:0-1902 GCA_963575695.1 uncultured Gammaproteobacteria bacterium | reverse complement strand
TGGTCGCGATCGTCCGCGATGGCTCGGGCAATCCAACCGGCATTCATCGTACCTGGCTTGCCCCCGACGGCTCGGGCAAGGCCCCGATCGACCGGAACCGGACGAGAGCGTGTGTATCGGTCCGCCGTCGTCGCGCAGGCGAACCTTGCCGTTGTCGGGGAAGCGCTCCAGCCCGGCCAGAACCAGGGTATCGCCGTTGGCGTCGGCGTCGTTGGCCAGCATCATCCGGTTCCGGTCGATCGGGGCCTTGCCCGAGCCGTCGGGGGCAAGCCAGGTACGATGAATGCCGGTTGGATTGCCCGAGCCATCGCGGACGATCGCGACCATAGCCGGAAAGCCGGTGGCGGTCGGCCGATGGGCCAAATCGGCATGAAAGAGGATATCGGAACAGCCCGGATTTCCCAAGCCGCGCTGACGCAGAAATGTTTCGACCTGCGTTCCGGCGATCGGCCACGCAAGACCGGTTCTTGCGTCATTCCACTGACCGGGAACTATGCTGGCTACTTTCATGACTTCGATACTGGCGACAGCGGCGGGCCGCTCAAGACCCTGGAACACGCCAGCGGGCTGTCTGGCCGCGCCCTGTTCGACTATGCCGCCGGTCTGGTCGGCATGGCCAGCCCGAAGGTCAAGCCGCTCCGCACCACAGCTCCAATTCGGGGCCAATCAAAAAAAGGGGATGAAATACAAAGGGAAATCGCCTTCATCCTGTCGCACACTGGGCCGATCGCCGGAACGCAGGCCGAAATCTTTCTGCGTCAGCGCGGCCTGGAAAATCCAGGCTGTCCCGATTTGCTGTTTCACGCCGATTTGGCCCATTGGCCGACCGCCACCGGCTTTCCGGCTATGGTCGCGATCGTCCGCGATGGCTCGGGCAATCCAACCGGCATTCATCGTACCTGGCTTGCCCCCGACGGCTCGGGCAAGGCCCCGATCGACCGGAACCGGATGATGCTGGGCAACGTCGCCGGCGGCGCGGTGCGTTTGATTTCGCTCGGCGATAGCACGGCCCTCGGTTTGGGTGAAGGCATTGAAACCACGCTGGCGGTGCGGCCGGTGGTCAGTGTCCCGCTGTGGGCGGCGCTGTCGGCCGGCAATCTGGAACAGGTGGTCGTGCCTGATCAGGTTCGAACCGTGATCCTGTTCGTTGACCACGATCTGAGCGGCACTGGTCTCAAGGCCGCACTGCGCGCCGCCGCCCGCCTTCACGCCGTCGGCATCCGGGTCTGGATCGCCATGCCGCCGACGCCCGGCGATGATTTCAACGATCTGTCGCGCCGCGAAGGGCCGGACGCGGTGCGCGCGGTTCTGGCGAATGCCTGGGAATGGCAACCGGAGCCAATCCTGACGGCAAAAACACCAGCCGAACCATCACCAGCCGAGCCACCACAAGCGCAGGAAGAGTTCAAAGCCTGCCGGCACAAGCCGTTTGGCTTCCCGGTGACTGTCAACCCGCCGGTGTTGCGCGCCGACAACGGCGATCTGGCCGCAGTTACCGACCAGTGCTGGGACGTCCTGTGTGACGCCAATGATCCGCCCTGGTTGTACCGTTGCGCCACAAATCCGTCGTGGATCGAAAACGACGATAGCGGACGGCCGGTACCGAAAGAATTAACCGAAAACCGTCTGCGCCACGTTCTGGCTAAACTGATCATATGGAAAAATCGCATGAAGAACGGCGATTTGACACCGGCCTATCCGCCGAACATCGTGGTTGCCAATCTCCTCGCCACCCCCAATCCCGATCTGCCGGTGCTGGCTGGCATCGTCACCGCTCCGGTGTTCGGCACGGGTGGACAGTTGTTGACCACCCCTGGCTATCACCCCGCCAATGAGCTTTTGTACATACCTGTGGCCGGGTTTACTTTGCCATTAGTCCCCGAACGCCCCACTGCCGCCGAG
>CAUYTZ010000099.1:0-4290 GCA_963575695.1 uncultured Gammaproteobacteria bacterium | reverse complement strand
TGAAACTCTTGAAGTGATCCACGTCGAGCATGACCAGGGAAATCGGTTGGCATTGGCGGATGGCGCGCCGCCATTCGGTTTCGAGCACGTCATCGAGATGGCGGCGGTTGGCGATCCCGGTCAGGCCATCACAGAGACTGAGCAGGGTCAGCTTGTGGTTGGCGGCTTCCAGTGCGGCCGTCCGGTCATGCACCCGCTCTTCCAGTTGCGCCTTTTGCTCTCTCAATTCACCGAGCGTCATTTGCAGTCGTCCGGCCATCCGGTTGAAGGATCTGACCAACTCGGTGATTTCGTTGTTTCCAGACTCGGCGGCACGGGCTTCGTAGTTGCCGCCGATAAGCTCCCGGGTGGTATGGGTAAGCTTGACGATCGGCTCGGCGATGTTTCGACCGATGGCGAACGAGACCACGGTTGCCGCCGAGATGAACAGCAGAGTCAAGGCGACCGCGCGCCAGCGCAGCGCGTTCAGCGGCGCAAAGGCCTCGGCTTGGTCGAAATGGGCCATGATGCAACCGCCACCGATTTCCGGAATGAAGCGGAAGCCGTGAATGATGGCGACATCGCGGTAATCCTGATCGAGGACTTCCCGGCTTTCCGACGCCAGACAGGACTGCATCGGACGGGCTGAAATTGGATGGCTATGCCCCTGGACTGAAGGGTATCTGGCCTTGGTGATGAAGAAACCTTCGCTATCAGCCAGAAAGGTCTCTCCCGATTCGCCTAGGGCGGGGACGCTGACGAACAGATCTTGAATCAGGCTGATGGGGTAGGTCACGACCAAGCGCAAGCCGTGGCGGCGATCGTCGGCGGCGATGTCGTAGGTCCGGTCATGGTCGGCGACGCGCTCGGAAAACCGCGCGAGCTGACCCGATTGGAACGGTTTCCGATCCTTGAGGCGGGCGGTGGACGCGCCAATGATGATCTCAGCACCGGTCCCGAGCAAGCGCAAGACCGCCCCCAGCGCTTTTTCGCTCTTGGCAAAAGATTGCAAGGCCTCATCCGCACACGCCGGCTTGATCTCGTCGGTGCCCTCGAAGCAGCGTGTGGCGATTTCCGAGAGAAAGGCCTCAGCTCTGGCGTTGGTTCTCTGGAGAATAAGGACCAGCTCTTCGCGCCGAACATCGGCAACCCGACCGACACTCAGAATTTTCTCAGTCTTAATGCTGTCGTAGGCCACGCTATAGCTAATCCATCCGATCGTGAGCGTCGGCACCAGCAAGCACGCCAAAACGATGACGACAAGTTGTCGCGCTAAGGGATGAAATGGCCCCATGGTAAATCCGGTTTTTTAAGTGGGCGACTATCAGGCGAAACAGACGCTATGCTAACTCAGCTATGCTAACTTAGACGGCCGCGATTGAGAAGCCGCGCTTCCCAATTTTCGGCACCCCCCATCCGTTAAAATGGCGTCGCCTCATTCCTCTCCCCGGCATCCCGCCCCGATCACGGCTCTTGAGAATTTTGGCGGATTGGTTACACCTTTGCCCTCGGACTGATTTTCGATCGAAGTGGAGCGCGCGTTATGGATCTCGCCACCCGCTACCTCGGCCTTGCCCTGGCCCACCCGCTGATGGCCGGAGCCTCGCCGCTGGCCGACGACCTTGACGGCGTTCGCCGGTTGGAAGATGCCGGAGCCTCGGCGATTGTGCTGCGCTCGCTGTTCGAAGAACAGATTTTGGGCGACCGAAGCCAGGTGCTCGACAATGCCGAGCGCACCGGCGACAGCAGCCCGGAGGCGCAGAGCTATTTCCCACGGATGGATGATTACGCTCTCGGGCCAGAAGCCTATCTGGAGCACATTCGCCGGATCAAAGCGTCGGTCCACCTGCCGCTGATCGCTTCACTTAATGGTGTCACCGCAGGGGGCTGGACCGATCACGCCCAGATGATCGAGCAGGCAGGGGCCGACGCGTTGGAACTCAACGTCTATTTCGTCGCCGCTGATGCCAGTGAAAGCGCGCAGAAAGTGGAAGAGCGGCTGTTTGACATCGCCGGCCGGGTGCGTGCGGCGGTCCGCATTCCGGTCGCGATCAAGCTGTCGCCCTATTTCTCGTCGCTGGCCAACATCGCCCACCGTCTCGCCGGAATCGGGGTCAATGGGTTGATTTTGTTTAACCGATTCTATCAGCCTGATATTGATATCGAACAGTTGGAAACCGTTTCCAAGCTGGAGCTTTCAACCTCGGCCGAATTGCTGTTGCGCCTGCGCTGGCTGGCGGTGCTGTCGGGCCGGCTTCCGGCCTCTTTGGCGGTCAGCGGCGGCGTCCACACTGTGGCCGATGTGGTCAAGGCGATCATGGCTGGCGCGGATGCGGTGCAGATGGTTTCGGCGCTGCTGCTTCGCAGTCCCAGCCATTTGACTGAGTTGCGCGATGGCCTATCGCAATGGCTGGAGGAACACGAATACCAGTCGCTGGCCCAGATGCGTGGCAGCATGAACCTAAGCCGGTGTCCCGACCCGGCCGCCTACGAGCGGGCCAATTACATGCATGTGCTCAACACCTGGACTCGTCGGCGCTGATCCCGGTTTTTCAAAAAAGGAAACCCCCTTTCTCTTCGTGCAGAAAGGGGGTTGGGGAGTGGAAGCACCAGCGGAAGATGGCACCCCGATTTCTTAGGCGGATCGCAATCCGACTTCATCCAAAATATGAAGTTCTGCGAATTAGGGCATGATTGTGATGCCTTCGTGCCACAGATTCTGCGGGGGTGCCTCTTCTCTAACGCCCCCTTCCCAGGGTCTTCTTGCGGTGTCCTGAGCCAGGTAAACATAATGGATCGATTTGCCGCCCTCGTGGTCAGACGCCCGTTGTTTTTCTGGGGATGCGCGCTCGTGGTCGCGATCACGGTTGCGGCGGGTGTCCTCGCCACCGTGCGCAGTGGTCTGGAACACAGCCACCGTCTGGCTCTGGCCACCGAGGTTAAGCGCCGGGCGATTGAGGTCACGAGCCAGACTCTGAACGGCAACCTGATGGGCGCGGTCTCGTTGCTGGGCGTGATCGATCGCGATCTTAAGCGGGTGGCGCTGGGTGACTTGCCGGCTGAAACCAAATCGGCCATGGAAGCTCTGGAGGTCATTGACCAGACCTACGGTGCCTACGGCGGATACGTGGTGACGAACAAGGGTATTATCTCTACCTATCTGGAAATCAGCGGCAGATCAGGCACCGGCACCAATGTTTCGTTTCGGAGCTACTTTAAAGAGGCTATGGCTGGCCATAATAATGTTTATGCAGCCATTGGCACAACCCTTGGGGTTCCCAACCTTTACTTTGCAGCCCCGATCTTCTCTGAAGTCAATACCCGTTCGGTCCCGATTGGTGCCGTGGTTGCCCGGCTGGGGTTGGAGCGGGTGGAGGCGATTCTGAGCGGCTGGAAAGGCCCGGCGTTGCTGCTGACCCCGCAGGGCATGGTTTTCGTCACCAACCGCCCGGATTGGGCATTTCATCTGGTCGGCGCGGCCACCGCTGAACGGGTGGCGGCGGTGCGATCGGTGCGGCAGTTCGGGCGGATGTTCGAAACCAAAGAGCCGCAATCGTTGTCGTTCGATCCTGGCCAGACCACCGACTGGATCGATGGCCACCGTTACATCATCGCCACCGCGCCGGTGGCCTGGAGTGACCCACTTGGCCCCTGGTCGCTGGTCATGCTCGAAGACACCACCGGGCTGCTCAACGGGTTCAGTACCTGGCTGATCGCCGCTGCCGCTGCCGCCACCGCATTGCTGATGCTGTTTTCGGCCCAGGTGGTGCTGCGCAACCGCCATCTGCGCACCCTGGCGGCACAGGCACACGCCGCCGCCGAACGGGAAGCGGCCCAACGGCGCGATGAAATGGAACGGATGGTGGCGCGGAAGAGTCAGCTCGCTGAACTGCTCACCGTGCTGCAAGGGCACGACTGTTACCAGTCCTTTGCCCGTACCTTAATGACCAAGCTGATCGCGCTGCTGGGCGGTCAGTGTGGAGCCCTGTTCCTGAAAGACCAAGCTTCAGGTCGTTTCGAATTGACTGGCGGTGTTGGTCTGCCGCACAGCGTGCGCCAGCGGTTTGACCTCGGCGACGGCCTGGCCGGGACTGCGGCCGAAACCAGGACCGTGATCTGGTGCCGTCCCGGAACGATGGTCCGGGGCGGGCGCTCTATCAGGCCAACTACTCCGTCCGCGGTTGGAGTTCTATCCTGCGCATTACCACCTCCGTCCTTACAACTCAATCCCATGGTCGAGCGCAAAGGCCTTCAATCGCCCGCGCAGGCTGTGTTCCCCCTGGCAGCAGATCACGGCCAGGAAGTCGCGAA
>CAUYTZ010000098.1:0-8251 GCA_963575695.1 uncultured Gammaproteobacteria bacterium | reverse complement strand
CACCAAACGCCTTATCAAGGCATTCAGGCGCTGCACACGAAACCTCTTTGACCCTCCGCGAAAGCGCAAAAAGCAGATGCAGGGGCGGCAAAAATCCTTATCCTAGCGCATATGGGGCTTTGCCCTGGACCCACTTTATTTAGCCCACTATATCTAGACCACTTTATTTAGAACGAGAATTAGCCACAAGGAGCCGCAGTCATGAGTGACGCCGATTTCGAAATCCTTGATCGCCAAACGGTGTTTCAGGGCTATTTTCGGGTCGATCGTTATCGCCTTCGCCACCGCCGCTTTGATGGCGGCTGGAGTCCGGCGCTGCAACGGGAGGTGTTCGAACGTGGCCAGGCCATCGCCGCCCTGCTTTATGATCCGGCGCTAGATGTCGTGGTGTTGATCGAACAGTTCCGAGTTGGGCCGATTTCAACCGGCAAACCGGCGTGGCTGCTGGAAGTGGTCGCCGGAATCATTGAACAAGGCGAAACCGTTGCCGAAGTGGTCGAGCGCGAGGTGGTTGAAGAAGCCGGCTGCGCGGTGCTGGCGATGGAAAAGATTTGCGACTACCTGCCCAGCCCCGGTGCCTGTTCAGAAACGGTGGAACTGTTCTGTTGCCGGGTCGATGCTTCGCAGGCCGGGGGTATTCATGGCTTGGCCGAGGAGCACGAGGACATCAAGGTCGTGGTCCTGTCGGTGGCCGAGGCGATCGAACGCCTGGATGCCAACCTAGTCAACAACAGCGCCACGATCATCGCCTTGCAATGGCTGGCGCGCGACCATCAGAATCTGCGTCGGCGCTGGCTGGCGTTGTAACAGAAACCGTCGCCCCCGCTGCCTGCACGCCTCTCGTCGAAAATGATAAACCACCCGCCGGATCTTCCGGGGGTGGCTCATCGTTAAACAAATCAGGGCCAAACCTTACTTGCCGTACAGCGCGCTCGCGATCCAAGCGCCCATGACGCCGGAGGTGATCACGAAAATGCGGCTGGCTGCCGCCGCCGCCGGGGACAAAATCCCCGTGGTGATCGGATAACCAACCCGAAGCGGCAGGGTTCCCACGAGTCCGGAGGACCAGAGGTTTGTGACGACGACGCCGACCAGGGCCCCCGCCGCCAAGACAATCGGATAAACAGCGTCGCTCTTGGCGGCGGTCGGGGCCTGAGCCTGAGTCTGGGCGGAAGCCGCGAATGGCATGAAGCCGAGTAGAGCAACCAGGGCAATGACGACCAGTTTGCGCATTATGGTCTCCCTTTGGGAAAATCACTCGATAGGAAACAGAAACGGCACGCCACCATCACCCCCGACGAATCACCGCCAGCAGACGGGCCGGCGAACAGGGTATCGTCGATCGATTGCCGACTACCGTTAGCCTTCCCTATCACTTTGAATTGGCGGTGTAGAGGTAGTGCGCGAGCAAGCCGCCGCCACCGCCGACCAGGGTGGCCAGCACCCGGCTACCGCGCGCGATGTTAATCGGAGTCGCGGCCAGCGGCGCAACGACGAACGGCACAGAACCCATCGGATAAGTCAGCATGTTAAAAACAACGATGCCGAGAATGGCACCGGAGCCGACCGCAAGCAAACGATGGTCGGATTGCTTTTCGGTCTGAGCCTGGGGCTGGGTCTGGGCATAGGCGTTGACCGGTAGCAGGCCGACCAGGGCGATCAGGGCAACGAGCATGAGTCTGCGCATGGTTCCTCCTTGGAGGGGCTTCATAGGGCGTCGAACCTGCGGCACTTCAGGCGGCACAGGCGGAGTTATCGCGGCGTCAATTAAGCTCAGTGATCATAGATCCAGTTGGCGATCCATGCGCCAGCGGCGGCGCTGGTGATGGCGAACATGCGACTTACACCCACCGAAATTTCTGGCGCAATGTAAGCCCCCGGAGCCACGGTGCCACGGAAGAACGGGAAGCCGGCCCGGCCGAACAAAACAAACTGGGTGCCGACGATGCCGGCGATGGCACCAAGGCCGACCACATACGGATAAGCGGTCTCCGACGGTTTAACCGCCGTTGGGGCACGCGCCTGGGTTTGCGCGTAGCCGCTTGCGGGCAGGACGCCGAGAAAGGCGACGATGGCAAGAATCAAAAGTCTGCGCATAGGCTTCTCCGTCATGAAATATCTGGGAAGGATCTGTCGGCGGGGCCCCCTGTGGCGGGCGGGGGGACAAATGCGGCTAAGGTTTGTTTGTTTGGCTGGTTGCCGGAGGCCACAATACTTTTGAATCCTCCGTCCTGCCAATAAGAATTTGTTCGACAACCGACGTTGGCTTGCCCCAACGGCACTCACCCTGACACCAGCTTACGAATCAGGCTCAAGCCGCTTGCCATCCAAGTCACGGTCGCTGCGGTCTTGCTTCGCCCGCTCCAGCCGCTTTTCCGCTCCAGGACGGCCAAATTTGGCCCGATTGGCGGCCGCGCTCACTTCCCGCTGCTGTTTCTCGCGCTGCTTGCGCACGCGATTGAGGTTAATCACCTCGGCCATCGCCGCCCCCTCCTCTCGGTCCGGCGCACGTCAAACTCATCGATCCGCCCGAATCGCGATCATATGCGCGCAAAGTAGGCAACAATTGGTCTCGATTCCTTGATCTCGATCCCCTGGGATGGGCCGGCTCGCTAGTATAAGATGGATAAGGTCTATTTTTTGCATCGCGTAGCAGATTCGGGGCGGCAGCGGATTGAAGCCTCAGGGGGTATTCGGCATGGCGATCCACATCGCACTTAATCACAAAACCAGCTACCGCTACGATCGCCTAACCTCACTCAGTCCGCAAATTGTGCGCCTGCGCCCAGCACCCCATTGCCGCACCCCGATTCTAAGCTATTCGCTGCACATCACGCCTAAGCCGCATTTCCTGAACTGGCAACAAGACCCCCAATCCAACTATCAAGCCCGGCTGGTCTTTCCAGAAAAGACCCACGAGTTCATCATCGAAGTCGATCTGATCGCCGAAATGGCCGTGATCAACCCATTCGATTTCTTCCTGGACTTAAGCGCCGAAAACTATCCCTTCACCTATGACCCCTGGCTGGCACGCGACCTGCGCCCTTATTTGGAAACCGAGCCGCTGGGACCAAAGCTGGGGGCATGGCTAGAGACGGTTGAACGTGGTAAAATTCACAGTATTGACTTCTTGATTTCGCTCAACCAGAGACTGCAACGCGAAACGGGTTATGTCATTCGTCTAGAGCCGGGAATTCAAAGCTGCGAACAGACGCTGACGTTGATGACCGGTTCTTGCCGCGATTCGGCCTGGCTGATGGTTCAGATTCTGCGCAACCTGGGCTTGGCCGCACGCTTCGTATCCGGCTACTTGGTTCAATTAACTTCGGATCAAAAATCGCTGGACGGCCCGAGCGGAACCGACGCCGATTTCACCGATTTGCACGCCTGGACCGAGGTTTATCTGCCCGGAGCCGGCTGGATCGGGCTGGATCCGACCTCTGGCCTGATGGCCGGGGAAGGACACATCCCGCTAGCCTGCACCCCGGATGCCTCCAGCGCCGCACCGATAACTGGCGCGGTGGGCGAGTGCCAGGTTGAATTCGACCACACCATGACCGTGACCCGGGTGCGCGAGGCACCACGAGTGACCAAGCCTTATGCCGACGATCAGTGGCCGCGAATCGAAGCCCTGGGCCGCGCCATCGAGGTTGAACTGACCGCAGGCGACGCCCGCCTGACCATGGGCGGGAAGCCAAGCTTCGTTTCGATCGACGACATGGACGGGGCGGAGTGGAACACCGCCATCCTGGGGCCGACCAAACGCAAGCTGGCCGCGACTCTGGTTCAACGTTTGCGGGCCCGTTTCGCCCCCGGCGGCCTGCTCCATCACGGCCAAGACCAGTGGTATCCAAACGAACCCCTCCCGCGCTGGGCATTCACGGTTTTTTGGTGCCGCGATGGCCAGCCGCTGTGGGGCAACCCTGACCTGCTCGCCAACCCGGATACCGACTATGGCTACGGTCCGGTCGAGGCCGAGCGACTAACCGTCGCCCTGGCGGACCAAGTGGTGAAGCTGTGCGTGGAGCCGCGTGACGGGCGGCTCTACGTCTTCCTGCCAGCGGTACCGACGCTGGAAGAGTTCCTGGAACTGGTGGCCAGAATCGAAGCGGCGGCGCTGAAAACCGGCCTCGCGGTGGGGATCGAAGGCCATCACCCGCCACACGATGGCCGCATCGACCGGCTGTCGGTCACGCCCGACTCGGGTGTGATCGAGGTTGACATTCATCCCGCCCACTCTTGGGACGAACTGGTTCGCAACACCACCGCGCTCTATGACGAGGCACGGCTGACCCGGCTGGCCACGGAAAAATTCATGCTCGATGGCCGCCACACCGGCACCGGCGGCGGCAATCACTTCGTCTTGAGCGGGCCGACTCCGATCGACAGCCCGTTTTTGCGCCGGCCGGATTTGCTGCGCAGCCTCATCACTTATTGGCAGAATCACCCGGCGTTGTCGTACCTGTTCTCTGGTCAATTTATCGGCCCAAGCAGCCTGGCACCGCGCGTGGACGAAGTTCGCCACGACCAGCTCTACGAACTGGAGATCGCGTTCAAGGTTCTGGATCAAGCCGGGCCGGATTGTCCGCTGGGACTGGGCGGTCGCACCCTGCGCCACCTGCTGACCGATCAGCAGGGCAACACCCGCCACGCCGAATTCTGCATCGACAAGCTCTATCCGCCCGACAGCGCCATCGACCGGCTAGCTGGCCGGCTAGCTGGCCGGCTGGCTGGCCGGCTAGGACAGCTCGACGTGCGCGCGTTCGAAATGCCACCACACGTCCAGATGAGCCTGACCCAGCAATTGCTGCTGCGGGCGCTGGTGGCTCGGTTCTGGCGAGAACCCTATCGCAACCCGTTGGTACGCTGGGGCAGCCAATTGCACGACCGTTTCATGCTCCCCCATTACGTGGCCGAAGACATGCAAGACGTCCTGCATGATTTGCGCGTTTCTGGATATGACTTTGATCCACTCTGGTTCCTGCCTCACTTTAACTTCCGCTTTCCGCTTTATGGCCAAGTCACCGTGCGCGGCGTCACGATCGCGTTGCGGCAGGCGTTGGAACCGTGGCCGGTACTGGGCGAAGAGTCGCAAGGCGGCGACGCGATGCGCTACGTCGATAGTTCCGTAGAGCGGCTCCAGGTCAAAGTCACCGGCTTGACCGGCAGCCGCCACGCGATCACCTGCAACGGCCGTCGGGTACCGCTACACCCGACCGGAACCGAAGGCGAGGCGGTGGCCGGCGTCCGCTATCGTGCCTGGCAACCACCCTCGTGCCTACACCCAACCATTCCCGTCCATTCCCCCCTGGTGTTCGATCTGGTCGATACCTGGAACGACCGTTCACTGGGTGGCTGTTGCTATCACGTCACCCATCCGGGGGGCCGCAACCACGATCGCTTCCCGGTCAACGCCAACGAGGCCGAGGGCCGCCGTCTTGCCCGCTTCGTTCCGTTTGGCCATACCCCGGGAGTGATGATCCCCCCGCCAGAGCTTCGATCGGCCGAGTTTCCCTATACGCTGGATTTGCGTAGGGAGTAGCTGGGAAGGTTCGAACCGGTTGACTCCAAACCCGGGCTGGCCTAACCTCCAGACCTTCCGAAGCGGTCCCGACGCTGGGCTCGACTTTGAGATGGAACGCCAGTCCGCGAGTTTCGCGCACTGGTGTTTTGTGTTTGGGCAGTAGACCGTGCGGATGAGGGACGAATGTTCGAAGGTTTGACCGGACGGCTGGGCGACATCTTCGACCGTCTGCGCAAGCGTGGCGCGTTGAGCGAAGACGACGTTAACGCCGCCCTGCGGGAAGTGCGTATCGCGTTGTTGGAAGCCGATGTCGCGCTGCCGGTGGTCAAGCAGTTCATCGCTCAAGTCAAAGAACGCGCGATCGGGCACGAGGTGTTGCGCTCGATCACCCCCGGCCAGCAGGTCATCAAGATCGTCCACGACCATTTGGTCGAAATGCTGGGCGGCACCCCAGGAAGCTCATCCGACGGCCCGATTCCCGGCATGGGTTCGCTGGCCGCGATGGGCGAGATGGGACTGAACCTGAACGCCACGCCGCCGGTACCGATCCTGATGATCGGCTTGCAAGGCTCGGGCAAAACCACGACCACGGCCAAAATCGCACTGCGGTTGCGCACCCGTGAGCGCAAAAAAGTGCTGATGGTGTCGCTAGACACAAGGCGACCGGCGGCGCAGGAACAGTTGCGTATTCTGGGTGAACAGACCGAGGTGGCGACGCTCCCCATCGTGGTCGGACAGCAACCGCTTGAAATCGCCAAACGGGCGATGATCGCGGCACGGCTGGAAGGCTACGACGTGGTCCTGCTCGACACCGCCGGCCGGCTGTCGATCGACGAAGAGTTGATGGCCGAGGTCGCGGCGATCCGCGACATGACCCGGCCGGTGGAAACGTTGCTGGTGGTCGATGCCATGACCGGCCAAGACTCGGTCACGGTAGCAACCAACTTCAACCAGCGGGTCGGCATCACCGGCATCGTCATGACCCGGATCGATGGCGACGCTCGCGGCGGCGCGGCGCTGTCGATGCGCCAAGTCACCGGCCAGCCGATCAAATTGCTGGGCGTGGGCGAAAAGATCGACGCGCTGGAAGTCTTTCACGCCGACCGTATCGCCGGCCGCATCCTGGGCATGGGCGACGTGGTCAGCCTGGTCGAGAAGGCCGCCGAGTCGATCGACCGCGAAGAAGCGGAAAAGATGGCGGCCAATGTCCAGAAGGGTGTTTTCACTCTGGACGACATGGCCGCGCAGTTCCGCCAGTTGCGCAAGATGGGCGGCATGTCGGGCATGCTCAACCTGCTGCCGGGCGTAAACAAGATCAAGAGCCAACTGAAAGACGCCAAGGTTGACGAGGGACAATTGAAGCGGCAGGAGGCGATCATCACCTCCATGACCAAGGCTGAACGGCGCGACATTCGCCTGCTCAACGGCTCGCGTCGTCGCCGCATCGCCGCTGGCTCCGGAACCACGGTGCAGGATGTCAACCGTGTGCTTAAGCAGTACCAGGACATGCGCGAGATGATGAAGAAGATGCAGAAATTGGGACAGAAGGGATTGATGCGCCAAGGAATTGGGGCGCTGATGCCCGGTGGCGGCGGCCGGCGCTGATCGCCCTTCATCTCGGCTTTTCGTCTTCTTGAACCCGTTCGAACCAGGAGTTTTTCGCCATGACCGCCTTAAGCGACCGCAGCCCTTCGTTGATTGATCATGTTTCGGTCGGGGTTACGGATATCGATCGGGCCCGCGCGTTCTATGACCGCGCGCTAGCCCCGATGGGCATCAAACGGGTGATGGATTTCGGCCAGTGGGCCGGTTATGGCGTGTGCAAGCCGGAATTCTGGATCGGTGTGCCGGAGGATGACGGCGAAACGGTTTGCGGCACTCCGGGAACCCACATCGCCTTCGCCGCACCCAACCGGGCCGCAGTCAATGCCTTTTTCCGCGAGGCGCTGTGGGCCGGCGGGACCGATAACGGTGCCCCCGGCCTGCGTCCGCACTATCATCCGGATTATTACGGCGCGTTCGTGATCGATCCAGATGGCAACCGCATTGAAGCGGTCTGCCACCATCAGGAATAACGTTCGGCTTTGATTTCTTTCAGTTTAACCACCATGCACTCCGCTTCGGCCAAGCCAAAGCGGAATGACGACCACCAGGGAGCACAGCAGCAGCATGTCGTTGAAGATTCGTCTGGCCCGCGGCGGAGCCAAGAAGCGTCCGTTTTACAGCATCGTGGTTGCCGATTCGCGCAGCCCGCGCGACGGGCGATTCATCGAGAAGATCGGCACCTATAACCCGATGTTGGTCAAGGATCACCCGCAGCGGGTTCAGATCAACGCCGAACGAGCCAAGCATTGGCTGTCGGTTGGCGCGCAGCCGACCGACCGGGTGTTGTTGTTCTTCGGTCGCGCGGAACTGTGCCCGGTACCGGAACGGCGTGAAACGCCGACCAAGTCGGCCCCTAAGGCTAAGGCGCAAGAGCGGGCCAAGGCTAACGGCTGATTAGTTTTTGATCCCAAATAAAGTGGGTCCAGGGGCAGAGCCCCTGGTGGCCGAAACGAGGATAACCGCCGGCAAAAATGTCGATTTGCAGATAATACTCCTCATCTTTCCACAATTCCGTCTGGATGCGACTGCGTGCCCAACAAACCCCCAAACTGGTGGACGCATCGACCCGAATCCCCCGCACTTGATCGGGTCGGGTCGGCACGTGGCACAACGCCTCTGGAT
>CAUYTZ010000097.1:0-11816 GCA_963575695.1 uncultured Gammaproteobacteria bacterium | reverse complement strand
GTTGGCACTGCGCCGCCTATGCGGGCGAGCCACTACCGAGTTTCGAGAACATCGCCCACTATTGCCTGCAGAACGATTTTTTTCTCGACATTGAAATCAAGCCGACGCCTGGACTGGAGCGCATCACTGGTGAAGCGGTGGCGCAGCACGCAGCCCGGCTCTGGCAGGGTGCCGACGTGCCGCCACTCTTGACCTCCTTCCGCCCTGAGTCTTTGCAGGCCGCGCGCGATGCACAGCCGTTGCTGCCGCGTGCCCTGCTGCTCGATACGCTGTGGAACGGCTGGCTCGAAGCTGCGCAGTCACTCGGCTGCGTCGCGCTGGTCTGCAAGCACCGCCTGTGGGACGCGACCAGCGTGGCCCAGACCAAGGCCGCCGGCCTGCGCTGCCTGAGTTACACCGTGAATGACGAGCCGACTGTGAAGCGCCTGACGGACCTGGGCACCGATGGCATCATGCGAAAATCGTTGAAGAGTGGCTGGCAACGCCGGGACGGCGGATCGAACTCCATTTCATTCCGGCCTACTGTCCACATTTGAACCCGATTGAGCGCCTCTGGGGGCTAATGCACAAGCACGTAACTCACAACATTTGACCTGTTGTTCGGCGATTTGCAGCAACCGCTTGCCGCCCTCGGGATCTTCTTTCGCCGCCGCCCGCGCCTTACCCAAGGTTTCCTCGGCAAATGCCTCAACCTGCACTGGCGCAAGTCGGCCAACCGGCGTTCCACCGCGTTTTGGTCCTTGGCGTTCTGGACCAACTTATCGGCCGCGGCCCTGTCGAGCAGGGCGCTGGTCACGTCTTCAACCGAATGCTCTTCGCCAGCCACGACCAGCTTGTGCGCCTCTCCGGCGGCGGTGGCCAGGGCCAGAGCTTCGGCGCCCTTGCCGTAAGCCTCTATCTGCCGCAGCAACGCCTCTGTCTCGGCGTTCAGCTTTTCAAGACGGTCCTCTTTTCCTCCTTTGCCGTCTTTGTCCTCTTCGGTTTCGTAGGCGCTGGCCACTTCCCGCTTTTTCTCTCCGGCCGCCGCGACCGGGGATTGCTTGAGCAAATCTGCTCTTTGGGCCAGGAACTCCTTTTTCTGAGCCTCGAGCAGCCCCCGCCGATTATGCGTGCCAACGTTGACGACGTAATCCGGATCAGGGTTTTCAGGGTCACTTTCCTTGAGCGTCAAAAGCTCTCGGTCTATTTTTGCAATATGCGCGTTAAGATTGTGAATGGTCGCATTCATTCCAAGATTGAGTTCTTCCAGCAGCCAGGAGAACGCATCCCGGAACGGGGTGACAAAATAATCCCCGATCGCCTTGGCAACCGACTTCAGGCCTTCGACCAGCCCCAGCCACAACCGGCCGGTGTTGGCCTGGAATTCCTCAAGGTCGGCGGTGAACCGGCGCTGGGAATCATTGGCGTAGTTGGCGGTGTCGGCGTATTGGGCGTCGATCTTGGCCAACGAGGCGTGCAGGGCGCCTTTCCGGGTGATGCTGGATTCCAGGTAGGCGATTTCCACCTTGGTGCGTTCGACATCGGCGGACGTGGTAGTACCGCCCCCCTTGGTCAGCGCGGCCTGCTCCTCGCTTCCTTGCTTGGTCTTGTCCGTGTTCTCAGCCGTTCGTCTGGACATTGCCTCCAGCACCACGGCATAGGCTTTGCCTACTTCCTCCTCATCAATATATCCATCAACCAATTCTCGTTGCTGGGCTGATGGTGCGGCGATGGCGCTCCCAACCGCCTGCGCGGTCGCGGCGACCCCGGTCACCAGGGCGATCGCGGTTTCAGCCGCCTGACCAAGGCCAGACAACGCGGATTGAGCCGCGTCGCCAAGACCGGCCAACCCGTCAGAGGCGGCTTCGCCGCCCTCGACCAGCGATTCAAGCGCCTGCTGGCCGGCATCGCCCAGACCGACGAGTTGCGCGCGGACCTGGTCGCCATCGACCACCGACAGGCGGACCTGGATGTTGTGTTCGGACGTGGACATGGGCAAGACCCAGGCTTATGTTAAGGAATGGAAAAGGAGGTGGCTATGACACCGGAACACGAAACGGAACTATTCGCCAAACTTGATTTGATCCTGACCCGTATTGCTGCCCTGGATGGCAACCTTCGCGAAATCAAGGGCCGGATCGCCGGCATGCCCACGGCGCGCGATTTCGGCCATCTGGAAGGACAGATCGAGCAAATCGGCCAACGCATCCTGGACATCAACGCCCGCCTGCCGGTGCCGATCGCCTACGCCCCGCCCGAACGGCGCGCCGCCGGGCCGGGGTGATCCGCGGTAATCAAACCCTTTCAAACAGCGCCGCCGGCAGGGACCGGCAGCGGGAGCGCAAAGAGCCAAAGCGGACGGGGACATGGGCAAGACCCAGGCTTATGTTAAGGAATGGAAAAGGAGACGGCCATGACACCGGAACGCGAGGCGGAACTGTTCGTAAAGATCGACCTCCTGATCGATCTGTGCCGAAGCATGGACACCCGGCTCCATCAAGTGGAACGCGATGTTTCGGAGTTGCGGGGCCGCGCCGCGGACACCCCCCACCGGCAGTGAATTTGGCGAACTTCGTGGACGGGTTGAGGAAATCAGCCGCCGCCAGAGCGTAACCCTGGCCTACGCCCCGCCCGAACGACGCGCCGCCGGGCCGGGGTGATCAGCGGCGGTCAGGCGTTTTCAAACAGCGCCGCTCCGGCTCGCCGCCGGCCAGGGCGGCAACGATCATATCGCCCAGGATGCGGCCGGCCGCTTCCTGGGCCATCAGCCAGGACAGGCATTCGGCCGCGTCGCCCGTGTGCCCCCTGCGGTGCCGGTCCCGGCGACCCGGGGCCAGGGCTGGGGCAGCGGCGAGGCCCGCCACAGCCGCATGGCGGCATCGGGACCGAACAACAGCCGGGCCTCGCGGATCAAATCGACGTGCAGGCGCACGGTGCGTTCAGACAGGCCGCCGATGCCATCCGAACACGCCTCACCATCGTCATCCGGGGCCGGCAGGGCGGGTTCGGCCGCCTCCTGATCCAGGACCGGCGGCGGTTCGGCCGCCGCTTCGGCCAGCCCGAAATGTTCGGCCAACGCCCGGTGGCATTCGCGCTTGTAGACCAGCACCGCCGCCCGCGCTTCCGGCCGGACCCGGTTTTCATTGATGCCGAACAGCCAGCCGTTGACCAGGCCGAGTCGGAGGCAGGTAGTCTCCTGAATCCCGCGCGGAGAAGGTATACCCATTACGGTTATACCTTCACACAGCACGGTATCCCGCTTGATCCGCTCAAGCTGCTTGTGCCACGCGATCCCGAGTCGCTCGCAGATCGGCTTGAGGGCGACGAAGACCGCGCCCTCGCGCTCGACCGCGAACAGGGTATCGCCGTGAAATGGCACCGAGACGACGGCGGCGGTCATGACAGGGTTCCTTCCGCCAGCCGTTCGGCCGCCTGCCAGCATTGCCACAGCAGGCGTTGGGACGGATCAACATCCTCCGACGGGTCCAGATCGAAGCGGTAATCGCGATCGTACAGCCAGGTGAAACGCAGCTTGACCGCCAGCCCCTGAATCGTGGCCGGCGTCGCCGCGATGATGATCTCTTCCAGGCGGTCGAACTCTTCATCGCCGGCGGAGATTTGAGCGGTGAATACCTGACAGCCGCAGGCGGCATAGGCCCGGTCGTAGCGGTCCTTTTCGGCGGCGGTCATGTCGAACGGCGACTGATGCTTGGCGCGCCAATCAACTTCGCGCGGGATGGTGGCCACGGCGGCAAGGTACCGATCGCACAGCGCCCGCCGGACCTTGAGCAGGGATTCATACCGATCCCAGGTTTCGAGCAGGCCGGCGTCGGCAGCCGGGGCCGCCCCTTGTATTTACCGCCGCCGCCGGTGCGAACCGTGGTGCGACCGGGTGCGATGATAGGAGTGTGATCTGGTCCGGTGCGAGGTACCGACATGGCAGGTTTTTGACGCCGAAATATAGCTGGCGCCACAGCGTTTGCCTCGACCGGAAGATGCGACCGCCGCCGATCGCCGAACCGGCGCCGGCCTGGAGACCGTTGCGGATGGTGAAGACGCCACGGCCGGTGCCGGCTTGGCCGCCGACGGCGGTGAAGACGGATGCGGGTTTTCCTGCCGCCACTGCTCCGGCGGGGTGAACGATCCGGCCCACAGGCCGGATTTCCTGGCCTTGGCCGCATCCTCCGCCCCGGCGTAGGCGGTGGAATAGCGGCGATAGGCGACCGCGTTGCCCGTCCGAACCATGGCTTCGTTGAGGTTTTCTCCCTTCCCATCGCGAACCGTGGCCAAGGTCCGGCCGTATTTGTCGGTCCCGGTCGCCGTGTAGCGAATTGGCCCCGACCCCACCCGCGCGCGCAGGGCCACGGTCGCCTGCTCCCCGCAGGCATAGTTGCCGCTGGCCCCAGTGCAGGTCTGCCTGGATTCCGGTGCGTCGATCCCCTCCAGGCGCAGCTTCTTGCCACCGCAGTGGATGGTGTCGCCATCCACCACTCGTGGCTTGGCGCAGGTGATCTCCGCCGCGAACGCCGCGGAGACGAACAAGGTGAATACAATTGTAGTTATGACAACCTTGATAATAGACATGACGCGCCGCTCCCGGATCATGAGAAACGGCACAGCTTATTCTGCGATCAATCATGGCATCAACTTTAATCTTGTTGGTGGTTATTTTGGTCATGAATACAATTGTACTTATGGGCGCTATGGCAGGCGGAGGCAGCACGCCGAAGCGTGTTCGGACGTGGACATGGGCAAGCCCCAAAGAAAAGGGTGCCGGAGGTGTCGGCGGCGCTGGAAACGATAAGTGTGGATAGATGTGTATTCCGCTCTTGACGTTGTCCGCATCGATGTGTATAGTACACATCATCAGCTGCGGAGATACCGATGCCCATCACCAGCAAAGACGCCATCCGGTTGATCCAGGCCACGGGCTGGGCAGAGGTTCGGCAAAGCGGCAGCCACAAGCAATTCAAGCATCCGACGATCCCCGGCACGGTCACGGTTCCCCACCCCAAAAAGGATCTGTCCACCGGCGTGATCAAGGATATCCAGACCAAGACCTGTGTCCGCCTTCGCTGAGGCGCACACCCCCATGAAACGAGGCCAACAATGACCGAGACCTTTTACCCCGCGATCATCGACAAGGATGCGGACAGCGATTATGGCGTGACCTTTCCCGATTTTCCCGGCTGCGTCAGCGCCGGCGACACGATTGAGGAGGCCGTGACCATGGCCCGCGACGCCCTGGGATTGCACATCCAGGGCGAGATTGAGGACGGGCGCGAGATTCCGGTCCCGCGCCCATTTGACGCCATCGCCCTTGATCCTGACCTGCGGGTGGTGTGCATTGTCCTGATCCCGGCCAGCATCCCGACCAAAAGCAAGCGCATCAACATCACGATCGACGAGCGGTTGCTGGCCCAGATTGACGCCATCACCACCAATCGTTCCGGGTGGTTGGCGGAGGCCGCCCGCCGCGTGCTGCACCCCTGACCCTACCTCCTTCTTCCTAAGCTGCCTGCCCTGGCTGGCCGTGTTCCTGCTGGCCATCGCAATCGGGATCGCGGTCTATCAGCAGCACTTCCCCCGCCACTGACTACCGACAGGCGGACCTGGATGTTGTGTTCGGACGTGGACATGCCCCCCTCAACAGGCCGCGAAGCCAAAAATACACACAGAAATACACATCCCCGCTTGACGTCAGCGGTAACGATACGCATATTTGTACACATCAACGGGGGCGATGATGAAATCCTACAGCAGCCGGGACCTGATCAAGATGGTGGAAGCCGCAGGCTGGCAATTGACCACCATCGCCGGCAGCCACCACCAATACCGGCACCCGACCAAGCCCGGGAAGATCACCATCCCCCATCCGAAACGGGATCTGCCGCTGCCGACGGTAAAGAGCATCCTGAAACAGGCCGGCATCAAGCTTTGAGGAAAATCACCATGGCCCACTATCTTGCCCTGATCCACAAGGCCCCGGACAGCGATTACGGCATCTTATTCCCTGATTTTCCCGGCTGCATCAGCGCCGGCAAAAGCTTTGAAGAAGCGATCGCCATGGGCACGGAGGCGCTGTCGGTCCATGTCGAGGGCATGCGGGCCGATCATGAACCGATCCCCCGGCCACGGACGCTTCAGGAAATTCAGGAGGCCAACGAAGACTGGATCGACTGGACCGGGGCCGTCATCGCCACAATCCCCTTGCTGCCGCTGGCCGGGCGCAGTGTCCGGGTCAACATCACGCTCGACGAGCGCCTGCTGGCGCAAATCGACGCCCTGACCAGCAACCGATCCGGCTTCCTGGCGGAGGCCGCCCGCCGCGTGCTGCACCCCTGACCCTATCGCCCGCCGCCGGGCGGGGGACCAAGCACGGCGAGCAGAGCGTTGGCCGCCAGACTGAGGTTGACCGGCTTGCCACCGATCGCCGCGCCCAAATCAGCCACCGCCGCATCCAGCCCCGGCGGCATGTTGCTGGCGTTGCCGAAATTACAGGCGATCAGATCCAGAACGCGCCGCATCCACGCCAGGGCGGCGTCGTCGCGCGGGGTCGGGGTCAGCGCCGCCAGCATGGCGGCGCCGCCGATCAGGGCTGAAAGACCCTCCAAGATGGAGCCGACGTTGCTCCAAAGAAAAACCAAAATGGTGAACAAACCGGACATGGGGAAATCCTCATGAAAAAGGCCGCATCAGCGGCCGGGGAACGGGAGATTGAATGGGGTTATCTCGGCGGTAGGCGCGCGGCGAGAATCACCACCCGCATCAAGCGATGCAGCCAGCCCCGACCGTAGATCGAAAACTTCGAGTTGAGGACGTAGCGCAACGCGCGGCGCAAGGCGTATTCAGCCACAGTCGCCAGCAGGCCCTGATCATCAAGCGCCGCAGCCGCAGCCAGGGTTTTGCCCCCAACCTTACCATCGACTACGACCCCCAGCGCCTCTTGCAGGGTTCGGGCGGCGAAATCACCACCTTGATTAACCGAGCAGTCGAAGTGCAACGCCGCCAGCGGCTGCGGCAAATCTGGACAACGGGATTTGCTCCAGTACTCGCGCCGGTAAATTTCAATCGCGCCGTCGCGGGTCAGGTTTTTGATGTCAACTTCGGGGTGGGATCTCTTGTCTATCCCCCAGTTGGTTTCCCCACCCGGATCGCGCGGATCGTTTTCGTACCCGCCCTCTTGAGACAAGACAAAGGCCACCGCTTGTTCAAATATTCTCTCAGCCATGGGCTGCCGCCTTTCCATTCTGCCCGGCGCGCGGGTTAAGAATCACACCTGACATCATCCCCTCCTATTTGAACATATGCAGCTTATCCGCCAGGAAGGCGAGAGCGAGAACCAATGCAGCGATAAGGGAAAGGCTGATTGCCCAGAAGCGGTTAAACAACTCATCAATCCGCCGCCAAATCTCATCGAACTTCTCATCCGCATTTTCGCAGTGCGCCTTTAGTTCAACCTCAACCCTTACCACCCGCTCCTTTAAATCAACATCCGAATCACCCATTCCCAGCCCCCTTGCTTAATCTTCGTCCGTCGGCCCGTCGCGGGCGGCGAGCACCCCGGCGGCGAGCGACGGGGCCAGCGCCGCCACGGCGGCGGTATCGTAGCCGAGCGCGGTGGCGACGCCGATCACCGCCGAGACATTCAGTGTCGCTAGCGCCGCATCACCAACCTGAATCCAGGTCAGGCCGGTGATGCGATGCGCCTCCCACGCCTGCCACCCCTCAAGGGTGGCGGTGGCGGTGACATGGGTGGTCACCGGCGGGCCGCACAACAGGGTCAACCACTGGCCGATCAGGCGCTGATCAACCGGCACCGTCGCCTGACCATTGGCGGTGATCAGGCCACGGATCGCCCGTTGCGGCATCCGCCCCATGCCCAGCGTATCATCCGCCTCCAACGGCTGTTTGGCGGCCAAATTGACGCTGGAAAACGGCATTTGAATGTAGTTTCCGACGGCGGGATCGCCATAGCTGGCCTCCCGCAGCAGGTAGAGCGCGGCATTGGCGCCGGTGGCGACGACCATAACGGTTCCTCACAGCAAGGGGTTGGAGGTGGTGTAGTGGAGCGTGACCCGGACGATCGCGCCCCGGATCGCATCGCCATAAGGCACGGCCACGTCATCGGTGACCGGGGCCGACCAGGACAGGTAATCAACCGCACCGCCCAAGCGGAGGGTTCCGGCCAGCGCCTGTCCCAGCGCGATCAGCGATTGATCGAGCAGGACCGCGCGGGCGTCCATCCCCGGCGGCTGAGTGATCACTTCGACCACCGCCTGATGAGCGTATTCGTAGCGCGGAGGAGACAGGGTGACGCCCGGTTCGCCCGGATCGCCGTCCCGGACAATAATTAGGCCGCCAGACGGGACGGTTTGAGGCACGACCGCGTTGCGTTCAACGGTGGCGCCGGGCAAGCCGACGCCAATCACCGAAGCCAGGGCTTCCAGTGCGGTTTCGCGGATGGACAGGGACGGCATGGCGTTTCAGGATGTTCGAGGTCAGGGCGGAGATACCCCCAGCGTCCATTCCAGACGCTGGGGATCGGTGGACTCTACCGACTGCACCCGCCAGTCGGAGCCTTCGAGCATGATCACGTCGCCCCGGACCGGGTTGGGCCAGTCGTTGGCGCGAACCCTGATCATGCGGCTGGTGCCGATCAGGGGCTGGTGGCCGAACGGAACGCGGGCATCCGGCGCGTGCCAGAGCACAACCACCGCCAGCGCCGCCCCCGCCGCCGGTTTGGCGACGGCGGGCAGGCCGACGTCGGCGTATTTCTCGGCCAGCAGTTCGGCCCCGATCGAGCGCATCAGACCAGCTTGGCCACGCCACGGATCAGGTGACGCGGATGGGTGCAGAACAGGATCGGGTGGCTGGTCATCTCGATCTTGATCCACTGCGGGTCCGACCGGGGATCGATCGTGACGTTGACATATCGTTCCAGTCCGGGTTTGTTGGCCGCAGCGAAGGTCGGGGCCGGAGTCCAGCGGCGGTGGAACGGCTTCAACAGGCCCTGCTGTTTGTTGATCGCCAGCCCCCGCGCGAAGAAACGGCAGTCGTTGGGCGCAATGAACGGGGTCAAGTCGGTCGGAGACACGTATTCCTCGAATTCGATGCCGCCGAAACTCCACGGCTGATAGGCCGAGCGGTCACGCAAGCGCGCGGCGTCGGTCGCCTGGAAGGTGGACCGATATTCCGAGGACGCTTTGAACCGGGTGGCGAAGGTCGAACCGGCAAGCCCCCGGATTTCGATGACGTTGGTGTTGAGCGCGGCCCGCATCGCCCTGATCACGGTATCGCACGATTGCGTCAACGCGCCGAGAGCCGCCCCGGACGTGAAATCAAATTCGATCGGATCCGGTTCATCGAACTTGAACTTGTCGAAGAAATCCCAGAGAACTGTGGTACCGTCGGCATCAAGAACCTTGCCGGAAATCAAGCCGACCAAGTGATACTCGGCGGTGGTGTCGGCATCTGCCGACATTTTCATCAACCGTTCGTCGCGCAGATCCTTGAGGCTCTCCAACTGTTGCGCGCTGGAGCCGAACTTGATCCGGTCCTGAATCTCCGATGCCCAGATGGTGGTTTCCTGGGGCAGGTTGATGCAGCCGATTTCGATGCCCTCGCGGTTGACCGCGCCATACTGCTGCCCGGTCGCCCCCAGCGGCCGGGACGGGACCAGCCGAAGGCCCTGCTCCTTGCGTTCCACCCAGGCCGTGGTGGTTTCGATGCCGTTGTCATAGGCGATGCCGAGTGATGAAACCTGCGTCGGCACCTCCGGCATGCCGTTCACAGCCCAGGTCAGGGATGTGGTCGAAAACAACTCGCTTTTGAACGGGTTCATGCCACGCTCTCCTTACCGGACGATGATGGTGGCGGCGGCGAGATCCGCCGTCGCGGCAGCCTTCTGCGGCGCGGTGATTCCGGTCTATCTCTCCCACCTGGAACTGATTGCGCCTATGGCGTCAACCACCCTGAGTGTTTTGAAAAAGGTCAGCTTCTGCATCATGTTGTTGGCTCTTGCGCTCGGGGGTGCGCTCGAGATTTAGGAAGGCGCTCGGGACAAGAACCCGAGATGGCGCTGTGGGCGGAACGCCATTCCGGCTACGACGCCATCCATGTGTTGTCGTACGGCGCCGAAGGAATCCTGCGTGTCGGGATCCGTCAGTAACATTTTTCGGATGCCCAGTCGAACCACCGCACTGTCATCGACAATAAAAACTTTAACAGGATTCATGTCTCTTTAATTTGAACGCTGGCTATGGATAAGGGATTTGAATAATAAAATTTATCTCGGCTATTCGTGAAAGATTGGACCGTTCGGGCGGGAAGCCCCCCCTCCACCGTCTCTCTATACCATGGAAAAAGCGGCCTGTATACCCCTCTCTGATTTTTCATGGCATGTTCATGACGGGTTTGGTAAATTGAAAAAATGGGGGAATTGTTGTGGGCTGTTGCATGATAACTGACCGGTTAATCATAAGGAAATCTTTCAGTCCAATGGATGTGTCAATGTCTGGCAGGGCAATTTTGGCGAGGTTGGCATGACCACTCCGGTATTCGTCGAGAGGGCGGGTGGGCATGACGGGGCACGCATTCTGATCGTCGATGATGACGAATTTATCCGCCTGTTTCTGCGGGGTGCCCTGGAAGGGGGTGCCTATCAGGTGTTTGAGGCGCAAGAGGGTCAACAGGCCTTGGAGCATGTGCGCTCCCATCCGTTGGGCGTGGATCTGCTCATCACGGATCTCAACATGCCGGGTCTGACCGGGAGGGCTTTGGTCCAGACCCTGCGTGGCGAAGGTCATACCCTGCCCATCATCGTTCTGTCGGGTAATGACGATGTAAATATTGCCATTGGTGTGATCCACGATGGGGCCGATGACTATCTGCTCAAAGATGAAAACATGGCGGAGACGGTTTTTTTTGCGGTCAAAAAGGCCCTTGACACCGCCTGGATGACCCGCGAGAACCAACAATTACTAAAAGCCTTGCAGGAGTCCAACCGCGAGCTGGAGGCCGAATTGGTCTGCCGCCAGCAGAATGAGGCGCAAATCCGGCGCGATTATGAGTCCAAAACCGCCATCAGCCGTTTGCTGGAGGCGGCGATGACCGATCTGGCTCTGGAGCAGCAACTGGAGGCCATGCTGGATGTCGTTCTCTCCGTTCCCTGGTTTGATCTGCAAAAGAGGGGGGCGGTATTTCTGGTGGAGGAGCGCACGGGAGACCTGGTGCTCAAAGCGGCGCAGGGGCTGACCAAGGCGCAGCGGGCAGGCTGTGCACGGTTGTCATCCGGGCAATGGGGAGAATCGGCGTGCCGACACGCCTTGGCAGAGGGCAGGCCCCTCTTTGTGGGCCATGACGAGATGGGACCGGGGAAAAACTGTTCCGGGATAACCGATTGTGGTCGCTATATTGTCCCGATCCGTTTGCCGCATCAGGTTCTGGGGGTGGTCAAGCTCTATCTGGCGATCGATCACCCGATACACCCGGAGGAGGAGCCGTTTTTGCGCTCGGTGGCCTCGACCCTGGCCAGCGTCCTGGAACGGAAACGTCTGGAAGAGGCGATCAAACAGCGGGCGGAGTATGATCCTCTGACCGGGTTTGCCAACCGCGCCCTTTTCTACGATCGTCTGACCCAGGCCATCCTGACGGCACAACGGACGGACAAGGATCTGGTGTTGATGTTTATCGACCTGGACCGTTTCAAGCAGGTCAACGACACCCTGGGGCACGAAGCGGGCGACCGCCTGCTTCAGGAGGCACTAACGACCGCGCGGTCACCGGGTTGAAACGTGGTTGATTCCCGGTAACTTTCACCATCTGGTAAGTCAACG
>CAUYTZ010000096.1:0-4532 GCA_963575695.1 uncultured Gammaproteobacteria bacterium | reverse complement strand
GTTGCGTCAAGATCGATGAATCGGGATATCTGCGCGACAAACGCGCTCCAATCCCTGGCGAGGAGAGAAATCGTGTCCATCGCGTTGATGAATCACGATTTTCCCGCCTCGTCAAGCCTTTATCCTAGCGCATATGGGGCTTTGCCCCTGAAGCCCCTGAACCCGATTCCTTATGGTTGCTGGTATTAGTACATGAACATTGGTTTGCCCAACGGTTGTGAAATCTGTGGTCGGTAGTTTTCGCTGTCGTAGAAATGAGCGACATCGACCCGTTTTTCTGCCTTTAGACAGGTGTCGATCGGCACCGTGGTGTAGCGGCCGTCACGCAACGCGACCATCACCCCGGCAACACCACTTTCCAGTTGCTGAATCGCCAGGCCGCCGTAGGACATCGCCACCATGCGGTCGAGCGAATCCGGGGCACCGGCGCGCATCAAATAGGCGATCTGCTGATTGACGATATCGATACCGGTAATCTTCTTCAGCGCATCGCCCAGCGACTGACCGACGCCACCCAACTTGCGATGGCCATAGGCGTCGGCTTCACCGTATTCGATCACATCGCCGCCCAGCATGACCGCGCCTTCGGAAATCACCACCACGGCATAGTTGCTTTGATTGCGCTGGCGGTCTTCGACCAGCATCGCGGCTAGGCGGTGAACGTCGAACGGCACCTCACAAATCAGCGCCCGATCGGCGTCGGCCAGGAAGCCCGAGACCAGCGCGGTTTCACCGCAATTGCGCCCGAACAACTCGATTACCGCGATGCGCTCGTGGCTGCCGGTCGGCGTGCGCAGGGCGTTGATGAAATCGACGCTGCGGGTAACGGCGGTAGAAAAACCGATGCAGTAATCGGTGCCGTTAACATCGTTGTCCATGGTCTTGGGTACCGCCACCACCTTGAACCCTTCCCGGTGCAGGCGTACAGCATAGGATAGGGTGTCGTCGCCGCCGATGGGAACCATGGCGTCGATGCCCAGTTTCTCCATCACCTTCAGCACATGAGCGGTACAATCGACCGTCTTCTTGCCCTCGGCGAACGGATAGGCGTCTTTCAGGAACGCAGGCAGGTCGCTAGCGCGGGTTCTTTGTGGATTGGTGCGTGAGGTGTGCAGAATCGTGCCGCCGGTACGGTCGATGGTGCGCACCGAATCCCGGGTCAGGCGCTGCACCCAGCGTGCGTTCTGTTCAAACGGCAGATCGGGATTGTAATTGAGCGGCCCAGCCCAGCCTAGGCGAAAGCCGAACACTTCCCATCCGTTGTCTGCGGCGCGGTTGACCAGCGTCTTCATGCACGGATTAAGGCCGGGAACATCGCCGCCGCCGGTAAGAATGCCGATACGCATGGTTAGGTGTCCTCGCTTTAGATCTTGCCACGTCCGGCACCGCAAACGCCGACGCTTTAACGATCATAAAAGCTAAGGACACCCGCCGCGTCAAGCCAGGGCTATGCCGGTTGAGCTTGAATTTGGATCAGGTCGCGCGCCGCCAACACCTTGATCACCGCCGCCGCGCCGATTTGCCCCGACCATTTGGTCGCATCCCACACGCCGTCGGCAACATAGCGTCCGGGCTGCTCCAGGTTCGATCCGGCCCACAGATAAGGTGTGCGAACGCCTTTGTTGCGGTAGCCGAAACCGTTCCACGCCTCCATCCGCCATAGCGTGGTCGGCAGAGTCCAATCCGGGGTACCATCCTCCAGGCGACGGACGTTCTTCAGATCCCATTGCTTCCAGACCATCGCGTCTTCGGCGCTGAATTCCCAGGTGAACGGCGGCTGGCCCGCTGCCGGCCTTCCCGCTGGCACCTTGACCGTGCGTGCGGTCAGCGGATCACCATTATGAATGTGCAGGGTGAATTTGGAGTTGCATTCCATCAGATGCAGAATCCCGACCACCCACCACGGTACGCCGGTTTTGGCTTCAACGGCCTGATAGCGAACCTTGCCGGCCAGAACGGTCTTGATCGCAGAGTCGATTTGGCTGTTGACGTCGTGCGGTTCGGGGGCCTCGTCGGGGCGCGTTCCTGGAACGCATTGCACCCACAGGGCGGTATATTCAGGTGCCAAGGCTGCGCGTGAATTATCCGACATGATTGCGGCCTTTCTGCGTTCGTTAACCGACAAGCTTAGCCGATGATCCGCGCAGCTTAGTCGCGGCGCATTTTACATGCAAGTTATGATATTTGTACTACAATTGTATGGCGAACTTGCCTTCGGCGACCAGGGCGTTGCCCTGGACCCACCAGGAGCCTGAAGGCCCCTGGACCCCCGCGACTTGGGATGGTATCTCGTTCTGCGCTAGGGTAAGTGGAGATTGGCAACTGCGTATCTATGTTTGGCGACATGGAGTGGAAAGATAAATGGCCATCATCGAAGGCTTCGGTGTCCAGAATTTCCGTGCCCTGCGAGATGTCACGCTGGGGAAGCTCTACAGTCAGGCAGATGGAGAGCCTCTGTCTCCTCTAACCGTGGTCATCGGCAAGAACGGGGTCGGTAAAAGCTCCCTGTTCGACGCCTTCGGTTTTGTCGCCGACTGTCTGGCCACCGATGTTGAAACCGCCTGCGATATGAAGCAACGTGGTGGCTTTGAACGTCTGCGCTCCAAGGGAGTGAAAAAACCGATCCGCTTCGAAATCTGTTATCGGGAAGCCCCGAACGAATCCCTGATTACTTATTTTTTGTTCATCGGATTGGATAGTTCCGAACGGCCATTCGTGGTGTCGGAACTTCTCATTCAATCGGACGGGCCGAAACCTGAGCAGGTGTTTGGTTTTCTGACGCTTAAGAACGGCGAAGGAATGGTCCAGATAGGAGAGGAGACGACGGAAGCCCAAGAAAAGGATGGCAGATTGATTCCTGTAGAGCTAACAGATTCCAGGCAACTTGGCATCGCTACCTTGGGTACCTTGAAAGAACATCCGCGCATCAAGCGGTTTCGGGATTTTCTTAAGGGCTGGTATCTGTCTTACTTCCATCCCGATGCTGCGCGTAGCCTGCCCAGCGCCGGACCGCAGCGGCATTTGAACATGCACGGTGACAACATCGGCAACGTCGTCCAGTTTATGGAACGGGAACATAAGGACCGTTTTCAAAGCATTCTGGCGCGCATCGCCGAAAAAATCCCCGGCATCGACAAAATTGATACCGTTATTACCCCTGACAAGAGAGTATTGGTTCGGTTTAATGACGGGGCATTCCAGGATCCATTTTTCTCACAACAGATGTCAGATGGCACACTGAAGATGTTTGCCTATTTGTTGATGCTAGAAGATCCAGATCCGCCCCCGTTTATCTGTATCGAGGAACCGGAGAACGGACTCTATCACAAGTTGCTGGAAGCGCTGGCGCGGGAATTCCGCAGCCATGCGACCGGCAAGAAGAACGCGCCCCAGCTTTTTATCACCACCCATCAGCCTTATTTAGTCGATGCCTTGACGCCGGAAGAAGTGTGGATCCTGGAAAAGGGCAGGGATGGCTTTTCTACCATTCACCGCGCATCGGAAATTGAACTGGTCAAGAATCTGGTCGCCGAAGGCTTGCCATTGGGCGGCTTGTGGTACAGCGACTATCTCGATGCGCGGTGAAGACATGCACATCGAGATATTGGTCGAGGACAGCTCCGGGGCAAAGCTGCTGGAGATTCTGGTGCCGAAGCTTCTGGGCGAACAAGGCAAACCGCATACGTGGCGCATCATTAAGTATAAGGGTATCGGGCGGATTCCGGATACCCTGACCACCACGGCTGATCCGAAAAAGCGTATTCTGCTTGATCAGTTGCCACGCTTATTGACGGGCTATGGCCGAACCCCCGGTATTGATGCGGTGGTGGTCGTGGTCGATGCGGACAAGCGCAATTGCGTTGATTTTCTGGCTGAACTCAAGGCGTTGGCCGCCGGTTGCCAACCCGCGCCCAAGACCCTGTTTCGCCTTGCCATCGAGGAGGTTGAAGCCTGGTATCTCGGCGATCGCGAGGCGCTGACCGCCGCCTATCCAAAGGCAAAGGCAGACGTGTTGGAAAAATACGTTCAGGATAAGGCGTGCGGAACCTGGGAACTCTTGGCCGATGCCGTGCATAAAGGCGGCTCGGTGGCGATCAAGAAAGCGGGCTGGCCGCAGCCCGGAGAAATCAAACACGAGTGGGCGGAAAAGATCGGGCCTTTGCTTGACCCGGAACGCAATGTTTCGCCCAGTTTCCGTAAGTTTCGCGATGGGTTGCGCCAATTGGTTGTGACGGCGGGTTAAGTGAGTGAGGGCTTCGCCCCCAAATCCCTGACCAGGGCGTTGCCCTGGACCCGCTTTATTTGGGACGGAACATCGAACCATCCCAAATAATTGGGTGCAGGGGCCTGCGCCCCTGCCCGCCGGAGGCTAACCCTACGTCCCCAGCACCTGTTCTGCTCATGGGTTGCCGGCATGGAGATGATTATCAGTGCCATAATGTCCGGGGTTCCGCGCTGGCGGAGAACCGCCTGAGCAAGGTTTCCGAGACCCTTAACCGGCTGCAACTGGAATCCAGCCGGGTGAAGATGGT
>CAUYTZ010000095.1:0-7709 GCA_963575695.1 uncultured Gammaproteobacteria bacterium | reverse complement strand
CCAGCGCAGACCAGGGGGCATGGCAGTATAGTGCCGACCATGGCCTGCACTGGACCGCGATCGGGGCCGGGGTCTCGGATGGCTCGGCGCTGGTGCTGACCGCAACCGACGAGGTCCGATTCCTGGCCACGCCGGATTATGGTGGCGTCCCCGGCGCATTGACCGTCCGGCTGGTCGAGACCGGGGGCGGTCCTCTGGTCACTGGCAGCGTCACCGACCTGACCACAGCCGATGCGGTTGGTGGCCATAGCCATATCAGCGCAGGAACGGTTGCGATCGCCACCACCGTGGTTGCCGCGCCTGAAGTCGGTTATAATGCGGCGCTGGGGTTCGACGGTTCGGGTCATGTGGACGTGGCCAAGACTGCGGCGCTAGCCCCGGTCGGCGAATTGACCCTGGAAGCCTGGGTTCAGTTCTCGGGGTCTGGAGAGCAACGGATCATCGACGGCATGGACGATTCCAACCGAGGCTATCAACTGTCGGTTGACGGCTCCGGCCACGCCAAGGTGACGCTCGGCAACGGCACGACCACGGACAGCCTGGTTGGGGCAAAGGATCTGATGGATGGCTCTTGGCACCATCTGGCCGCGACCTATGATAACGCCACCCTGAAGATCTACACCGATGGTGCCCTCGATGCTCATAGCGCCTCCGATTGGGCCGACAAGCTGGGCGCATCGCTAGACGTGTCGCTGGTCTTGGGCCGGGACAGCGCCGGCATCAAGGGCATGAACGGCGCACTGGACGAGGTCAGCATCTGGTCGCAGGCGCGCAACGCGACCCAGGTTGCGACCGACATGAGCCACGGCCAGACCGGCAGCGAAACCGGTTTGGTCGGCTATTGGAAGTTTGACGAAACTTCGGGCACAAGTAACGGCACCGCCCGTCACCTGGATCTGGACACGGTCGCGGTCGCGCACGACACCGCCTTCAAGGGCATGGTCTTGGGCTTTGACCCCGCCGACCACGCCCTGACCTACGGGGTTGCCTCCGACGACCAACCGTCGCACGGTACCCTCGCGCTGTCGGGAAATACCTACACCTATACCCCAACCCCGAGTTATACCGGTGACGACAGTTTCCTGGTCAATGTCTCCAACGGCACCGCCTCCGTCGCTCATACCGTCACACTCCACGTCGCGTGACCCGCCTTTCGGCCTGCTTTAGGCTATACTCGTTTTCTTCCGTCCCCGCTCTGCCGACAGGCCACCATGACCAACGCCGCTTCCGACGATGCCGCCGCCCCGCGCTTCTCCAAACGCACCCTGTTCCTGATGATTCTGGGTGCCGCCGCTGGCATCGCCGGGGTGATTTCGCTGATCGCCTATACCGTGGTCGATCGCACCTCCGACCAGGACGTGAAACTCGCGGTGATTGTGCCGCTCAGTGGCCCGCATCAGGCGCTGGGCGAAGCGATCCGGCGCGGCGCGGAACAGCATGTCATTCAACTCAATAAAGCCGGCGGCAGCCACGGCCGTCAGGTCAAGTTGCTGGTGTTGGATGACGGCGACGATCCGGCCAAGGCCAGACAGGCCGCGACCAAGGCGGCCGACGAAAACGTGATCGGAGTGATCGGCCACTGGTCGGAAGCGGCGGCGCTGGCAGCAGGCGAGGTCTATCGCGAACGGGGCTTGCCGGCAATCACCCCAGCGGCACCGTTCGACGCCGACGTTCCGGCCAACCCGTGGTTGTTCTGGGACAGCTTCGACCAGATGTTGGAGGTTCGCTTCCTGGCCAACTATGTCCGCAACGTGCTGGGCGAAAAGACGGTTTCGATCATTCACCCCGCCGGTGATGAAGGCGGGAAGCTGGCCCAAACCTTCGATGAAGTTTTGCAGCGCTTTGGGACCAAGGTTCTGACGCGCTGGGATTACGATCCGGTCGCCGAAACCGCACCCCAACGCGAACGTATGGCCGCGATCGCCGCCGAGGCCAAGGACAAGAAGCTGATCGGGGTGATTCTGGTGCTGGGCGATCCACGCGCCAGCGCCCATGCGGTGGCTGCGCTGCGCAAAGCCGAGGTCCGCAACCGCGTGGTCGGCCCCCGGGTGTTGGCTTCGGGCGCGTTCGCGAAGGCGCTGGCCGAAAGCTGGCAAGGGCCGGGTTCGGTCGGCTCGGGACTGAACGAAATTCTGACCACCACCCCGCTGCTGTTCGACACCGCTGGTGAACTGGCCCAGGGCTTCCGCAACGGCTACACCAAACAGCATCGCAGCGCGCCAGATTGGTTAGCGGCCAGCGCCTTCGATGCCGCCCGGATTCTGATCCACTCCCTAGGCCGGCCACCACGCGACGGCAAGACAGCCGCAACCGACACCAGTGCCGCCCAACGCCTGCGCCTGCGCGACCGCTTGGCCCGACTTAACGGCCACAACGATCGCTTCGACGGGGTTCTTGGCCCGGTGGCATTTGATGGCCACTGGGTTTCGGCACCGATGGTCCTGGTCGGTTCCTACGCTGGGGCCGATCTGGTTGCGGCGCTAACCCAGTTGTCGCCGATTCGCGAGGAAAACGTCGGCAACCAATTGGAAGAACTGGTCGCCGGCCGCGCGCTCTATGTCAACGACCGCTTCATGTACAAAACCAATGTGGTCTATGCCGGACTACGCCTGGACAAGGTAACTGGTCTCGACCCCAGCTCGCGCACAGTCACGCTTGATTTTACACTGTGGTTCCGCTGGCGCGGCCCGATCGAGCCGCAAGACATCGTGTTCACCAATGCGGTCGAGCCGATCCGGCTGGACAAGCCCGAACGCGAGGCACGCAACGGCGACATGACCTATCGCGCTTATCGGGCCCGGGGTAAATTCTTCCTCAACTATTCACGGGTCGAACGTGCCTATGGCACCCAGGTTGCGGGGCTGGCTTTTCACCACCGTTCACTCAACCGCAACAACCTTATGTACGTGTCCGATATTCTGGGCATGGATCTGAACAGCCATCTGACCCTGGACGAGCAGATCGCCGGCTCCAACGCTCTGGCCTCGATCGACGATGCTGATGCCGCCGACGCACCGCTGTTCCGCCGTCTGGCCACGGCGCTGTCGCCCAGCCCGGAAACCACCGACCCGCTGGTTAAGTCGATGCTCAGTTCCCGCATGTTGGCCGGGGTGTCCGGTTGGGCCTTGGAACGGGCCTGGATTTCGCAGGAAATCGCCCGCCGCGGGGCCGAGGGCGACCCGGCCTTCGTCGGCTTTGGCAAGCCGGCCCCCGAGTTCTCGCTGCTGGACATGGGCGGAATTCTCAAGCTTGATCAACCTAACGTCCGCGACTTCATCGACCCCAAATATTTCCTGGCCATCGCCATTTTCGCCCTGGCCGGATCGGTGCTGGCCCGCGTGCTCGATGGCAAGGACCGTGGCCAGTTCTGGCGCATGCAGACCCTGGGCCTGCGACTGATCGCGTGGCCCTTGCTGCTGATGGCCGGCGGCAATCTGGCGCTCGATTATGGCTTGCACAACCTAACCACGTCCTCGGTTGATCTGTTCGTGATCCTCTACAGCGCAATGTGGTGGCTGGTTCCGGCGCGGCTGGCGGCGATCTCGCTAGAACGCTTCATCTGGGTGCCGCTGGAGTTGCGCGCCCAGCGCAAGATTCCTAACGTTATCCGCATGATCTCGGGCCTAATCATCTATCTGTTCGCCATTTTCGGCGTGGTTGCGTTCGTCTTGGGCCAAACCATCACCAGCCTGCTCGCCACCTCCGGCCTGATGGCCATGATTATCGGCTTGGCGATTCAGGCCAACATCGCCAATATCTTTTCCGGCATCGTGCTGAACATCGAACGACCATTCAAGGTCGGCGACTATATCAAACTTAACACGGTCATGGGCCAAGTGATCGACATCACTTGGCGGACCATCCGCATCCGCCACCTGGAAGGGCAACTGGTTTGTCTGGCCAACGCCAAGGTTTCGGAAGCGGAAATCCACAATTTCAGCGACACGGATGCCAACTTTGTCCGCACTCAACTGTTTGTCGATCCGCGCTATGATCCACGACTGATTTCAAAACTGGTCAAAGAAGCGCTCGATAGTTTTGATATCTTCCAGAACCTAGCCAGCGCCTATTTCGGCCCCAACTGCCAGTTTAAGGGCGTAGAATGCACAAATGGCAAGTGGGCTGCCCGCTACCGGGTTAAGTTCTACCTGATGAAGGGCAATGACGAGAATAATGTCATCCACGAAGTCTGGGCGCGGATTTGGCAGCGGTTCCAGCAAGAAGGCATTGACTGGAGCCTCCCACCGCAAACGGTGGCGCTAGAAAGAACTGATCTCGTGTTCCAACCGCAACCAAGTATCCCTAGTTTGCAGCCGTTGTCGTCTTGAAGGCTCGCTGGTATTAGGCGATGGGCGGGAAGCAAGTGTCCCCGCCCATCGGAAGCAAACCAATCAGCCAATCGCCTTGACGATGTGATCACACATCTTCTTGGCGTCACCGAACAACATCATCGTGTTGGGACGGAAGAACAACTCATTGTCCACCCCGGCGTAGCCGGAAGCCATGGAACGCTTGATAAACAGCACGGTCTTGGCTTTCTCTACGTCCAAAATCGGCATGCCGTAAATCGGAGATTGCGGATCGGTTTTCGCCGCCGGGTTGGTAACGTCGTTGGCGCCAATCACAAACGCAACATCGCATTGCGAGAAGTCGCGGTTGATCTCGTCCAACTCAAACACTTCGTCATAGGGCACGTCGGCTTCGGCCAGCAGCACGTTCATATGTCCGGGCATGCGACCGGCAACCGGATGGATGGCGTATTTGATCTCCACCCCTTCGGCCTTGAGCAGATCGGCCATTTCACGCAAAGCATGTTGGGCCTGCGCAACGGCCATACCATAACCGGGAACGATGATCACCTGACGTGCGTTCTTCATAATGAAGGCGGCATCATCGGCTGAACCGATTTTAACCGACTTGTCGCCGCCGCCGCCGCCCGCCGCAGCGCCGCTAACTTCGCCGCCAAAGCCACCCAAGATAACGTTGAAGATCGAGCGGTTCATGCCCTTGCACATGACATAGCTGAGGATGGCACCCGAAGAGCCAACCAGCGCACCGGTAATGATCAGCAGGTTATTCTGCAAGGTAAAACCGATACCGCATGCCGCCCAGCCGGAATAGCTGTTAAGCATGGAAATCACCACCGGCATATCGGCACCGCCGATTGGCAGTATCAACAGCAGGCCAAGCGCAAGCGACACAACCACGATCAACCAGAACATAGCG
Organism: uncultured Gammaproteobacteria bacterium; assembly: GCA_963575695.1. Lineage (GTDB taxonomy): Bacteria > Pseudomonadota > Alphaproteobacteria > Azospirillales > Azospirillaceae > CAUYTZ01. The sequence goes on along the minus strand of CAUYTZ010000095.1, from coordinate 2,483 downwards.
TCTGAGTTGGTCGTGCACAGCAGGAAGACCAGAACGATGGTGAGAATGCCCAGGGCGAGATTAAGCGGGTGCTGGCCCTTGAACATCAGCGGCGCGCCAGAGAGTACCCCCTGAAGCTTAAGGAACGCGATCACTGAGCCGGTAAAGGTGATGGCACCGATGGCGGCACCCAGGCTCATTTCGATCAAGCTACCGGTATGAATGTGATGCCGGCTGCCGATACCGTACGACTCGGGGGCATAAAACGCCGCCGCTGCGACGAACACCGCAGCCAACCCGACCAAGCTATGAAACGCGGCCACCAGCTCGGGCAAGGAAGTCATCTGAATGCGCTTGGCTATAACATAGCCGATGGCACCGCCGATGCCGATGCCGATCAGAATAAGCCATAGTGACTGCACGGCCGGCTGGGCCAGGGTGGTCAAGATAGCGATGACCATGCCGGACATGCCGAAAATGTTGCCAGAGCGCGAGGTTTCCGGCGACGACAGGCCGCGAAGCGACATCACGAAGCAGATCGCAGCGACCAGATAGGCTAGTGTTGATATAGTTTCCATGGGTGCGGTCTCCCCTCGCTCACTTCTTCTTCTTGAACATGGCCAGCATGCGTTCCGTGACCAGAAAGCCGCCAAAGATGTTGATCGAGGCCAATATCACCGCAATAAAGCCCATGACTTGTGAAAAGTTAAGATGGGCCGGGCCGGCCGCGATCAAGGCACCGACGATGATCACGGAAGAAATCGCATTGGTCACCGCCATCAGCGGCGAGTGCAGCGCCGGAGTCACCCGCCACACGACATGGTAGCCGACAAAAACCGCCAGCACAAACACGGTCAGGCCATTCAGAAAGAAGGCTCCGTGAGGTGAAGCCGCAATTGTCAGATCGGCGGCCTGGGCGCTAGCCTGAGTGATATGGCCGGCCAGTTGTTCGGTCCGCTCCATCAAGGCGGCAAGATCCGCATGAAGAGCCGCGACGCTTTTTGCTAGTTGACTTGAATCCATAGCTGGGCTCCCTTCAGGCTTTGCCGCCGGTGGCGGCGAAAGCGGGATGGATCACCTGTCCGTCGCGGGTCAGGGCTGTACCTTTAATAATCTCGTCATCCCAGTTGATTTTCAGCTTGTTGCCTCCGTCGTCAACCAAGGGAGTCAGGAAGTTGAGTAGGTTCTTGGCGTAGAGCGCCGAGGCATCAACCGGAATTCGACCTGGGATATTAAGGTGGCCGACGATCTTTACCCCGTTGTCGGTGATCACGACTTCGCCAGGGCGAGAACCTTCAATGTTGCCGCCCTGTTCAACCGCCAGATCGACCAGTACCGCGCCCGGCTTCATGGTCGCAATCATGGCGGCAGTGACCAGAACTGGGGCCTTGCGGCCCGGTATTAGCGCCGTGGTAATGACCAGATCCTGCTTCTTGATCGTTTCCGCAATCAGAGTCGCCTGCTTCTGCTTGTAGGCGTCGCTCATTTCCTTGGCATAACCGCCAGCAGTTTCGGCTTGTTTGAACTCTTCGTCTTCGACCGCAACGAATGTCCCGCCCAGGCTCTTGACCTGCTCCTTGACCGCTGGACGCACGTCGGTAGCCGACACCACCGCACCCAATCGCTTGGCGGTCGCGATCGCCTGCAAACCGGCGACGCCCACGCCCATCACCAAACAACGGGCCGGCGGCACGGTGCCAGCGGCGGTCATCATCATCGGAAAGGCGCGACCAAACTCGTAGGCCGCTTCAATCACCGCCCGAAACCCGGCCAGATTGGCCTGGCTGGACAGCACATCCATGGTCTGGGCTCGGGTAATGCGCGGCAACAGTTCCATCGAAAAGGCGGTTATGCCGGCTTCGGCATAGGCCACAACCTGCTCCCGCGCGTTGTAGGGAGCCAGCAGCCCGATCAGAAACGCACCGCGTTTAATCAACGCCATCTCATCGGCACCGCCTTCGGCTGCGGTCAGCGGGCGCTGAACCTTAAGCACGATGTCGGCGTCTTTAAGCGCGCTAGCCGCATCTTCCGCGATTGTGGCTCCGGCTACGATATAGGCTTGATCCGGAAAAGCCGCCCCCAATCCAGCATCGTGTTCAACCACGACCTTCAAACCAAGAGCGAGCAGTTTTTTTACCGTATCAGGTGAGGCAGCAACGCGCCGCTCGGACGCGCGCCTTTCCCTGGGTATAGCGACGAGCATCACTTTAATCCCCTTGCCGCGATCCATGTCATGGCTGTGCAGCGGCATCCGCCGTTGACTTTCCACACGGCCACAATGCCGCGAAAGCACCTGACAAGGAAAGGGCTTTGTTGCCTGCGATTCTAAATGTGAGAGATTCGCGACTTAGGTGGGAAGGGGATCAAGACTCCCCTCATTTTTTTCTTGCGATATGCGGTATGATGGATTCGAATCTCCCACAATTTCTTGACGGGCTGTGAAGGATTTGGTCGATGGAACTGGCGGCAGTTCGGCTTGGTCGCAAGCGGGAGGATATCCGGTC
>CAUYTZ010000094.1:0-14041 GCA_963575695.1 uncultured Gammaproteobacteria bacterium | reverse complement strand
CCAATCGGGCGTTGCACAACCGGTTGATCTGCTGAATGCCGGTCGGCGAGGTAACGTTAATTTCGGTCAGCCAGCCGCCGATCACGTCGATACCGGTGAACAGCAAGCCCCTGTCGCGCAAAATCGGCCCAATCGCGGCGCGTGGCATCGATAACCTGGACAGCGGCTGCAAGCGCTTGGTCGGCATGGCCAACGAAAAGGGCGGCCACGATAACGTTACCCCATCGAAAGCCGAGAGATGGGTGGCGATCTTGCCTTCAACCAAATCCAGACTCCTGGTCAACCGGTCAATCGGCTGCCCTACTCGACCATGCCATCCTGGGCCTGCGGGAACCCTTGCCGCCACGGTGGAACAGGCCGTCACCAGGGCCATGGCTAGCTTTGCGCAGGAAATGCGCAGGACTAACGCTGCTGTGGAAGAGGTGCGGCCACCCGGCCCCGAGACGCCAGCCCCCGTCGTGGCTTCGCTCGAACGACCTGAAGATACCCGACTCAGCGAAACAGTTGAGCGAATTGAAGCTGTGGTTGGTGCCGGCACCGCTTCCGTGCTGGCGATATCGTCTCAACTTGGGGCGATTGCTGACGGTGTCCAGGCATTTAGAGGGGACTTCTCGGCGCTGTCGTCCGATCTGGCCGCTGTTATTGAGAGCGGACAAGTTAAGAGTGCGGAATTGATTCAGCATGGCGTGGCCGAACTGGCGACGCGGGTTCACAAGACTGAAAGTGAAATTAACTTTGCCGCCGGAGTCGCCGTGGAACAGGTGGCCACCGGCTCGGAGCAGACCCTGGCCAAGTTGAGCGCGGTGATCGAACGCCTGGCGCAGCCGATTGACCGGTTGACCAGGAGTCTGGATTTGGTTGAAGGCAAGATCGCCACCCATCTCTCGGCTTTCGATGGGGTAACGCGATCCCTTAAGGATACCGATCAGGCAATCACAGCTTCGGCTCGGGCGCTTCAGGGGGCGACGATGCCGTTGTCCAAGGTCGCCAGCGACATAGCGCAAGCGATGACGGCGATGGTCAACGGTGTGGATGTTGCCTCCCGTGCCTTGCTTGAAGGCCAGAGGCTTGAGCAGCAACTGGCGGATGGACTGAAGTCAACTTTCCGGGATTTGAATGAAATCTGGGAGCGGCATGAGGCGCGCTTCATGTCGGTTGACGAGAGTGTGGCCCGAGTTCTGGTTTCCATCATCGAGCATGCTGAAGCCCATGGTGAAGCACTCAAGAACCATGTCGTGGCCATCGACACCCATCTGTATCATACTGTCAATAGCTTGGCGGCCAACATCGATTCTCTTCAGGAAATAACCAACGACTTGACCACGGTTGCGACCGGTATTGAGCGGTTCGCGGCGGTTATGGCCCAGAAAACCATAGAGCATCAGGGATAATTTGTTATGGCCTTGAAACGGCGCGGATTGAGGGAAATTGGCGAGAGTGATGCCGAGAATTACTTCGTCTCCATGACTGATATCATGGTTGGCCTTATATTCATGTTCATCATCATGTTGATGTTCTTCGCGCTTAAGCTGGATCGTGTTGCGGCCCAGGGTGCCGATGTCATCAAATCATTCACCACCACCGAGGACATCCGCGCCAAAATCCTGAACGATGTCAGGGAAGATATGGCCCGAAAGGGCTTTTTGGTTCAGATTTTTCCCGAGGAAGGGGTTCTGCGTCTGCCCGAGAGCATTTTGTTTGACAAGGGCAAGGCCGATCTATCGCGTCGGGGCGAGGAGTCGATCGCAACCCTGGGGCAATCCCTGTATGGCAACCTGCTCTGCTACACCAAACGTGCGGCGGGTAGCCCGATCACCGCCTGTCCCGACTCTCCCCATACGGTCGAGTCGGTGCAGATCGAGGGACACACCGATTCAGATGGAACGGATAACGCGAACTGGACGCTCTCAGTGAAAAGGTCGTTTAACGCTTATCAGTTCATGATAGAATCGAATCCCAATCTAAGCAGTTTGCTTAATAGAAATAAATATACCATCCTTAGTATTTCGGGGTATGGAAGCAAGCGTCCGATTCAACCGAACGATAGCGATGACAACAAGCGCAATAACCGGCGTGTTGACGTGCGGATCATCATGATTCCGCCGAAGGTGACCGAGATGCGGATGTAGCTTATGGGGTTGAGAGAGTTTGTCTCCAGGTTGCCATCGGACTGGAAGCCAAAACAGGCGGTTTTTCCATCGGGCTGCCGGATGGCGGAAGCGTGGCGAGTGGTCGAGACCAAGAGCGAGATTCGGCTGGCGCTGTTGCCGACCATCGATCTGGTTGGTCTGAAGCAGCGTCTGGTCGCCTGTTATAAAGCCGGGGATTGGTCTGGTCTGTCTCCGCGTGAGTGGCGGTATGCCAACGAATGTCTCTCTATTGGGGTGCCAAAGCTGATCGATGATCCGGCTTTTGTCGAAATTTATCTTGGCGCTCTCGACAGTCGCCAAGCTTCTGCGTCGGCCATTAGCCAGTTGGTGCGCTGGTATTTGCGGAACTTTGATCCTGAACACGACGGGGTTCGACGCATCGGCGCGTTTCTGACCGGAAAGTTGGCCAGGATGAGGCCGAATTGGGTGGCCTTGCACGACACCTACGCTCTGTTCGAGCCTGGCGAGGCGGCGCATCGAATTGCGGTCGCGGTGTTAAGTTCCGGCAAGTCCTTGCTGGAGTTCATGATTGATATCCGCTGCCCGATTACGGTTCTGTCTTCCCGCTTGTTTGGCTACGCCTTTATCGACGCCTGTCGTACTATTGCCAAGGGCCCGCCGCCTGGGTTGGCTAGCCTGATCAAGCTGAAGGACTGGAGCGTTCATGAGGGCCGTTTCCAGTATAATGGCATTCCGGATGCGCAATCCAGGCTGGCTGAAGCGATGCTTCTGCCCTGGGGCGGGCAGTTTCCCGACGAGGCCTTGCGGGAGTTCGTGGTTAGTTCGCTGCTGAACCTTATGAATGATCCGCGGACCAATCCAACCGCCTGGACCGAGGTTAGCGAATCGGCACGTAACGTGATGCTCAGTTGGATGATCAAGGATGCGCTGGAACAGTTTCTTCAGGTGGTTGATGAGACGGTCCAGACTTACCAAAGTCGAATCTGGGCGGAACGGCGCCAGTTTTGGTTGTCTTACTACGAGAGCAAACTTATTCGTGAGTGTTGGGTCGTGTTCGGGCGGCGCGGTGCAGCGTTGGCCCGGCATCTGGCGACGGAAAAAAGCAACCCAGCCCTGGCTAATTTCGGCGGTCTTACGCGCGATGTGGGTGGTGATCCATCCCAGGCCGTGCTTCTGCTGAGGATTGGCGACCTGCTGGTTGCCGATTGGAGCCACAATGCACGGTGTTATATCTGGCGGCCAGAAAACAAGAGCGCCCCAAAGCTGTATCAGGGTGAATATCTGAGAGAAGAACTGCTTTCCGGAGCGGATTTTGAGACACCGCACCACAAGCAGTGGCAAGACAATGCTCGCGATTACATCTCTAGCCAAATTGGTCTGGCCATGCACCTGCTGAACGATTCTAAGAAAACACGGTGACGGTGTGCTCGTTAAGAGAGTTCCTCTTTGGTGAATTCGAAGCTGGAATAAATAGAGGTTCGTGAGAATCTTCGATGTCTACGCAACACGTCGGTCAAAACATCCCTAACATATTCATTATCTACGATGATCACCAATCTTGTATCCTGGCCCATGGCAAAAACAGCCAGTCCGATTAAGCATTCCACTGCATGATGATTGATGAATGTGCCTTCAACAAACAAGAAGTCTTTTACATCGATTAGAATCGATGTTGGCTTTCTTGGTTTGATCTCGATAGCGGCGAGAAGGACGTTTGTAATAAAGGCAGAATCAAGGTCCATTATTCCACTTAGGGTCACGCTTATCGTTGGGGCGTTATCACGCGTGCGCAAGGAAACGGTACTGGTTAATTTTCCTCCGGCAAATGCGACCCAGAATTCGCCGATTGTGTTATTGTCCATCTTTATGCTTTTCTGGCTGAATTCCTGGTTTCCGGATCAACGCAGGGTAATATCTGGTGAGCGCTTTTTCCAGAGGAATATGCAGGCCGAGATGTGTGATCCACACTCAGGCACGGGCTTTGGTCAAGAAGGGCCATTTCCGCCACAGGCTGGCACGATAGGCCAACAACGCCACAACGATTGCGGCGTAGACATAGGGTTCTCCGTTCTCATGATTGGCTGCAAAAATGAAGTGCAACGCGATCAAAACGTTAATGGCATAGACCGAGCGGTGCAACCGCTTCCACTGCTTGCCGCCGAGTCGCTTGACCTGGGCGTTGGTGGAGGTTACGGCCAGCGGCACCAGTAGGGTGAAGGCGAGGATGCCAAAGATGATGAACGGGCGCTTGTAAATGTCTCCAACCATATCATTCAGATTGAAGGCCCATTCCAGCGCAACAAAGGCGATCACATGCAGCATGGCGTAGAAAAAGGCATAAAGGCCGATCATGCGTCGATATCGGGCCAGAACCTTCAGGCCGGTCCATTCCTGAACTGGCCGCATGGCCAGGGAAAGTACCAGAAAGGTGAAAGCCCAATCGCCGAGATAGCGGTTGATGAAACCAACCGGGGTTTCGACCAGCGAGTTGCCAATCATGGTGCCGCCGGTTAGAACCCGTCCAATCAGCCACGCGAACGGTAGCAAAGCGGTCATAAACACCAGTGGTTTCCAGTTGACCTGGCGCCGGCTTTTCATCTGGTGGTCAATGGTCTCGTCTATGCCGTTCAGCAGCAGCCAGCCGGCGTAAAGCGTGATCAACAGTTTGCCGGTTCCCATCAAGATAAAAGGCGCGCGTGGGCCAACGGCGTCGAAGTAATATCCGCCGCTTTGCGCCAGCATGATGATTCCGGCACCGCCGGTCAAATAAGCCATACCCAGAACCGAACCCAGAATGGGCTTAGGTGAAATATCCACCGCCAGAACTTTGAGTGTCACGGTGCATCCGGCATGGCCGACGCCGATCAGAAACAGGGGCAACGCCACCAGCCCGTTGAAGGGGTTGGCGAACAGTCCCAAGGCGATATAGCCCATGCCGCCTAGCGACAAGCTGGCCCCGATCGCCGAAATGCGGCTGTGGCGTTCGATGAAGATCTTCCACAGCGGGATCGAAAACAGCACGCCGGCACCCAGCAGTCCGGTCATGCCGGCGGCATGGGCGGCGGCGAAGGTGCGGGTGACGCCGACCAGATCGGAAACGGAAATGCACCACAACGAAAAAAACAGGCTGATGATGACCACATCCGCCCGGGTGTAAAACGCGGCCACGAACGCCAACTGCATACGGGGATCGCTGCTGACGAAGGTCCACACCTGACGCAGGGGATGCTCGCCCTCGCCGTCCTGCCTGGGCGCGACATCGACCAAGGTCTTGCGCGTCATGGCGAAGCCGGTGATGCCGATCAGAAGCGGAAGGGCTAGGATAACCAGAATGCCCGCAGGCTGTTCAGCCAACTGCATAAGGATACCAGACAGAACCATGCCGCCGAAGACGATCATGAAGACAACGTTGGTTAACAGTCTGGGCCGGTTCTCGAAATCCGAGACATCGCCAACCAGGGTGGCCAATTGCAATTGAACCGTGTCGGCACCGCTGGAGGTCAGCACGCGGCTAACGTAAAACAGCGCCAAGCCCCCGACGCCAATGATTAACCCGACTCCAACGCTGATCAGCGCCAGCGCCGCGCCAGCGCAGATGATCAGCAAACCGCTGCCAATCACCGGAACCCGCCCGATGCGGTCGGAGGCCAGCCCGAACCAGCCGACGCAAAGGATTGAAACAATTTCCGCGACAACCTGAATGTCGGCGTTGACCGATCCTTCCTTTTCGAAGGCGATCCCGAACACCTGATCCAGCAACAAGGGCTGGATGCTGATGGTCAGCGCGGCGACCAGTGCGGCGGCGGCAGATAGAAAGTAAATGGTGTTCCATTGCCTGGGAGCGAAACCACGAATCGCGTTATCCTGGGCCAAATCCGAAGATATGGCTGGGCCGTTATTTTTCTTCGACATCGCCTCCCCCCGCTTCTTCCCAGAGACCTTTAAGGTGTGAGTTGCGCAGAGGGCACAGTTCACCGTTGACCATGATACTTTTACCATAGACCAGCGCCGAGGCGTCTTGGGTCGCGTCACGAACCGCAGTCCCCTTGACGAACATCCCGATTCCGATCGGGCAGCCGCTAGACTGAAGGAACAAGCGCGGTGCCAGATCCATCCACCACGGCGGGTTGATGCCATCGTCGATCAGGACAAAGACATCCCCCCAGACCGACTGGCTGCCGGTGCCGGCGATTCGCACAACCCGGCCTTGGAAACGGTAGTCCGTGAACAGCTCATGGGCCTCGGGATCAAGCGTTGGTGTCGGCGGGGGGGTGAACGTCATGGCCACCGTTACCGCTCTTGGCGGCGGCGAGGCGACGTTATTGTGGTTGATCGCATTGGGTTGGGCGGTTGTTGTTCCTGGGCCGCCCTTCCCTTTGGCGACGATGGTATGGCAATTCGAACAGACCAAATTCTCGCGGCCGTCATGGTGCGGTGCTGGGGTACCCTGAACGATAGGCAGGACTCCGGCCGCAGTTCCGGCAACCGTCTTGGCTGGCACCACCACATGGCAACTGGAGCAAACCATCTTTTCACGACCATCCCGGTGCGGTGCGGGCACGCCGGCGACAATCGGTGATGCCACAGCATAAGTGTGATCATTCCAGGGATTGTCGTTAAAAATGGCAATCAGAAACATCGTCATGCCAAAGGCGATACCGAGCGCCATGATCCAGGCGGCCCAATCATGACGGGCGGAGAGAGCGGCCTTCATTCGTAAGCCGTCGCGTCGCAGGGGGTGGCGGCAGGGATTGAACGAGTCAAACCACTAAAGTCCTTTAAAGGATGCCAAACAAAGTGGGTCCAGGGCAAAGCCCTGATCATTTAAGGCACGATAAACCAAGAACCTTACGGTGTCTGCCGCTGAATCTGGGTACCCTTTCCCTGAACCTCAGCGCCGCCAAAGTTGTAGTTCGCACTGGGCCAGATCAAATAGCCCGCGATAATGATGAGGATCCAGAGAATCGTCAGGGGAATGACGTGATACCCACCCACCGGAGTTGGCTTGGTTTCCGTGTCTTCCTCAGAATTGGCTTGTGTTTTTTCAGAAGCCATCTAACGACCTGCACATGATGACAAGGGGCCGAGCGAGATACCGTAAGACCGCTGATCTTCCGATTATCACGAGGGTGAATCTAATGATCCCCCAGGTATAGCAGGCTCCCCGCGTCATGAAAACTGCTGATGCATCAGGGGCACGATTCTAATTTTGGTTGTCAGGCATCTCCTAAGGCCATAATGAGAACCGACATGGCGTGGTCACTTGCAGTTTAGGCAATAGTAGGGCAAAAGAAGAAGCTTGAGACGATCGCGGTACGCCGTAGGCGGTATGGGGTTTGGATGAGGGTAGGATCGATGGCGACGTTTCCGATCGGAACTGGGCAGGGTTTTTTGTCGTACCCGGCCGGGGCCGGGGTTTTGCCAGGTGCCCATCTCCATGGTGCCAAGATGATTACAGCGGCGACCAAGGGTGCTAGCGTGGTCAGAGTGATTCCGGCGGCGCTAGGCGGGCCGGGACAAGGCGCAATGGTTGGGGTTGGCAAAGGCATGGTAGCCAAAGGTGTGATCGCCGGTGGCTCGGTCGTGGGTGGCAAGGGGATCAGCCTTGGTCTTGGCATCGGTCTCGGCCTTTGGGGGCCGATGATTCTGGCCGGTCTGGGGGTGGCGGCCGCTTACGCGTTGTGGAAGAGCCAGAGTGCGGTTGAGGCGCTAAACGAGGAAGATGCTGAAATCAAAGAGGCACTCTCTAACTCGTAAGATTATACATCTGAACCATGAGTGACTGTGTAAAGCGAGAAAATAGGGAGAACGAAATTATGTCCGATGAGACCGTTTATAGCGATGGTGGGCTGCGTGCGCGAGTGATGGCCGCATTTAGCTACCTGGGGATTCTGTGCTTCGTGCCGCTGTTGTTTGGTCGCGATGATGAGTTCGTCCAGTTCCATGCACGCCAGGGTTTGGTGCTGTGGATGTGGGGGGTGCTCGCGATTTTCGCACTTGCCCTTCCCGGTATCGGTAAGTGGTTTTTTAGTTTCTCGGGATTGGCGATTATGGCTTTTTCGGCTCTGGGGCTGGTTTCCGTGCTTCTGCAAAGGGCATGGCGGTTGCCTTTGATCCATGAGATCTCACGACGCCTGTAACCCACGGCCTGTAACCCAAGCTAGGTGGCCGGAGACGGATCGGTCTGAGACGGAACGGATGGTATCGGATGGTGGTTGAACGCCAACGCTGGAACGCGCTGTACTTGGTTGCGGCCATCGCCATGGTTTTCATGACGCTGGCGGTTGCGGTGCAGCCGTTGTTTTTGCGTAATGTTCTTGGTATCGCCTTCGACACCGCTGGCACGATCAACGCCAATGTTCAGGTGGTGACTGAGATTCTCGCGCTGGTGGTAATCGGGTACCTTGGCTTTCTATCAGATCGTTTCGGGCGGGTGCCGATCGTGATCGGCGGCTTTCTGGTTGGGGCCGTGGGGGGCTGCCTGGCTCCGTTCAGCCTTCAGCTCGGCACCCTTGTCGGGATCGGTGGCATTGCCTTCTATTATATTGCCAGAATCATTATGTCGTTCGGGACCAGCGCGGTCTGGCCGCAATTGGCGACGCTCGCGGGTGATTTTACCGACTATGGTAATCGGGCGCGCCAGATGTCGAAAGCCGCCTTCATGATGGCGTTTGGTAGTACCCTGGTCTTTGCGGTGGTGATGCAGATTACCAAGCATGCCGGCATCATCGTGGTTATGCTGTTTAACGCTGGGGTCGGGTTGATCGGGGCTTGGCTGGCTTGGCACCTGCTGGCGGACATTGCCCCCAAGCGTAAGGACACGGCGATTCCGTGGCGCCGAGTTATGGACCTATTGATTCGTAAACCAGAGTTGCGGGTCGCGTTCGCCGCCAGCCTGTTCTCGCGGAGCGACATTATTCTGATCGGCCTATTCTATATGCTGTGGACGATCTACTTCGCGGATCTGGTCGGCAAAACGCAGGTCGAGGCGGCGGCTCATGCCGGCAAAATGATCGGGGGCGTCGGTCTGCTGATCATGGGCACGCTTCTGTTTTGGGGGCGAGTGGTGCATCGTTGTGGCCGGGTTAATGCGATCATCGTCGGTCTCGCGGTTTCGGCGGCCGGTTTCCTGGCGATGGGGTTTGCGGTTAATCCCTTTGACTGGTATGTCTATGCGCCGATGACGTTGATCGCTCTCGGTCAGGCCGGAACCCTGCTTGCGCCAGAGGTTCTAGCCATTGACCTTACGCCTAGCGATTTGCGTGGTTCGGTTCTAGGGGTGCTTAATGTGATCGGAGGCATCGGCTTGATCATCATCCTTCAGGTTGGTGGGTATTTGTTTGATACGGTTGGGCCTTACGCGCCATTCGTGTTTACAGGGATCTGCAATCTTATTGTGCTGATTTACGCACTTTTCGTCTCTCGCGTTGAGAAAAAAGACGAACAAGACGAGGATTCAGTCAACCAGGACGAGATGTTGTCTGAACGGGTGGCTGGAGCGAACTCGGGGGGATTGGGATGAGCCGTCTTGGCCGATCTTCACAACCGGCGCGCGGGGCGTTGTTCGGCGGCCTATGCGGTGGCGTGGCATGTGGGCGGTGTGATAGTGGTGGAAGCGGAAGCCGTCGGTGCGGTACGAGTGTATTCCGCCGGAGGCAAAGAGAGGGGATGATGCCTAGTATCATGGTTGGTTTGCTTGCCATCGCGCTGGGTCTGTGGGGGTTGAGCGCTTGGTGGTGGTCGGTCGTTGAATTGCTGCGAGGCATTTTGCCGCTGTTTCTGTTGTTCGTCGGGGTTCTGGCGTTGGCGGCCGGCGTTTCTTGTCTGCGCCCGGATGGAAAATCCAAGAGCGACGAGCGTTTGGGTAATGATGACTAGGGCGAATCGCGAAGGGGCGGCGACGCCTCGTTGCGTGACTTTGCTCTGATGACGAAGCGGACAGGCCTACCCCGATGAAATCCGATGAAATCGACATCGACATCGACGCCCCGGTGACGGGCGACTATCCCGACGACTGTGCCCGGGGGTTGAGGAAATACCTCTTCGTGATGGCGTTGATTGTCGTTGGTACCCTTGCTGGAACTTTTTGGTACCGGCAACAGGTCGGGGTTGAGCCTGTATCCGTACGGCATGCGTCGGCGGCAACCAATGCGACGCCGCGCACCCAGCTTCCCTTCACCCAGGGGCAGGGGGTGCTGCGCAACGTCGCCCCCCCTTCCGCGTCGGCAGTCGTTGTTCCCGCAGCCGCAGTGTTGGCGGCGATGCCTGGCGAGCCGCTTGATTTCGCGACCATCGTTGCTAACCTGCGCGGCAGTGTCGTTAGTGTTGGGCGTTCGCGTCAGGAACCAAGATTTGGTCTCAATCGGATTGGCGTTACCGTCGCCGACCCCGGTCAACAGATCCCAGCCCAGCCACCTGCGGGGGCCATGGTGCCGCCGGACGGTCAGGTGCAGTTTGCGACTCCAGTCGCCGGAGCCACCGTTGAAAGTATCGGCACCGGCTTTATTGTTCGCAACGATGGCTATATCCTGACCAACTATCATGTGGTTCGGGGTAACGATTCGATGACGGTTACGGTGTTTGACGATGTGGGCGCGGTGCGTTATCCGGCCAGCATCGTTAAGCTTGATGCTTCCGTCGATCTGGCGTTGCTTAAGATTGAGCCGCGTACGCCCATGGTCACCGCCGTGCTGGGCGACAGTGATCAAGTTCAGGTCGCCGATGAGGTTATCGCCATCGGCAGTCCGTTTGGCCTCGATCTCACTGTCAGCCGTGGCATCATTTCGGCCAAGCGCAAGTCCCTGGTAATTGAAGGAACGGTTCACCGCGATTTGCTTCAAACCGATGCCGCGATTAATCAAGGCAATTCTGGCGGCCCGCTGGTCAGTCGAATGGGGGAGGTGATCGCGATTAACACCGCCATCTATACCCCGACCGGCGCGTTCGCTGGCGTAGGCTTCGCGGTGCCGAGCAATCAGGCCAAAGCGTTCCTGGTCGAGGAGCTGGCGACGCTTCCTGGCCAGGCTTGGCCAGCGGCGGCGGGGTTGCCGGTGGCGATGGCCGGGCCGGCGGCTGGTGCGGGTTTGGCCGGGCCACCGATTCTGGCCGGTGTGGCCTCACCTCACAGTGATGGTCGTGAGGCAATGGATTGCGCGATCTGCCATCAGTTGCTGCCACGGCCGGGGGCCGTGGGGCAGAGTCGCCCACCCGGGACCACGCTTGGTGGGGCGCGGGGTATGATGGCTGCGCTTGGCACCGCTGCGGGGCCGGCCGGTCCACCTATTCTTGCTGGCGCACCGCCGCCGCACCGGGATGGCCGCGAGGCTATGGCTTGCACCACTTGCCACCAGTTGCTGCCACGGCCGGGTGGAGTGCCGGTGGCCATGACCGGTCCCGCCGCTGGCACGGGCTTGCAGTTCGCGCGCCCGTCGGGCACGCTGGCGTTGAACGTCGCTGCGCCTGTCGGTTCCGGACCGGTACCGGGGGATGGGACTCCGGGTGGTTTCATGGTCCTGGGTGCGACCATGTTGCCGGTAACGGTGGCATTGGCCCAGCAAATGGGTTTCCCGGAAGGGCAGGGGGTCTTCGTCGCCGCTGTGGCCGTCGGTTCCCCCGCCGCCGAAGCCGGACTTGTGCCCGGATCAATCATCAGTAAGGTTAACGGTAAACGCATCCGGTCACCCCGCGAATTGTTTACGGTCGCGCAGGAACTTGCCACAGGTGACAGCATGCGGCTGGCGGTTCACCAGAACAACACTCGACGGGAGCTTCGACTTAAGGGGGCAGCAGTTCAGGGAGAACCGGCTTTCGCTTCGGGAGCAATGGCTCCGGCAGCGATGGCGTTGCCTCAACCCCAGCCCCAGATTCAGCCCCAGCCCCAGATTCAGACGACATTGGCTCGGGGGGGGGGGCGGTGGCACCTCCGGGCAAGCCTCCGGTGGTCAAGGTTCCGGCCGAGTTCAACTGGCGTGGAATGGAAATCGAAACGTTCGCGCCGGTTGCGGCCCCAGGAACGCAAGGCTCTGTGCAACTCAAGGGCGCGGTTGTTGCTGAGGTCATTCCTGGATCGCCGGCGTTTCGGGGGGGGGTGCGAGCCAATGACACCATTCTGGAAATTAACGGCCAGTCTGCGGGTTCGGCGGCGTTGATCAATCAGGCGATTCAAGCGGCGACCGGGAAGAGGGATGTCGTGATCAAGATGGCGCGGAATGGCCGTGAGTTCTTTGTTGTCATGCCGTAAGTAAAACGTTTAGGCTCCGTAGCGGATAAGAAGGGCCTTGGGGGGCACAATGCGACCAGGAAGCTCGGGTATCGCCGAAGATCGCGCCGAAGCCAAACCTGGAGCCAATATTGGTCCCCTTGGCCATGGCGAAGCCGAATCGCCGATGGAACTGATTTTAACAGATTATGGTCACGGGCAACCGCAAGCCATGGAGGCGTCGGTGGTCATCTTGTCTGGGCCAGTGGTGAAGGATGTCGCCGATACTGTGCGCGATAAGGAAGGCGAGTTGAGTGTGGTTTCTGCCAAGGGAATCGCGCGCGGTGATCTCAACGCGAAACTGCGGGATTTGGGCGAGTTACTGAAGGGCAAGGACGAACGCTGGACTGGCCTTTTGGCGGAAACCGGTTGGGATCGTCCGGCTGTCCTTCAGGTGGCGAAGGTTTCTCAGGACAATGAACGCTATCGTCGATTCTGGCGCAAGACCCGCCGGTTTTCGGATGACGATCTGGCAGTGTTGTGTGGGGCTCCTCCGCTTGGCTCAGATCTAGAGGCCATTCCGTCGCTGATCACTCCTGATGGCGATCGGACGACGGGGGTTGTCTCGTCCGCCGTTATGCCGGTATCAGAACCACCGCCGTTGGCCGTTGTGCCGTTGGCCGTTGTGGATGCCGGGGACGTGGATGTCGGGGACGATGCTTCGGTTTTTGTGAAGGCCGGGCTTTCGTCGGTTCCAACAATAGAAACGGGTTCTGTTCCGGAAAATGTTAAACCTGTGGTTGGCGATGATCCATCGGTCGTTGCCCCTGTTCCGGGGGGGGGCGTGCCTCCGATACACGTTGCCGCGCCGGTTGCCGCGCAAATTCCCATCTCGCCACCGTTGCGGATGCCGACGGTTAGTCCCGTGATGGTGCAGTCTTCGGTTGCATTTGATCTTTGGGCGGTCGGCGAAGGGGCTTGGCAACCACACCCATGGACCGATGCTCCGGTGGAGCCACCGGTCGTGCGGGTCATGGAAGTAACGGCTGAATTGGTCGCCGCCCCCGTGCCGGAGACCACGCGGGCTAAGGAATCCGTTGGTACCACGCCCCCGCCGCCCAGTGTTTCACCGGCTGCGGCCGTACCGCTTGGCCCAGCACCAACAGCGGGGAAGCCACTCAATCCGCAGGCGGTGACGTTGGGAACGAAGCAAATCCGAACCTTTATCTTCGAGGGCGGGCCGCTTTCGTCGCCTTATCCGATCGCGATTACATTGATCGTGGAGTCGATTGATACGGCGAATGCGACTAAAATTCCAGTAGAGAAGCCGCCAATAAAATCGGTAACTATGGCAATGCCGCAAGATGTGGGGGTTGATTCTGTCGCGGCTTCGGTCGCTCAAACCAAGTCTGGCGGTGAGGTTAAGCAAGAAACAAAGCCTAATCCAACGGTTGATTTTGAAGCAGTGCTGCCAATGCCCCCCAGTTCTGGTTCTGGTATCAACGTGGGGGCTGCGCGGGGGGCGGGAGTCGCGGGGGGGAAAATAGGGGTGGCAACATCAGAGGCCGGTTTCGTAAGCATGGTCTTTGCCTCGGTCGAGAAAATGATCGGGGGGATGCGCTCGCCGCGTTCCCAGGCGCGAACGCGCTCGGCATGCCAGGCGATCTTGGTCCCGTCCAAAATCAACTGAGTGTGGTCGTGCATTAGGGCGGTCATGGCCGGCATTTCTCTC
>CAUYTZ010000093.1:0-10283 GCA_963575695.1 uncultured Gammaproteobacteria bacterium | reverse complement strand
GCTCGGCGATCTCATGCAGGTTCCGGGGGAAGGCCTCCGAGTTGACCATGTCCGTGGCCAGGGTCAGCGCATCCTGAGCCGGGTCCCAGGGTTTCCAGTGCTTGTCAAAAATGACGAATAATTCGTCCTTGGGTAGCGCCCAGTCATGAGACACACTGAAGTATTTCGACAATTCGTGGAGGGCGTCCTCGACATCGTCATTGGGCAGTCCGGTTTCCTCCATCAACTGACTGATAGTTTTCTGTGGATCAGCGAAGCAGGCTGTCGTGGTGGCTTCCACGAACACCTTGGCGATAGCCGTTGCCGCTGCCGAGTAGCCAGTCTTGAGAGCCTTGGCTTCCGTGACCGCTGCTGGGGGTTTGCCCAGTGGCGGCTTGGAGGTAATGCCCCAGATGCCGTTCACCAATTCCGTGATGTCGAGGTTGTCGGGGGTGACCTGGGGTGCCAACGACCCGGCCAGCAGCTTCGGGAGTTGGCTGACAGGGAGGTTGTGACGAAGGGCGATGAACTTGCGGCCCTCATTGATCTTCATGAACAGCCCGGCGTCCATCTCCTGGTTCACCCAGGGCTTCCCGATGGAATTGGGGGTCATGAGGACGATGAAGTGGGTGCAGTCACCCAGCCCTTCCTCGATTTTCTCTCGGAAACTGTCCCCTGGACCGATGCACCATGGGGCCCAGAACGTCTCGATGCCACTGGCCATCAGCGTGGTGGCAATCTGCTCGGCCAGCGGCTTGTCGTCCCAGGTAAAGCTGAGGAACGCTTTCGGGGCTTCGGGCTGAAGCTTCGTCATTTCTTCGTCCACTTCATCGTCGCCGGACAGCCGTGCCTTGACCTGGGCAATCAGCTCCGGCGAGCCTTCGACCTTTATGGAAAGCTCGGACAGGCTCGGGCCACTGACCACCATGGTCGGAAACTCGCCCGTTTCAGGGTCGCGGATCGAGCCGATACGCTGGCGCAGCTGTGCCTCTACACCCTCCAGCATCGCCTTCTCCAGCACGTCGCGGATATTGTTCGGGCTGACCGTCCGGCCGTTGATTTGGAAGCTAATCATCGAGGTTCCCAAAGCTGGTAGCACACGCCATAAGCGATAACAGTGTCCTGTCCACCGCCAGACTGTCGACGCCGGGATAGGTGAAGTGGTGATCTGAGTTGTCAATGCTGCCAAGTCGACCGCGTCACTGGGAGGGACGCACATAGCTGACCCGGGCGACATAGTATCCGAAAAGCTGCAATGCAGACGGTTGCGGGAGCGATCCTCAGGCCGTCCACCATTTGCGTCGGTGGGCTTACTTATCGCCACGCCGACGATCCGGTTCCTTCGCAACGCCCTTGAACGGCTCGCCATCAGCTTTGGCTCGCATGAACTGGCCGTTGGAACGATCCCGCTCCACGTATTGCTCTGTACGCGGGTTGTAGGTCTGGCTGCGGTCACAGACCGAGCCAATGCGATAATCATTCCCGGTGTTCTTCGCCATGCTCTTTCTCCATGATTGACGGTTGCGCTGCGTCTGACACACCATCGTGCCAGTTCGCGAAATCCTATTTGACAGCGGGCTGCGCATGGGGATAGAAACTATCCGGGGCGCGAAACACTGTCAATATACTTTCTATCCCCATTGGAGGGGCAGAATGAGCGGACAGGCACGAAGCCTGCGATGGGGCATCGAACAGCGGCTGGAGTTCATAGAATTCCGGCTGTTCTGGGAAGGCGGTGTAAATCGAGGCGACATTATAGAGGCATTCGATGTGTCCGTTCCCCAGGCGTCCAAGGATTTGACGCTGTATCAGGAGCAAGCCCCCGAGAATGCGATCTACGATAAGAGCGCCAAGCGGTATGTGGCCGGCGAACGATTCCAGCCGCGCTTTCTGAAGCCCGACCCTCATAACTACCTGTCGCGGCTCCGCTCGGTTTCTGAAGGGCTGGTTGATCTGTCCAGTTCCTGGATTTCTGAACTGCCTTCGATTGATATCGCCCTGAGTCCCAAGCGGGACATCGCACCGGCAGTGTTGCGCGCCCTGCTGGCGGCGGTGCGTGATGGGCGATCGATCGATGTTCTGTATCAGTCGATGAGCAAGCTTCGTCCAGAACCGATGTGGCGGCGAGTCACCCCGCACGCATTCGGGTTCGATGGCTTCAGGTGGCATACGCGAGCATTTTGTCACCTCGACAACCGTTTCAAAGATTTCCTGTTGCCTCGGGTTCTAGAGGTTGGAGCTGTCGCAACCCCAGGCGCATCCGGCACCGATGATCAGCTTTGGCAGACCAGCTTCGACGTGGTGATCTGTCCTCACCCAGCTCTCACTGATAGCCAAAAGGTGGTCGTGGCCAAGGACTATGGTATGGATGACGGGCATGGCGTTCTCTGGGTCCGTTACGCCATGTTGTTCTACGTCCTGAAACGGCTTGGCCTCCTCGGGGACGCGGCTCAGGAAGACTCGCGTCGCCAGCATATCGTGGTGAAGAACTTCGAGGAAACGAAGGCCGCCCTGCTGAAAGCGGGGTTTCCAGGATGAAAGCGGAGCAAGCGGTAATTCGGTTGGGGGCTTCCTATGGCGAGGCTTGAAGACATCCGCAACGGTGCCTGTGTGGCTGGCATTGTGTCCGCGCAGGTCGTGCAGGTGCTCTCAGTCGAGCGGATCGGGGATCATGCCGTCAACGTCGTCTTCCGCAATCCCGCCGGTACCGTAGCCGAGGCAACCCTTTACCGGGACGATGAACCCCGTCTGGAAATCCAGGCCAATGGCCGCCCGTGGTCATTCGATGGCGACGGCGCCCTATTGCGCTTGGTCACCGAGGCCAACCGCATCAAGCTGGCCCATTATTTCGACCCGTATCTCGCCATTCACACCAGCTTGGTCGATCCCCTGCCGCATCAGATTTCGGCCGTTTATGGGGAGATGCTGCCACGCCAGCCGTTGCGCTTCCTGCTGGCCGATGATCCCGGCGCTGGCAAGACCATCATGGCCGGCCTGCTGATCAAGGAATTGATCGCCCGCAGTGACCTGGAGCGCTGTCTGGTCGTCGCGCCCGGTAGCTTGGTCGAGCAGTGGCAGGACGAGTTGGGGGGAAAGTTCAGTGTCGAGTTCGACATTCTCTCACGGGACATGATCGAAACCTCACGCTCGGGCAACCCGTTCAACGACAGCAATCGTCTGATCGTCCGTCTCGATGTGCTGGCTCGTAACGAAGAACTTCAGGAAAAGCTGCGCAGCTCGCAGGAATGGGACCTGATTATCTGCGACGAAGCGCACCGCATGTCCGCCACCTATTTCGGTGGCGACGTCAAATACACCAAGCGCTATCAGGTCGGGCAGCTGCTCGGACAAATCTGCCGCCACTTCCTTCTGATGTCGGCGACGCCGCACAACGGCAAGGAAGAGGAGTTCCAGCTTTTCATGGCGCTGCTGGACGGGGACCGCTTCGAGGGCCGGTTCCGCGATGGCATCCACTACGCCGACACCGCCGACATGATGCGGCGGCTCACCAAGGAGGAGTTGCTGAGATTTGATGGCCGGCCGCTGTTCCCCGAGCGCCGTGCCTACACCGTCAAGTACCAGCTTTCCGAGAAGGAGGCCGCTCTCTACGGCGCCGTCACAGAATATGTCCGCACCGAGATGAATCGGGTTCAGCGCTTTGCCGAGACGGACGGCAAGAAGCGCAACAATGTCGGCTTCGCCCTGCAAATCCTGCAAAGGCGTCTCGCCTCCTCGCCTGCGGCCATCTACCAGTCGCTCAAGCGGCGCCGCGAGCGGTTGGAAAGCGAACTGGCCGAGGCCCGCCTAGCCTCCAAGGGCCGCAGCGTCAAGTTCGGCGAGTTGGAGGTGAATCCCGACCTCGTCCGGCACATGGAAGAGTACGCCCAGGACGAAGTGGACGCCCTGGAGGACTTGATCGCGACCGGGGCCACGACGGCGGAAACCGTCGAGCAGCTTGCGCTGGAGGTAGAGACCTTGCGCCAGTTGGAACAGATGGCCTTGCAGGTGCTGCGCTCGGGGCAGGACACGAAATGGTCCCAGTTGAACCGCATCCTGGATGATGAGCTGATGCTGGATGCAGAGGGCAACCGGCGCAAGCTCATCATCTTCACCGAACCGAAGGACACGCTGTTCTATCTGTTGGACAAGGTCCGTGCGCGCTTGGGCCGGCCGGAGGCGGTCGAGGCCATCCATGGCGGCGTCACGCGCGAGGATCGCCGCAAGATCATCGAGCGCTTCATGCAGGACCGCGACATGCTGGTGCTGGTGGCCAACGACGCGGCCGGCGAAGGTGTGAACCTTCAACGCGGCCACCTGATGGTCAATTACGATCTGCCCTGGAACCCCAACAAGATCGAGCAGCGCTTCGGCCGAATTCACCGGATCGGCCAGACCGAGGTTTGCCACCTGTGGAACCTAGTGGCGGCGGATACCCGCGAAGGTGAGGTCTATGCCCGCCTTCTGGAAAAGCTGGAAGCGGCCCGCCAGGCCCTGGGGGGGCGGGTCTATGACGTGCTGGGCGAGTTGTTCGAGGGCACGGCGCTGAAGGACCTGCTGTTCCAAGCGATCCAGTATGGCGAGCAGGAAGAGGTCAAGGCGAAGCTGTTCCGTCAGGTCGATGGCGCCGTGGATCAGGCCCACCTGCTGAAGCTGTTGCAGCGCCGGGCGCTGACCAACGACACCATGCCGGAAGCTAAGGTCGAGGAACTGCGGCTGGAGATGGAACGTGCCGAGGCTCAACGCCTCCAGCCCCATCACGTCCAGAGCTTCTTCGTTGAGGCATTCCAGCACCTTGGCGGCCGTATGAAGCGTCGCGAGGAAGGCCGCTGGGAAATCACCCATGTTCCGGTGCGCATTCGCGAGCGGGACCGCCAGATCGGCACCGGTGCGACCATCCAAAAAAAGTACGAGCGCATCTGCTTCGAGAAGGGCCGGATCAACCAGCAGCCGGTCGCCACCTTCGTCTGTCCCGGCCATCCCTTGTTGGAGGCCGTCATCAGCATCATCCGCGAGGAGTACGAGCAGTTGATGCGCCAGGGGGCGATCCTGGTGGACGACACCGATCCCGATGATGCGATTTCGGCCGTGTTCTTACTGGAACACAGCGTTCAGGACGGGCGCACCACCAGCCTGGGTAGGCCGCATATCGTCTCGCAGAAGCTCCAGTTTGCCGCCGTCGATAAGACCGGGCGCACCGTCAATGCCGGCATAGCCCCGCACCTCAACCTGCGGCCTGCCAAACCCGAGGAAATCGCCCTGGTGCAGGACCTGCTTCAGGAAGACTGGCTGACCATCGACCTGGAGAAGGTTGCCGTGCGCTATGCGACCGTCGATCTGGCCCAGGCCCATGTGGCCGAGGTCAAGGCCCGCCGCCTGCCCGAGATCGACAAGGTCGAGCAGGAGGTTCGTGCTCGTCTCAAAAAGGAAATCAACTACTGGGATGCCCGTGCCTTCGAGTTGAAGGAGGAGGAAAAGGCGGGCAGAAAGACCCGGCTCAACTGGCAGAACGCGCAACGCCGGGCGGAAGACCTAGCCGGGCGCCAGAAGCGCCGCATGGCGGAACTGGGGCAGGAACGCTTCATTTCATCCCAGCCGCCCCGGGTGCGCGGCGGGATGGTGGTCATTCCCCGTGGGCTGTTGGACGCGCGCGCGCCGCGGCCGGCCACGCCCAGGACCATGCCGACCGGCTTTGCGGAAGACCCCGTCGCGCGCCGGGAAATCGAACTTGCGGCCATGTCCGCGGTCATGGCGGCCGAAAAGGCTTTGGGCAACGTGCCGAGTGACGTTTCCGCGCAGAAGCTCGGCTATGACATTGTTTCCTTCTGCCCAACATCCCGCAACCTGCGCTTCCTCGAAGTAAAGGGACGAATCGATGGCGCCGACACGGTGATGATCACCCGCCAGGAGGTCATCACCTCGCTGCATGAGCCAGAAAAATTCATCCTCGCGGTGGTGCAGATCGACCACGGTTTCGCCAGTCAACCGCGCTATGTGCGCGGGGCCTTGGCCGATCATGAGCCGGCGTTCGAGCACACCGCCATCCAGTTTAATCTTAAGAGCCTGCTACAGCGGGCGGGGAGGCCCGCATGACAATGCAAATTGAAGCGTTAGAAATAAAAAATTATCGTGTGTTCAGGCATGTCAAACTAACTAATTTGTCACGTATGGTCGTGGTTGTCGGGGCTAATGGGGCCGGCAAAAGCACGCTATTCGATGTCTTCAGTTTCCTGAAAGATGCCTTGATCCAGAACGTTGCCACAGCGGTGAAAAGGCGTGGTGGTTTCAGGGAACTGGTCAGCCGTGGAGAAGATGGCCCGATTTCAATCGTGATAAAGTTCCGGGAAAGCGGGGGGAGGTTGGCAACCTACGAGATTCAGATCAGGAATGACCACGGCCGCCCGGTGGTTGGACGAGAGGTTCTGAAATTTCGCCGTGGCAGCCATGGCCAGCCATGGCATTTCGTAGATTTCTCCAATGGAAAAGGCTATGCCATTACCAATGAATCCGCTTATGGCGACGCTAACGCAACAGAAGAACGAAAAGAATATATTCTGGATGATCCCAGCATTCTTGCCATCAAGGGTCTGGGACAGTTCCGCGAGTTCCGCATCGTCGCAGATTTTCGCAGTCTGATCGAAAACTGGTATATTTCCGATTTTCACATTGCTGATGCTCGCCCAAGTGTCGATGCAGGCGAAGCTGAACATCTTTCAACTCGTGGGGATAATGTTGCTCAGGTTGCTCAGTACTTGTTTGAACATCATCCAGACACGTTTCGCCGTATCCTCGACGCTATGGCTGCCCGTGTTCCCGGAGTCAGGACCGTTGAAGCAAAACCAACCGAGGATGGCCGTTTGGTATTGCGGTTTCAGGATGGCAGTTTTAAGGATCCATTTATTGCTCGTTATGTCTCTGACGGCACCATCAAGATGTTCGCCTATCTGGTTTTGTTGTTTGATCCTAAACCATTTCCCTTGCTGGCTGTGGAGGAGCCGGAGAATCAGCTTTATCCTGAGCTAATTACCGAGCTTGTTGAGGAGTTTCGATCGTATGCCGAGCGGGGCGGGCAAGCGTTTATATCGACCCATTCACCTGACTTTCTCAACGCGACAGCTCTTGATGAAGTCTTTTGGCTGGTCAAAACGAAAGGATTTACCGAGGTTTGCCGAGCGTCAGATGACCAATTGCTAAAATCCTTAGTGGATCAGGGAGATTCTCTGGGCGCACTGTGGAAACAGGGACTCTTTCCGGGAGTTCATCCGTAATGGCGCGGATTGTTTTCATGGTGGAAGAGCCGTCCATCAAGGTATTCCTTGATAAGGCGCTGCCGAGATTCTTTCCAACAATGGATTTTCTGTGTATCCCCCATCAGGGAAAGCAGGATTTGGAAAAAAGTCTGCCACGTAAATTGAAAGGCTGGACCTACCCTGAAGACCGATTTGTTGTCATTCGTGATAAGGATCGCGATGATTGTGTCGGCCTTAAGCAATCGTTAGTCACTCTTTGCGCCAAAGCAGGACGCCCTGACACGCTCGTGCGCATCGCCTGCCATGAACTGGAAGCGTGGTATATTGGCGATCCGGCAGGGATGGCGACGGCCTTCGCTTCTCCTGCTTTGGCGGCAATTGCTAAGAAGAAAAAGTTCCGCAATCCTGACATTATTCAGAAACCGTCTTTAGAGATCAAAATCCTGTACCCGGGGTTCCAGAAAATCAGAGGAGCACGCAGCGTGGCTGATCACTTGTCTTATACTCGCAATAACTCCAAAAGTTTTCGGATTTTGATTGAAGGACTCGCTCGCATCACTCAATATCCTGTGCCCACCATTTAACGGTCACATCGTTATGAAAAAAAACTAATCGAGGTTGCGATTCCTCTTGAAGCGATCAACGCGGCGTCCGCGCGGGAGAAGTCGATCCGGCATGGGCATCCGTCCACCCTGCATTTGTGGTGGGCGCGACGCCCGCTGGCCGCCTGCCGGGCCGTGCTGTTCGCCCAGTTGGTCGATGATCCGTCCAGTTACCCCGATAAATTCCCGACGGAAGAGGCGGTGGAAGCCGAACGGGAGCGGCTGTTCGATATCATCAAAGAGTTGGTGGTTTGGGAAAACAGCACCAATGAAGCTGTGCTGGAGCGCGCGCGTGCAGAGATCAGGCGGAGCTGTGGAGGCGAACTGCCGCCAATCTATGACCCCGTTTTCCGGCGGATGCTCGATCCCGTTGGAGGCGCAGCGCCTGGGCCTGCCCGCTTATGGGTCCGACCTGAACCCGGTGGCAGTGATGATCGGCAAGGCGATGATCGAGATACCGCCGAAGTTCAAGGATAAGCCGCCGATCCACCCAGGCAACCCCGTGCGTGGATTCGGACAATATAAGAATGCCGAGGGCTTGGCCGAAGATGTAAAATATTACGGCGAATGGATGCGTGATCGTGCCTTCGAACGCATCGGGCATCTTTACCCGCAGGTGGACCTACCCAAGGAGTACGGTGGTGGCAAAGCGACGGTGATTGCCTGGATATGGGCGCGGACGGTTGCCAGCCCGGACCCTGCTTTTGGAGGTGCCCATGTTCCTCTAATTAGTTCATATGTTCTTTCCTCAAAGACTGGAAAGAAGAATTTCATTCATCCGGTTGTCAATAAAGGCACCGCCTCCTATGGTTTTGAAATAAAAACTGGGGATTTCAGTAAGGCAGAGCTTGAGAAAGCCGGACTTAGAACAAAGCCTGGCAAGGCGCAGGATTTTCTTTGCTTGCTGTCGGGATACCCTATACCACGAAACTATATACGGGACGAGGGTCGATCTGGTCGATTGGGGCTTCGATTGATCGCGGTCGTGGCCGAGGGCAGGAACAGTCGTATCTATTTGCCCGGATCGGAACAAATATCACACGTTGCAGCATTAGCTGGTCAGAATGACGAGGTTGCTCTCGCGAGGCAGACATTCTTGTCTGGCAGCACGCCCACCAGGGCAATGATCACTGGGGGTGTTTGCTCTGCATACGGCTTGGACGAATGGGGCAAACTTTTCATTGATCGTCAGATACTTTTGTTTCTTACTTTGGGCGACCTTCTCGACGATGTTAGAAGAAAAGTCGCAGATGACATAAACGCATCGCCCTCCGAAAGTGACAGTGTTGGACTGGCATCAGGAGGAGTTGGATCAAGAGCATATGCTGAGTCAGTAAGTGTATACCTTGCATTTGCAATCAATCGCTCTGTCGATCGGGGTTCGTCTATTTGCACGTGGGACAGCTCTCCAAAGATGGAAGCCCTTAGGAATACATTCGCGCGACAGGCTCTTCCCATGACGTGGGACTTTGCGGAAGGCAATCCATTTTCCGACGCCAGTGGCAATTTTCTTGGAAACGTTGATTGGGTTGCAAAAGTTGTGGAGCGGTTTTCTCCAGCGCAGTCTGGGTCATTAACAAATGCTGACGCACAGACTGTGGTCATGCCTAAATACTCTGTTATCTCAACTGATCCACCCTATTATGACAACATTGGATATGCTGACCTTTCTGATTTCTTTTATTGCTGGATGCGACGCAGTCTGCGGCCAGTGTTTCCTGATGCCTTTGGTGTCCTAGCGACCCCGAAAGCTGAAGAGTTGGTAGCAACGCAATTTCGGCATGGAAGCAAAGAAGCCGCTGATGCGTTCTTCCTGGATGGAATGAGGCGAGCCATAACGAATATGGTAATGTACTCTGCTACAAGCTTCCCTGCGGCAATTTACTACGCCTTTAAGCAGAGTGAGATCGCTGACGAAGGGATCAGCTCCACCGGATGGGCCACCTTCCTGCAGGCAGTTATTGAAGCAGGCTTTGCCGTCGTCGGCACATGGCCATTGCGCACCGAAATGGCGAACCGAATGATCGCCTCAGGCACCAACGCCCTCGCCAACTCAGTCGTTCTCGTCTGCCGAAAAAAGGAGGCCACAGCCGAGGTTATCACCCGCGCGGAATTCATCCGCGCTTTGAAGCGCGAACTGCCTCCTGCCATTGCGGAGCTTCAGGCCGCCAATATCGCTCCGGCCGATATGCCGCAGTCGGCCATTGGGCCGGGCATGGGAGTGTTTTCTCGTTACAAAGCTGTACTTGAATCCGATGACAGCCCGATGAGTGTGAAGGCCGCACTTCAGCTTATTAACCGCGAACTTGATGAGTATACCCTGTTCACCTGAGAATCCGAAAATCCTTGGGCGAGATAATGCGGAAGTTGTCGGACACGCCATCGCATAGGGCGTCCCAGTTTTTCGGGACATTTTCTCTCAAGAACCTGAGCGTCGCCTCGCAGAACTTGTTGT
>CAUYTZ010000092.1:0-2645 GCA_963575695.1 uncultured Gammaproteobacteria bacterium | reverse complement strand
ATCTTCAAGCGCTATCAAGACCTTGGCTCCGCGACCGACCTGGTCCAGGAACTTGCCGTCGCCGGCCATCGCACCAAAACCTGGACCACCCAGGACGGCAACGACCACTCCCGAAAGGGCGCGCCATTGCGAAGCGCACCCGGCTTCCGTTCTAAAATTGGTATGTAGTGCAATGGGTTGTAAAGTTTTTTGTGCGATGGCCGGCGACGGCAAGTTACTGGAACAGGTCGGTCGCGGAGCCAAGGTCTTGATATCGCTTGAAGATCAAGCGGACCAATTCGGCTTCGGCCGGGTTGACCACCAGTTTGCGCTCAACCACATCATAGCCCAAAGGCGGAATACCGCCCATCCACTACCTCGACCAGCTTGGCGAAATCCATCAAGGCGCGACTGAGGCGAGTAGAAGTAGGGCCACGCTGCCTTGCCGCCTTCCGGCGGCAGGTTTTCATGACCCTCTCTCCGAGCCGGACGTGCGAGTTTCCCCGCATCCGGCTCTCCGTGCATGGAAGATTGCATTCCATGGTTGCAGTCACCATAGTTCTCCAACCCAAGTGAAGCCTGATATCGGACGGGTGATTCCAAGGTAAAACCTTACCCCGTCGATTGCATCATTCCATCCATTCGAGATTCTGGTACCCCGGCACAGATATCTGGCGGTGCCGCTTTGTCCGAACCGGCGGAGGATTGTTTCCTCCTCGCCCCAGCTTGACCGGCTGGGACTTTCCCGCTTGGCGTATTTGCGACGCAGATCATGGCTGGTGGTTTTGCGATGCTTCTTGGCCAGCCAGCCTTGGATCCGGTGCCATACCCACCAGTCGAGCCGCTGGAAGTCCGCGGCGGCGCCGGTGGCATATCTGTAATCGTTGCTCCACCCGGCAATCAGCGGGTTGAGTTCCTTGAGAAGGGCCAGCAGGGGCTCTCCGGTGTTTGACCGGGTCGTCCGTTGCTTGATGCGGTGCCGGATGTCTTGCAGTTTCCCTTTCGGGATTTTGAGGCATCCGGAGAGGCGGCCGTTCCTGGAGTTTTCCTTGATAACGCGATATCCAAGGAAGTCGAAGCCGTCCTCGGCGGTCGTGACGAGAGTTTTCTCGGCGGACAGTTCGAGGCGAAGCTCCTCCTTCAGGTATTGGGACAGCCTTTCCTTCTCCTGTTCGGCGTCTTCTTTCCGGCCCGATACCAGGATGACGAAGTCGTCCGCGTATCTGACCATGTAGAACGTGGGGCGGCCCTGGCTTTGGTCATAGGACCGTCGCCGCCAGGCTTTTGCCGAGGTTTCGCCCGGTTGCGGACTCCACCGGCCATAGCGTTCGTCGATGGCCGTCAGCATGACATTTGCCAGTAACGGGGAGATGATCCCGCCCTGTGGCGTGCCCGCCGCAGGATGGCGAATGCTGCCTTCGGCCATGATCCCCGCCTTGAGGAAGGAGAGGATGAGCCGCAGGACCTTTTTGTCCCCGACTCGTCTTCGAACGCGCTCCATCAGGATGTGATGGTCGATGTTGTCAAAGCAGCCCTTGATGTCCCCTTCGATGATATGGTCGAATTTAGATGGCCCCGCTTTGGTGGCCTCCAGTTGTCGCTTGATCATCGCCAGGGCATCCAGGGTGCTCCGGCCGCGGCGGAACCCATAGGAAGTCGGATAGAAATCCGCCTCGAAGATGGGTTCCAACACGTTCTTCAACGCCATTTGCACGAGGCGATCGGTGAGCGTCGGGATGCCGAGCGGGCGGAATTTCCCCGGTTTGCCCGGCTTCGGAATCAGCCTTTCCCGCCCTCGGACTACTACGGAGGCTCCGTCCCCTGTCGCCACGATCGCCAGTCGCCTCGGCCATCCCGAAGGAAGCGGCAGCAGGGTTCCCAGGTTCCGACAGATTTCCTTTGCCTGTGTTAGGGTCCGACTCTACCCCGTACGGATTCCGACCATCGAGCACCGTGCTTACACTCGATGGTTGATGCACTTTTGGTGCACCCCCGATCCCCGTAATCGAAAGAGGGATCAGCGCTCCGCCGGCCTTGTCGGCCGTTCCACCCACTTTCGGGTTGGTGGAGGGTCCTACTCTGACGAGGCGTCCGGCGTCGGTTCGTTTCCTACCCATATCAGGCTCGCTAGCCGAGCGAGTCGGCCGGCCGAAAGTCCGGCCCTCCTCGACGTTGATCGGATCTGCTAATTTTTGGGTTCTCGAAGGCACTCGATTTCCCTCACCGATCTGCTTTTCCCCCCGCGTCACGTCGCGTTGGGCGTGAGGTCTTGCACCTCACAGGACTTCTGCCAGCTTATGGCGGGTTTTATTTATCCCGCCTTCCTGGCGCACTCGATTTTGTAAACCACGACCACGTCGATCAGGCTGTTCTCGATGTCGGCCAGAAGACGCTTCAAACCCGACCGCTCTAAAGTGCCGCCCGAGAAGCCGCCATCGTCGTAGCGGTCGGGGACCAGCAACCAGCCCTCGGCCTTCTGACTGGCGATATAATTTTCGCCCGCCTCGCGCTGGGCGTCGAGCGAGTTAAACTCCATGTCCAGGCCCTCTTCCGAGGACTTCCTGGTATAGATGGCGCAACGAACCTTGCGGACCGGAGATGCGGCTTTCGAAACTAGGGCTTTGGCGGCTTTCATGAGTTGCCTCCCTGGGCACGCAAGCCGAAGA
>CAUYTZ010000091.1:0-3884 GCA_963575695.1 uncultured Gammaproteobacteria bacterium | reverse complement strand
CTTTGTTAAGGAGGTCGGAAGGCTGGGCGGCGACATTTCCCAGTTCGTTTCATCCCGGGTGGTGCATCATCTGGCCGAGCGCTTCGCGGTCGAAGCCGACGAAGGCGACCACAGCAAGCGCACTCAGACCCAGTTGCAGATTGGCTTTGACAGTTAACTCCTGAAACATTTAACCTGAGACATTGGGTCTGAATATTTGGATGGAGAAGGCGATGCGCAAACTAGGAATGGTTCTGGCTGTGATTTGCGGCGTCGCCTTGCCAGCGGCGGCGCGGGCGGAGAGCGTGCCCATGGCGCATGACCCGTTGGAGCCGTTTAACCGGGCCATGTTCTCGTTCAATAAGGGCTTCTTAAACTATGTGATTAATCCACTGGTTGATTATACCAAACCGCGCTTGCCCGAATCGGTGATCACGGCTCTTGGCAACGCCTATTCCAATCTGACCGAGATCGAATTTATCCTTAACAACCTGCTGGTGGGCGATCCCAAAAACGCGGCGGTTTCAGTCGGCCGGTTCGCGATTAACTCCACCGTCGGCATCGCCGGCATCTTCGATGTCGCCAAGCAAGTCGGCCTGGAACGGCGAGAGCATGAGTTCATCGAGTCGCTGTGCAGTCTGGGTGTTCCCCCCGGACCCTATGTCGTGTTGCCGCTGGTCGGCTCGGCGAATTTGCTCAGTTTCGCTACTTTGTCCGGGGCGATCGCGTTGGAGGTCTACGCGCTTAGTTTCATCTCCACCACTCTGGCCATGGCGGACTTCATCATCATCGATTTGGGCGGTTCCGCAGCGGCCTTGCGCTATATGAACAATATACCGGCGGGCAACGGCAAAGACCCGTATGACGCGCTGCGCACCGATCATATGGACTATGTCAACAAGGGCTGCGCCACCGCCGCCCCGGGCGGCGAGGCGACGAAAAAGCCGGGTGCCGGGGCGTGAGTCAGCCAATTTGGCTTTGCAGTGCTCTGCCTTTGGCGACCAGGGGTACCTAGCCCCTGACCCCACTTCACATGGGAAATTTAATGACCGCCACCCATGACCAAGGGGCCCTGGTGCTGCTATCCGGTGGTCAGGATTCGGCCACCTGCCTGGCTTGGGCGCTCGACCGCTTCGCCACGGTCGAAACCATCGGTTTCGATTACGGTCAGCGCCACGCGGTCGAGCTCGACTGTCGCGTCAGTTTGCGTCAGGGCATCCCGGCACTACGGAACTCCTGGAACGCCCGAATCGGCTCCGATCACACCGTCGATCTTCGTTCGTTGGCGGCGCTTGGGGCCACGGCCATGACCGAAGCGGTAGAGATCCGGATGACGGAACAGGGGCTACCCAACACTTTCGTGCCCGGACGTAATCTGCTGTTCTTCACCTATGCCGCCGCAGTCGCCTATCGTCGCGGACTGCGCCATCTGGTCGGCGGCATGTGCGAAACCGATTATTCCGGTTATCCTGATTGCCGCGACGACACCCTGAAGGCGTTGCAGGTAACGCTTAATCTGGGCATGGATCGCCGCTTCATTCTCCATACCCCGTTGATGTGGATCAATAAGGCTGAAACCTGGTCCCTGGCCGAGGCTCTGGGGGGCCGAGAGCTGGTTGAATTGATCCGTGACCACAGCCACAGTTGCTATCTGGGCGACCGCAGCCGGCACCACGACTGGGGGCTTGGCTGTGGTGGTTGTCCGGCCTGTGAGCTGCGTCGACGGGGTTGGGAGGGGTATATCCGTGTCCGGCAGTAAGTGGTACAATCAAGCGGAGAACGTAGCGAGACAAGCACGGCGATGGTCATCACCTGGACAGATGAACTGGCCACCGGCCACCCTGAAATCGATGCTGATCACCGCATTCTGACCGGGATTATCGCTCGCCTTGGGATTATGATCGGCACCAGTGATCACGACGAAATCGGCGATATTTTGTGCGAACTGACCGAATATGTGACGATTCATTTTTCTCGTGAAGAATTTATTATGCAGTCGGTCCGCTATCCCGACACGGAAGCCCACCAACTGGCCCACTGTGAGTTCTTCGGCAACCTATCGACATTCGTCTTTCATTATGAAACAGGCGAGGTCGGCTTGTGTCAGGAAATTCTGAAATACTTGATCCAGTGGCTGCTGGATCATGAGGCCAAAGAAGACAAGTGTCTGGTTAACTTCTGGCGAACGGCACAGGGGACGGTATCAGGGGCTTGTCCTGGTCTCTAGAGTCCCCGGTGCTTTTCAATGTCGCTCAGACGGAACCAGGAACTGCACCCCGAACCAGTGCCAGCGGCCATCATCGGCGGGCAGGGTGCAGTTAATTCGCGGCCGTCCCGGTGGTAGCGGATCGGCCAAACGCACTTCGATCCGGCTGGTATCCAGTCGTTCGACCGCCGTCCGTCCCTGGCCGGTGGCAAAACAGGCCAGCCGTTCGGGGTGGCGGATGTCTTCCGGCAAGGTGAAGCCCAGGTGGGGCGGGTTGGTGGTTAGGACCGGATCGGCCGGTGTCAGGTCGGCAACCGGCAGCGGCAGGGCATTTGCGGCCAGAATAAAGCGGTCGATGCCACCAAAACTTTCGTTCATCACGAACCGGGGCAGCGCGTAGCGGTCGGCACGGGCATGGGCCACACCAGATTGCAGCCCAAAAGCGGCGGCATAGCCGCGCTTTTCGACCAACGCTCGCGCTTCCAAGCTATATTCGCCGAACGGATAGGCGAACAGAGTCGGCTTGAAGCCCAGCTCGGCCTGAAACCGTTCCTCTTCTCGGCGCAGATCGTTGATCAGATCCTGGCGATCCCGGCTTCCCATCGGCCGGCCCGAGGCCGACAGGGCGCCGATGGTGACGCCATTGTTGTGCAAATCGCGAATATCGGCCCAGGTCATGGTGTTGTCGGTGGCGCGATCGATCGCGTCGGCGGCCACAAACAGGGTGAAGGGAATTCCAGCCTCACGCAGTCGCGGCCAGGCTTCGCGGAAGGCCGAACGGCTGGCCTCGTCGATGGTTATGGCCACGGTGCGGTCGGGCAGCACAACTCCCGCAGCCAGTTGCTCAATGATCTTAGACAGCGGTTGAACGGCATAGCCCCCGTTCCGCAGTTCGTCCAGATGCTCTCCGAACTGGTCAAGCCGAATGCTGGTAGACGGGGTGCGGTCTTCGCCAAAGCGGTTGTAGGCGAACACCACCACGCCGCCGGAAGCGGAACCGGTCCCAGCGGAACTGGCCCCAGTGGAACTGGCGGTCGGGTCTGGGCTGGTCGGGTCGGCGGCAGACAGCCGCACCGGGACCACTGCCGCCGCCATAACCAGCACGGACGCAATCCCAACGGTAACGGCCCAACGGCGGAGCAGGCGAAAAAACATACCAGCCTCATGATGACGGCTGTCTATCCCTGTTACACAACTCAATGCGGTCAACAAGCGACCAACCAGTTTTGGTTCACGATCGAAACCAGTCGATGCCGATCTGCAACAGTTGCGGTTACAGAGATAACCGGCCCTAAGTCGTCATTCGTGCGCTCCGGCAACTCCGATATCGACAAACGGCGTTGTCGCCGCTAAATTATTAGGTTGGGAATCAAGCGGTTGGCGCGGTACAGCCGGGCGGAGCACAGGGCCGATGGGGGTGGAATCCGGAAACTTAGTCATTTTGTTGGGATCGCTGTTGCTGCTGTCCAGCATTCTGGCCGGGCAGATGTCGGAAAAGGTCGGGGCCCCCGTGTTGCTGGTGTTCCTGGCCTTCGGCATGTTCGCGGGCGAAGATGGGCCAAGCCCGCCACGGCCCGGCGCAACAGGTCGGCATCGGCCCGGACCAAGGGCAGGTCGGTCGGCAGCGTCGAACGGAATTTTAACTGGGGCAGACGTTGGAAATGCGCCATCTCTTCGGCCAGCACACGATCCACCACCT
>CAUYTZ010000090.1:0-3736 GCA_963575695.1 uncultured Gammaproteobacteria bacterium | reverse complement strand
CGCGCCGCCATGGCCTATGTCCACTCGTCAGGCGTCACCCGGACCGCTTCACCCGGACGGCACCTGACACCGGCAAAGACCGACAGTCGAGGGCATGGCCGTTTGTGTGTGTGGCAAGTCCGGGACTGTTATCGGTGCCAGAAGAATGGGGCTTGCGTCTTGAGGTTGTCGGTGGTGCCTCGCCGCCCGCCGAGCGACCTTCAGGTTTTGACACTGGTTCGATAATGGAAACAGAAGGGGAGGGGTCAGTAGCCACATTGCTGGCATAACGTTGCAGGCGTCAATTCCCTGGGTGCGTAACACCCAATCAGCGTAAGCTGCGCAGGAAGAGAGCATTTGGCGTGGTACAGGCCTGCGGTCGAGATGTCAAAGCACGCGAAGAGTCCCTTGGAAATGACCGCTGCAATCGTCTCCGACGTAGCACCTCTCGCACCGTCGCCAGGGCAATTTTGCGGACAGATCTGATGGAAAACCATAGATACCAGTGCTGATTGCCGGAAAATCAAGGTTTCGAAACCGCCTAGCTGAGGCCGCTTCGGGGGCGTTTTGGTGACAGGCCGTGAGCAACGTCTTCCCGTCTAAGCCACCGTCGCGCCAGACTGGCCCCACACCATGGATGATGGTGCGAGCCTTGAGCTTGAAGCCTGGTGTCACCCGGCATTCACCTGTGGGGCAGCCGCCGAAATGGTCGAGCGCGGGTTGTCGTTCCGGCCCTGCGGCTCGGTGAATGGTGGCATCGGCACCACCGCCACGGTCAAGTCGCTGTTGGCGGCATTCACAATGGTATCCACGGCCTCGCCGGTGATGTCACCCTCAACCGCGACCAAGCGCGCACCTGTCATAGAGAAGCCCCACATTTCCGAAGCAGTGCCGCCGACATGAACTCTCGCCCGGGCGCGGCGGAAAGAGTGGCGATTTTCCTGACCCGGTCCAAAGCCATGGGAGTGCAGCCCAGCTTCTCAGCAGCCGCCATCAGCGCGTCGAAGGCCATGGCGAGGTCGGCCGCAGTCGGGTCATAGCCACGTCCGATGACCAGACATTGCAGTGCCGTTAGTGCAATCGCCATTGCAAACGGTGAATTTTCCGATGCGAAATCACGGGCAGCCCGCGCGAGCGTCGACGGTTCGGCATCGGCGGCACAGTCAAGCGCAATGTCGAGAAAGCCGGAATCCTTGGCCGCAGCAAACCATTTTCCGCGCTCTCCATGAGACGTTATCAAATCCAGCAGAACCTTCCGGCGCTCTTTGCCTGGATACCGGTCCGCGACGGCCTTGAAGGTCGCTATATTGGTCGAGTTCACGGTGCTGCGCATGGCATAGCGGTCATAGGCTTTGTCGGCATGACCGGCCGCGATTAGGACACGCTCACAGAAGCTCGATATCCGATAATCGTACTGGCCGTACGCTTTTCGACATCCTTCGGCAAATGCCACGGCGGCGTCAATGCGCCCCTGTCGAACCAATGCCTCGGCGGCGTAGCGCTGATCAACCCAGTGTTTCCATTTATTGAGTGCTAGGATTTCGTACAGGTCATCGTATCGACCAACTTCCAGTAAGCATGAAAAGCAAATACTTGAGCCACTGACAAAGCATCCAGGACGTTCGTCGGTCCATGCCAGTCGAATAACAGCAAGCATCATGTCGGCATACTTGTTCATGATCTCTGGATAGACTGCTATTTCCCCCCATCGTTCTTCGACTTCCCAGAGGTACTGAACACCATCATCGATTACGGCTTGGAATAGATGCTCCAGCCAGTTCTCCCGCAGTTCAGGAGGTGCCGGGGCGCCAATAAGGATTGGAATGAGCAAACCGACCGCCTTGTTAATGGCTCCGCCGAGCCTTCCCGATGATGTGTCGATGTTCTGGAATGCTGGCCAAATCCTTGCGAATAGGCCGATGATGCCTTCGGCAGCAACCAAAGGTTGAGATTTGGCGACTTTCTTGATTTCACTGACCGCCTCCTTGAGCCGTTTGGCAGCGAGGTCAGAACTACGCCAGGAATAGACGCCGGCCCGAAATCGAGCCTTGAATTCCCAAGAATGGGCGGGCACCTTCACCCGGGCCTGCCGTGGCGTCATCATTTACCCCCGACTTTTTGAGGTGCCGTAGCATCATATTTTACTCCCGCGAAACCACGGTCGCGGTCAGGTTGACCAAGGTCTCGTTGTTCTCGGTGCCATCGCTCATGAAGTTCCCTTTTCTGGATTGATGGCGTCGCGCAATTGGCTGGCGGCCCGGAACTTCAAAGTTCGGCCAGCGGGGATAGTCATGGCCGCGCCCGTTCTCGGGTTCCTTCCTGCCCTCTCCGGTCGTCCCGACACAGCGAAGGTGCCGAAGCCATGCAACCGGACCTCGTCGCCCTGCTCCAAAGCGGAGGTCAGAACGCCGAACACGGCGGAGACCACGCCTTCAGCCTCTTTATTGGCGATGCCGGCTTTCTCCGCCACAGCCGCAACCAATTCCGCGCGCGTCATGACCCCACCTGTTTATTCGACCAGTAGTATGGTCTTTGTGCCGGGATTTTAGCACCACCGCAAGCGGAATGGTTCTGGTTTAGAGCCTCTCTGTGGAGAGCGGCGCGGTTAAGGACGTGAAGTTATTCGGCTGTGAGAGACTCTTCGGTGGCGTCGCGCAGGCGGGCGATCATTCGTCGCTGCTCTCCCCACTCTCCCGGCCACGGCTCCATGAACTGTTGCCGTGGAACTGGCGCAAGTCTGCCGCCGAACAGCAGGCTCAGGCCGCCTAAACCATTTACCCGGCTGCCGTAGCCCATCGCACAAACCAACCGGCATGGCGCACATAATCCGCGCTCGGACCGTTGCGGACACAACTGCCGGGACATTGGCACCGATGCTGCCCGAATCGTCCGATCGTCCCGTCGTCAATGTCGGCAAACCCCATCTTCGACCAAATCAGCCAGACCGCGAAGTGGCGGGCGCAACCGGTGTAACGCTCGACCATGGTGGGCGTACGGCCAAGACCGGTCAGGTAATCTGCGAAGGCATCAATAAAAGGCGAAAACGCCCCCGGATTCATTCCCCTCCGGCTCGTCGCCCAATCGAAGCCACGCCTCGTCATCTCAGGTCTCCAAATGCCATCAAAGCATCAAAAAAGAACCCTTAATTATGTGGAGCGTAACGAGCGCATATTATAGCCAGCCCCTCTGAAATCTCAAAATAAATCCAGATTTAATGCGGGGTTGGCATAGGCATTAACACCCACCACCAACAGATGCAGCTTAGGCCTCGCTGGTTGTTGATCCGACGCTGATGTTCTCTGTTCTTGACCGTTATGTTCGCGAACACCTTGTCGATCTGGCCAACACACCGTTGCTCGAACTGCCGGAATAATTGATCATGACCGCGTACCCCAGGCGGCAAAATATCGTCCGTCGATACCACGTTGGCCAACGCGGTCGAAACCAACGACAGTCCGTCGAAAATCTGCCAATCCCCCAGCAACGCCATCGGCCCCATCCATGTCGCCATTCCCAGCAGCACTTTCCCGTCGTCGCTGATCCGGGTATAGCCACCCCAAAACAGATATAGACCAGGTTGCCGGTGGTCGGAACGGTGGCGGTCAGCAAGCCTGCGGCGCTGTCGAGGAATTATGCGGAGTTAATATGGAGAATCTGGATTTATTTTGAGATTTCAGAGGGGCTGGCTATAATATGCGCTCGTTACGCTCCACATAATTAAGGGTTCTTTTTTGATGCTTTGATGGCATTTGGAGAC
>CAUYTZ010000089.1:0-2925 GCA_963575695.1 uncultured Gammaproteobacteria bacterium | reverse complement strand
GTCCGCACCACTGGATTTGTTGACCTCGATCAGGCCCTGCAACGCCTTAAGTTACGAAAAGACGAACTTCTGGTCGTGCTCGACCGACCGGAAGTGCCGCTTAACACCAACATTTCGTTCCAGCCTTGCGCCTGTCTCAGGCGGAGGTGCTGGGTGTGATCGCCTTCTACCACGATTTTCGCACATGCCTTGGTGGTGCATGGTGCCGATGGTCTGGATGAAATAACTACCACTGGTCAGACGCAGGTGGCGGAGTTGGATGAAGGGGGCCAAGTGACCTCCTATACCGTGGAACCGGAACAATTTGGCCTTGCTCATTTGTTAGATCATTGGTCCGATCTTTTAGATCCGTTGCAACCGTTTCTGCCTGCGCCTTAGATTGACGCAGAGCCTCTATCAGGGTTTTAAGTTTGCCGCCACGTTCAAAAAACCATGGCGCCGGGCGCTTTGGCTTATTTTGGTTGATGTGGTTTTGGCTGGGGGCTTATTGATAAACACACGACGGGCTAAAAATGGGGGAGAAGCGAGATGAGCGCAACCACGGAATTCCCGATCTTCATCGGCTCCCGGGGTTGCACAGCAACCACCCGTGCGCTCCGGGCCGGCGACCTGATCCAGACCAGCCCCGGCCGCGCCCATCTGGTGTTGGCCGATGTCACCGCCGGAGCCGACGGCCATGCCAGTTTCCGGGTGGCGCCGCGTCTGCGCGAGCCGGTCACCGTCGGGCCGCTGGTCACCAGCAACTGCCGGGTGCGCATGCGCCTGATGACCGACGACGCCGGGGCCAATCAGACGGTGCCGCCGGTCAAGTCCTCCTATCAAATCGATCTTTGCGAGGTTTTGCCGTCGTGACCGCCTGGAGTTGGCCTGCGGAGATCCGGCCGGTCGAGCAGGTGTTCTACGTCGAGACCTTGACCGCCCGCTTCGCCGCGGCAATGTCCGCGCAGGTTCACGTCGCCGAACGGCCGGGGGCACGCTGGCGGGCGGAACTGACGCTACGGGCGCTGCCCGAAACGGCGAGCGGGCTTGATAGCGCTTGTGGGGCCGTTCAAGACCATCGTCGTTTGCCGACTTTGGGATCGTGATCTCCTCAGTGGTATAGACCCTTGCGAGAATTTGCGATATGATCTGCCCAGCAACGTGGCGATAGAGCAGCAGAGCAGCGATCGAATCGCCTCCATTTTTGCCCTCCAAATCGGTGCAAAGCTTATCTATAAACTGCCATGCCATACAACGCTAACGAAGTTCTATGGAAGTAATTATAACAAATATTAAATGCACACATCTTAATAAAAGAGGTGAATATGAGCGGTGTAGTCCGTTATCAGGTGTTTCTTTCTTCGACATTTGAAGACCTTCGAGAAGAAAGACAACAGGCGACACAGGCGATCCTCGAGACGGGCGGGTTCCCATCAGGGATGGAGCTTTTTCCTGCTTCGGATGACTCACAATGGCACCTTATCAAGAGAGTGATCGATGAGTCCGATTATTACATCGTAATAGTTGGCGGTAAATATGGCAGCATCGGTCCTGATGGTCGCAGTTTTACGGAAATGGAATACGATTATGCTGTCAAGCAAGGCATACCTGTGCTCGGGTTCGTAAGAGATGACGCGGATAATATACCATCAAAATTTACTGAAAAGACAGAAGATTTGAGGGTGAAATTGAATTCATTTAGAGAAAAGGTATTAACAAGAGTTTGCCGCAAGTATCGAACACCAGCCGAGCTTGGAATGGCGGTGATGAAAAGTTTGGTGTCCGAATCTCGCGTTCGTCCCCGGGTTGGTTGGGTCAGAGCAGATCAGGCTCGCACGGAAGTCGACATGCAAAGAGAACGCGAGCTATTTGAAAAACTTGAGGCCGCGCGCGCCACCAACGATGAACTTGAGCGGAAAATCCGAGATATGTCAGTCTTAACCGACGACATACCCAGAGAAAAACTCGCGCAAGGCGACGATGAATTTGCCTTCACTGTTATTTTTAGAGATGAGAGCAAGCAATACGAATCCATTGATGTTAATATTACTTGGAACGATATTTTGCGCATTATTGGTCCCTCCATGTATGGTTACGTGGTCCGCAAGACAGGAACTTATAATAATGGGCAGAGGTACCCCTTCCAGTCGGCCATTGAGCATAATTTGAGGTCAAAAATAATTGATCGAGTTCAAGGGCGTAAGATGGATATTGATCAGCTGCAAATTGATACCTGCATTTTTCAGCTTAAAGAACTTGGGTTGATAATGTTCGACGAGAGCGAGAATGATGATGGATCTATGTTTCGTGGCATAACGCTAACCAAATCAGGTGAGCGCCACCTTACCATATTAAAAACTATTCAGAAATGATCCTTCTGGGACACCGGCGACCTGATTGCGCTCGCCACCCTAATGCTCGGGGACCCGTTGTCCGTCCCCTTGCTGGCCGGACGCGGTGACCTGCTGGCCTTCCGCCATGGGCCGCACGTCTGGCTCGGCCTGTGCGCCGGTCCGGTCGGAGTGGCGCCCGGCCGGCACGGGTTGGTCTCCCTGCCGTTATCCCGTGCCGTTTCAGCTTGGAGAGTGTGATGGAAGCTGTTGGCGCGGTCGCCTCAATGGTCGCGGGTGGCGCCGCCTCGGCGGCGGTCGGCGGCGGCGTGCTCGGCGTGCTCGGCGCGGTGGTCGGTGGCATCGTCTCGGTCGGCGTCTCCTATCTGGCCCGCGAGGTGATCGGCCCGTCGCAGCCGCAGCAACGTTCCTATCCCACACCCACGCCACCGCCGCCGCGCATCTACACCCCGCCGCCAGGGCAATCGGGTGAAACAGTTCTTGACAAGGGGCCTGTGTTTCGAATCGATCGGCACACTGATTCGGAGCGGAGGTCACGATGGACGGGGCAGGATGTCTTGGAGAAGCCGTTGTTTTCCTGAAGCATTTTTCAGGC
>CAUYTZ010000088.1:0-1203 GCA_963575695.1 uncultured Gammaproteobacteria bacterium | reverse complement strand
CATCCCTTGATTCGGAGCCGCTCGGAAACGCTCCGAGTCGACATGGCGTTCGATTACCGCAACAGCCGCACGATGAGCCTTGGTGCCCGGCTGAATGAAGATCGGCTGCGGGTGATGTCCTATGGCCTGGCCTACGACTTTGCCGATTCGTTTGAGGGCAGCAATCTGGTCAGTTTCCGTTTCAGTCACGGCCTGGACGTACTGCACTCGACGATCACCGGTACCAACAACATGACCCGAGCCGAAGGGCGCAGTGATTTCCGTAAACTGACCTTCTCAACCCAGCACCTCCAACCGCTGTCGGAAGGGTTTGGCCTGACGGTCGGAGGTGAAGGGCAATGGTCGCCGGATCGCCTGCTGTCCTCGGAAGAATTCGGCATCGGCGGCAGCCAGTATGGCCGGGCTTTTGACTCTTCTGAACTAACCGGTGACCGGGGGGTGGCCGGCAAGGTTGAGCTATCCTACACCCCGCAGCTTGAGATCCCCAGTCTTAATTATTTCCAGGTCTATACCTTCGCCGACATCGGCGGGGCCAATAATTATGAGGACGGCAAAACCCGGCATGGCTGGCAGACGCTGGCCTCGGCAGGTGGCGGCGTCCGCTTCGGGGTCACGGATTATCTATCCGCCACTCTTGAGGTGGCCAAGCCGTTCCTGCGCAACACCAGTGCCGCCAACGATCATGATGGTCGTGGCTTTTTCAGCCTGACCGCGAGGTACTGAGACCATGACCGCACGTAGCCGCGCCCAGAACCGTTCCGCTCGCCCTCAACCTCGTTCATCGATCGCATCCCGAGTTCCGCACATCGAAATCAGGGTGCCGAGCAGCTTCCGGTCCCGGCTGCTGGCGGGGACCGCCCTAACCGGAATCGTCGTCGGTGTGCTTGCTTTTGGCGGTGCGGCGCTGGCCAATCCTCAGGATGGTACGGTGGTTGGCGGGCAAGCGACGATCCAACAAAATGGTCCCAATCACCTCATTATCCGCCAGCAATCCGACCGCGCGATCATCGACTGGCGTAGTTTCAGTATTGGTGCCAACGAGCATACTCAGTTTATTCAGCCCGGCTCCTCGTCGATCGCGCTCAACCGGGTCACCGGCCCCGATCCCTCGCAGATTTTGGGCCGACTTTCGGCCAATGGCCAAGTGTGGCTGGTCAATCCCAATGGCGTTTTTTTCGGTGCCAGCGCCCAGGTCGATGTTGC
>CAUYTZ010000087.1:0-2507 GCA_963575695.1 uncultured Gammaproteobacteria bacterium | reverse complement strand
TGGTGGTGATCAATACCAATCTGGTCGAAGTCAGCAACGGCTGGGATTACGGCACCGAGTGCCGCCGAACCGATCTGGCCCAGCGGCTGCGAGCCATGCCGGGGGTCAAGGCGGTCGTGCCGGCATGGAAGGCTCATGCCTAACAGTCAATCATGTCGTCGCCACCTCTGGCCAAGAATCGGCGCGGTCGTGGCTGGGTATGCTCGATATAGTGGAAAAAGACTATCTGGCCATTCCAGGAACCTGGGTTTTTACCTGGATGGCTCGGCCGTTAACGATGGCGGGTCTCCACGGTGCGGACAATGGTCGGCTGATTGCAAGCTCTCTGGAGGGGCGGCCGTTTTTCTTCGCCTTCCATCGCTTGACCGAAGCCGATTGGTGGGTATTGGTCGGACAGCCGATCGAGGATCTTGAACGACCGCTGCGGACGTGGGCGATTACCTTTGCCCTGTTTGGAGTCTTGGCGTTTTGCACCAGCCTGGCCGCCGCTTTCTGGCTCAGTAGTTTTCTGGCCCACTCGGTGAAGATGCTGACCGCCGCCGCCGCCGCGATTGACCGGGAACAGGTGCCGGATCTGCCACTGGACGCGCTGCCCAAGGAAATCCGCTATGTCGGCCAAAGCCTGATTAGCGCCGCCGAACGCAGCCAGCAGCGCAACGCTGATTTGCGTATCGCCCTGAACAAGGCCGAAGTTGCTAACCGCGCCAAAGCCAGCTTCTTGGCGGTGATGAGCCATGAATTGCGCACGCCGCTGAATACGATTATCGGCTTTTCGGCTATGATGCGGGATGAAAAGCGGGGTCCGCTTTCTTCTGCGGAGTTCATGGAATTTGCCGGCGATATTCACAGTTCCGGTGTTCATCTGCTGGATGTCATTAACAATATCTTGGATATGGCAAAAATCGAAGCTGGGCGGATGGTTTTGAAACTGGCGGCGATCGATCTGATCACGGTGGTTGAGCAATCCCTGCCGGTTATTGAATTTGAAGCCAAACAAGCCGGGGTTAAATTGCTTAAGGATATTGGCCCCTGTTCCTGTGCCATTACGGCTGATGCCTATGTCATTAAACAGATACTGTTTAATTTGTTGTCGAATGCGATCAAGTTTACCCCGAGAGGCGGCACCGTGACCGTGCGTACCGCTTGTGCCAACTGTGCTGCGGAGGGGAAGCTCGATGGAGCGCGACTGGAAGTCAGCGACACCGGTGTCGGTATCGCTGAGGATCAGCTCGGCCACATTCTTGAGCCCTTTGTCCAGTTGGACTCTGCGCTCAATCGCGCGTGTGAAGGTGCCGGTCTGGGTTTGACTGTGGTCGATCGTCTGGTTCGGTTGCACGGCGGCACGCTGAACATCGCCAGTACCGTCGGCCAGGGCACGACCGTAACCATCACTCTGCCGGCCACGATCACGCCCCCAGTTCCGAGCGGTGATAGTTGTGTTAATGCCTGAAAAATGTTACTAGATTTGGTGCGGAGCGCTGTGTCGGCACCTCGCATTTTCGCATGATGGGACCACCGCTTTGACTGCCTCGCCACCGCCGCCCCTGCCGCCGACCATGCTTCCGACCGATATTGCGCCGGTGACGATCGAAGAGGAGATGCGCCGCTCCTATCTCGATTACGCGATGAGCGTTATCGTCAGCCGCGCCTTGCCTGATGTTCGTGATGGTTTGAAGCCGGTTCACCGTCGCATCCTGTTCGCGATGAAGGAAGGCGGTTACGATTCGACTAAGGCCTACAAGAAATCGGCGCGGATCGTCGGTGATGTCATGGGTAAGTACCATCCCCATGGCGACTCGGCGATTTACGACGCCATGGTCCGGATGGCGCAGGATTTTTCCATGCGCCTGCCGTTGATCGATGGCCAGGGCAATTTTGGCTCGATGGATGGCGACCCAGCGGCGGCGATGCGCTACACTGAAGCGCGTCTGGCCAAGGCCGCTGAAGCTCTGATCGACGACATCGACAAGGACACGGTCGATTTTCAGGCCAACTATGACGAGTCTTCGCGCGAGCCGCTGGTGCTGCCAGCGCGCTTTCCCAACCTGTTGGTCAACGGTGCTGGCGGCATCGCGGTCGGCATGGCGACCAACATTCCGCCACACAACCTTGGCGAAGTGATCGACGGCTGTTGCGCCTATATCGACAATCCGGACATCACCATCGAAGGGTTGATGGAGCATATCCTCGGTCCGGATTTTCCTACCGGCGGGTTGATTCTGGGCCGCTCCGGCATTCGCGCGGCTTATCT
This sequence comes from uncultured Gammaproteobacteria bacterium, assembly GCA_963575695.1. Classification (GTDB taxonomy): domain Bacteria; phylum Pseudomonadota; class Alphaproteobacteria; order Azospirillales; family Azospirillaceae; genus CAUYTZ01. Next base: position 256 of record CAUYTZ010000087.1, on the reverse strand, counting down.
CCACCGTTGCGCCAGCAACGCGCCGCTGTGGGATTCCGAAGTGTTGAGCGTCAAAAATTTTCCACGACACCCCATACCCGATGTTGCCCATTTTCTCAAGGAAGGCTTCGAAGTCCCGCCCACCGTTGCTTGAAAGACAAGCAGGCCGCCGGGATCAAACACCCCGGCGGCCATCCAAAAAACTCCCCATTCCGTGTCGTCACACGGATCAGCACGTGCTCGTGCTGCGGCGGTTGCGCATTGTTAAGAGGCGGCG